>JANOCW010000464.1:0-2459 GCA_031412375.1 Gemmatimonadaceae bacterium | reverse complement strand
GCACGCCATGGTGGCGACGACCGCAGCCGTATGCGGTTTGCAGTCGACGGGAAGCTGACCTGCCTCGATCGTCGAGAAATCGAGGATCTCGTTGACCAGCCTGAGCAGATGTCGGGCGTTCATGATCACGCGCTGGAGATGGGCGCGCTGCGCGTCGTTGACCGGTCCCGTGACCCCGTGGTCGAGAAGCTCCGTGTAGCCGAGGACCGCATTGAGCGGGGTGCGAAGCTCGTGCGACATCACGGCGATGAAGTCCGTCTTGGCCTGACTCAGCTCTTCGGCCTGAACTCTGGCTGCCTGCGCGAGCGCCAGCTGACGGCCCGCTTCCTCGATCTCCCGGCGCGCGGTAATGTCGCGAAGGGAGACCAGGCAGACGTGCTCGCCCTCCCACGAGGCCTCGGAGATTCGCAGTTCCGCCGTAACCAGCTTTCCCCCGCGCCGGACGATATCGATTTCCGTCCTGTCCGCGGCGGCGATCGGGAAGCCAAACTCCGTCCCGACGAGCTCACCCTCGTCGCGCCCAAAGAGCGCCCCCGCCGCCGGATTCGCGAACCGGATGAGGCCCGCGTCATCGACGACCAGGACGCCATCGGCGACGCACGCGACGATGGTTCGAACGAGATCCTGCGGGGCCGTCACGCCGGCCTCGCGATGCGACGTGTCATGCACGGAATGGCGGGCGCCGTCCATCGCGGCTACAGTCCCAGGGCGACGAACACACGCTCGACGTCCGACAGGTCGCCAGTGACGCGGCGCGGCTGGCCTGGGGCTTCCTTGACGAGCGTCGGTGTCGTGAGGATGCGCGCGCTCTCGGCGCGGTCCGGATCATCAGCGACGTCGACGACTGTCACGTCATACGCCCCGCCCAGGCGTTCCTGGCCGAGACGATTGAGGTTGGCCGCGGCCTGCAGCGACCGCGGCGACTGACCCGCGACGTACAGGGTGAAGACGACGCGAGTCATCGTGTCCACACGACGGACACTGTCATCGGGCGTCCGCCTCTTCTTCGAACCGGGGCGCTTCCTCTCTCTCTCCACCGGAACCGTCCCCATCTTCGAGCCCCGAGGGAACGACCGACTGATTCCCCGACAGGATGCCGGTCACCTTCCGGAATGGCTCACCGATGTGCATGCCATTCGCATCGATGGTGTACTCGCGAATGTCGTGGTCGTGCACCGAGCCGCGCATCTTGAGGACCGCCAGGCACCGCAGCATCCGACCGTGAAGCTCGACGTAGCGAAGCAGGATGATCGAATCCGTGAGTGTCGAAATGTGGTTCTCCGTCACCGAGCCTCCGCCGAGCAAGGATGCGGTCGTCGACGTGAACAGGCCAGCCATGGAGTTGGTCTTGAGCGTTGACGTGAGACTGATCACGAACTCGCGAAAGCTTCGGCGCGTGAACACCCGCTCGAGCGCCGACAGGCTGTCGACGGCGACTCGTTGCGGCTTGATCTCGTCGATGAGCTCGCGCATGCGAACCAGGTGATCCTCCATCGGCATCGCGTGTGGATACTGGGTCGCGATCGTCAGCTGCCCCGCCTTCTCCATCGCCGCGAAGTCCATCCCCCATGCCTCGGCATTCCGGAAGAGCTGGTCGCGACTTTCCTCGAACGCGAACAGAAGGCAACGCTCGCCGGCGGCCACGCCCCCGGCGATGAATTGCGTGACGAGCAGCGTCTTGCCGGTTCCAGTCGCTCCGGACGCGAGAATGATGGAGTCACGAAAGAATCCGCCGCTGCACATCTCGTCGAGTCGAGCGATGCCCGAGGTGATGCGTACGGTCGAGCTGGTCTGCGTCAGCGCCTGGGCCGTGAGGGGGATGACGACTATGCCCTTCTTCGTCACCGTGAACGGGACCTCGCCGCGCTGATGCGAGGTTCCGCGGTACTTCAGGACTTCGAGCGTCCGCCGACGCTTCTCATCGACGAGGATGTTCCGGAGAATGATCACGTTGTCGGCGACGAACTCCTCGATGCCGTGGCGCGTCACCTCACCGTAGTCCTGGGTGCGCTCACCCGTGAACACGACCGTGGCGCCGAGCCCCTTGAGCGTCTGAATGAGTCGAAGCAGCTCCATTCGGAGCAGCGTCTTGTCCGGCACCTGGAGAAACAGGGCGTTCAGCGAGTCGAGCACGATCCGGGTCGCCCCCACCTTCCTGGCCGCGTGCTCGATCCGCGAGATGAGTCCGCTGAGGTCGTAGCTGCCGACGATCGGCGTGGGTCCGCTGGAATCGGGGGACACGTCCACGAACGCCCACTTGCCCGCAGCCTCCCATTTCTGGATGTCCCACCCGAAGCCGATCATGTTGCGGCGGATGCCTTCGGGCTCGTCCTCGAAGGTCGCGAACACACCGGGCTCGCCCGACGTCTCGATCCCGGCGGCGAGGAAGTGCGTGGCGAATACCGTCTTGCCACTCCCGGCAGTCCCGGCGATCAGCGTCGTGCGTCCCTTGGGAAGTC
>JANOCW010000463.1:0-16126 GCA_031412375.1 Gemmatimonadaceae bacterium | reverse complement strand
CGTGAATAGTCGGGAGCCTCCGACAGGGAGGCGACGACGACATCGATGATCAGCTTCCCGACCCACAGGGCCGCAATCGGGATCACGGAGCGCAGGAGCCTCAGCGCGACCATCGCAGCGGTGTAGCCGCGATGAGTGCCCCAGACCATCTTCACGAGTGCAGGGACGTAGCGAAGCGCCGCCGCCCGTTCGCGCCATGTGGGCGCGCCGTCCGGTTGCGGGCGCGGCGACCGCGTCCCACGCGGGCCGTTGCCATCCATCGTGAGAAGTTAACGGGAGCGGGTTTTCGGAATGCGGCTCTGGATCGGTATCGCGACGTTCTTCGCCGGCGCGGCTCTGTGGGCCCGGAGCCAATGGAGCGCCGCCGCCGCTCCACGATGGCTCGCGCGTCTCGGCCTTGGCACCGCGGCCCTGGGGTTGAGCACCCTCGCGATGACCCAGCCAGGAATGGCCTGGACGGTCTCTTCGATCTGCTTCAGCGTCGTCGCGATCGTCCTCATTGGCTGGGTCGTGGTCGAAACGCTGCGCCGGCGCTGAATTCGCGGCCCTGGACGGGGCTCCTGAGGGCCATTCGAGGGTAGAATGACGAGTGCTGCAGGGTGACGCCGCCTCGTCGCCAGGCGTCAATGGTGACTGCGCGGCACGTCCGTTTCATCTGCTCGCCGCGCCCCAAACTCCAGATGCTTCCGCAGGAGGCCGAATGCGACCTGCCGCTTTCATGACCGGGCTCGCTCTCACGCTCGGTGCGCTCACCGCGCATGCACAACAGAGTGACGCGCAGAAGCTCGATGCTGCGCCCGCGGGACGCATCGAGATCGCGGACCTCGCGTACGGCGCGTATGTCGGATCGACGTTGGACCTCGCCGCGGCCATCTGGGCTCCGGGGACATCGGCCAGGGGAAGCAGAAGTGGCATCCGCTGGGAATCGAGCGACGTGCTCACCGCGTGGGTGACCGACGAAGGCACCTTGACGCTCTTCAAGCCTGGCCGCGTCACGCTCACGGCGAGCCAGGGCGCGCTGCAGGCGTCGCAGACGATCGAGATCCTGCCCAACCCCGCGATGAAGCTGAAGCTCAGCGGCGATGCCCAGGCCGAAGTTCGGGTCGGCACACCGATTCGCCTGAACGCGCGGGTGACGGGCGAGGGCGGACAGGTCATCGACGACGCGCGCGTGAACTTTGCCCTCGGCGCTGGGGATCTGCTGCGCAATCCCAATGCGGCCCGCATCACTGACGACGGTGTCTTCACGGCGGAAGAGCCGGGTGTCTACACCGTCATCGCCGAGTTCGGCAGCGTCGCCGATCACCTGACGATGCTCATCGGGCGACCGGGCGTGACGACGGAACCGGCGGCGAACGATGTCAGGAGCGTCACCATCGAGGCTGGTGTCTTTCAGGCCTACGTCGGAACGGCGATCCCGCTCGCCGCCCGGGTGATGCGCAAGGGCGAGAAGGCGCCAATGACCAATCCGCGCCTCCACTGGGAGTCGAGCAATGACGACGTCGCGTGGGTCGCGCCGAACGGCGTCGTGGTGTTCACGGGCCCGGGACGGGTGAGGATCACCGCATCGCACGGTACGAGGGCGGCCACCCACTTCTTCGTCGTCAACCGGAATCCCGCCGCACGGCTCGTGATGCCGGGTACCGCGCGCGAAGCCTACGTGAACGACACGGTGAAGGTGACGACCGAGATCTGGGCACGCGGAGGTGAGCTCGTGCGCGGCCCCCGTGTGAACTACGGGGTCATCTCGCGGAGCCCCGGCACACAGGGCGCGGCGACCGTGCGGGAGAACGGCTTCTTCAGCGCCACGCACCCCGGGGTGTACACGATCATCGCCGAGTTCGGCGGTCTCGCCGACACTCGCACCGTCATCGTGCTTCCACGCGCCATCGCGGATCGAAAGGCCGGACGGTAGGTCTCCGCAGTGAACGCCGCGCGGGAGACGCTCAGTCTCCTGCGCGGCGTTCGTGCATCAGTCGGTGAACGGCCGTCGAATCGGTTAGACTCCAGTCGTTCGAGTTCGCTCCGGCCCGCACGACCGTTCACCCCCATCCACGAGCGCGATGACGAAGTCCACGATCCTCTGCCTCGTCGGTCCCGAGTATGAAGACCTGGAGGTCTGGTATCCGAAGCTGCGGCTCGAGGAGGCTGGCTTCCTCGTTCCCCTCGCGGGCATCGGCGAGCCATCGTACCGCGGGAAGCACGGATACCCTGCGCCGGTGGACGGACACGTGAATGACTACGTCGCGGCCGACCTCGCCGGAATCATCGCTCCCGGCGGGTGGGCACCGGACAAGCTTCGCCGGGACAAGAAGGTGCTATCGCTGGTGCGCGAGATGAATGAGGCGGGGAAGCTCATCGCGACAATCTGTCACGGGCCCTGGATCCTGATTTCGGCGGGGATCCTTCGCGGGCGGACGCTGACGTCCACCGTCGGCATCCGCGACGACGTCACCAACGCGGGCGCGACGTGGGTCGATCGTCCGGTGGTGGTGGATGGAAATCTCGTCAGCGCGCGGGTGCCGAAGGACCTTCCAGACTTCGGTCGCGCTCTCGTCGAGTGGCTCGCTGCGGCCGGGATTGGGTCATCGTCGAACGGGGCGGACCGGCTCCGCCACGCGCCTCAGCACGACGTCCGCCCGGCGTAGCGCGCCGCGAGCCGGCTACTGGATCGCGCCCGGCCGGGCGGGCGCACCCGATCGCGTCGCGGCAGCGGTCACGCTGCCGCCGATGACACCGCCGGTTCGCTTGATCTCCTGATAGGCCATCGCTCGCAGGCGCGACACGCGAATCGCCATCGGAGGGTGCGTTGCGAGGACGTCGGCGAGCCATCCCTCGCGCGATGTCACGGCGCGGCCGAGCGGGTCCGCGATGCAGAGGTGCGCGCAGGCGTGGGTGATCGCGGCAGTCGGGGCGTGCTCGCGCTCGATCTTCTCGAGCGCGCTCGCAAGGGCGAGCGGGTTGCGCGTGAACTGGGCGGCCATCGCATCGGCGAGGTACTCGCGGCGGCGGCTTATCCCCAGCGCCAGGAGGCGCGTGATGATCGGGGCGAGCAGCCAACTCATGATCCAAACCACGAGCAGCACGAGGACGAGCGGGTTCGCCTTCTTTCGAGACCCGCCGCCAATACGAAGGAACCGTCCGCCGCGCAGGCTTCGACCGAGTCCGTCGGCGATGAGGGCGACCGTCCCCACCAGGCTCGCCATGAGGGTCATGAGCCGCACATCGAGATTCTTGATGTGCCCCATTTCATGGCCGATGACGGCCTGAAGCTCATCGCGCGTGCAGATACGGAGCAGCCCCTCCGTGACGGCGATGACCGCCGATTGCGGATCGCGTCCCGTCGCGAAGGCGTTGGGATCGGCATCGCGGATGAGGTAGATCGTCGGCCGCGGGATGCCCGATGCGATGGCCATCTCCTCGACGACGTTGACCAACTGCGTTTCGGCCGGTGAGCGCGCCTGTTTCAGCTCGGTGGCGCCAGTGGACCAGAGTACCTTCGAGGCGCCGTGCCGCCACGCGTAGACGGTCATCGCGGCAGCAATCACCGTCATCGTGATTCCCAGCCAGGGAAAAACGTGGTGATAGGCTCCACGCGGCGCAGTCTCCGTCGCGAGCGCAAAAATCCAGTCGCCACCGAAGCCGAGCCATGCGAAGAAGCCGATGAAGCCGATCACCAGCCATCGCGAGCGGCGCCGGTTCGCCTCCTGCTGCGCGAAGAGGTTGACCGGCTCCGTCACGCAGGCGCGCGGTTGGTCGGCTTCATCGTGAGATCCACCTTCGGCACGGCGCGCTCGACGGCATCCGTGATTTCCCACAGTTCGACGGGCGTCGCCGACGCCATGCCCGTCACGAGGTTCGTGGGAAACTGCGCCTGCCGAGTGTTGTAGATGGTCGCGGTGTCGTTGTAGAGCTGGCGTGCATAGGTGATCCGATTCTCGGTCGACGCAAGCTCCTCCTGCAGCTGTGCCACGTTGCCGGTCGCCTTCAGGTCGGGATAGGCCTCCACCACGACCGAGAGTCGGCTCAGTGCCTGGGTGAGCTGGGACTCAACTTGCGCGGTCTGGGCGACCGAGGCGCTGCCGCGCTCCACGGCAATGGCCTGATTCCGCGCGTTGATGACCGCCTCGAGCGTCTCACGCTCGAACTGCATCGCGCCCCGGACCGTCTCGATGAGATTGGGGATGAGGTCGTGGCGACGCTTGAGCTGGACGTCGATCTGCTTCCAGGCGTTGGTGACCTGATTCTTGAGACTGATCAGCGAGTTGTACGCGCCGATCAGCCAGAACACGCCAAGGCCGACGACCAGAAGCAGGATCAGGACGCTCATGAGGGCTCCGCGGGAATAGGCGCACAGCGCGCCGAACGAGAGGGCGATGCCGGGTCGCACGCGCGTGCGATGCATCGCCGAAAAGACGAGTGGGACAAAGGGCCTGTAACCCCCTGTCCCACCTCTTCACTACGGACTGGTACGGGAGAAGTTCCCGGGAATGCTGGCTTTGGGCGTGCCGCGTGCTCAGGCGCGCTCGGTAGGGTGCCCGCCCTGTCGCTCGCGCTCCAGTTTGCGAGCCTTCCTGTCCTTGACCTTGTCCATGAGCCACGTCCCGGGGATGAGAAAGAGCGGGGTCAGGAAGACCCCCAGCAACGTGTTCAACCAGATCAACGCGATGTAGAACGCAATCAGCCCGAAGCTGACCCACAGTGTTCCCAGCGGCCCGTGTGTTTCCACGACCAACTCCCTGGACGATGAATTCCCGGAATAGTGCACCCGGCGCTCTCGTAATTGGAAGGGGGGTGGATGCCTGCGCGAGGCGGCTCGCCGCCGTACCTTGCGAGCATGCCCCCGGATTCTGCTGGCACGACCGATCATGTCGTCATCACCGCCGTTCGCGATGCGCTCGCAGGTCGTCGGCCGCCGGTGATCCTCGCGGTCTCCGGAGGGCTCGACTCCATGGTGCTCCTCGACGCCGCGGCGAGGATCGCGCACGAGCGCATCGCGGCGGTGGCGACGTTCGATCACGGCACAGGTGCAGCCGCGCGCCGGGCGGTCGCCCTCGTGCAGCGCGAAGCTGACGCTCGACGCGTTCGCGTTGTGGTGGGCCGGGCCGCGCGCCTGAGACAATCGGAAGCGGCGTGGCGCGCCGCCCGATGGTCATTCCTGACGGAATCGGCGCGGCAGGCGGGGGCCGATGTCGTGACTGCCCACACGGCCGACGACCAGGTCGAGACGGTGTGCATGCGGGCGCTTCGCAGCGCAGGCGCGCGCGGATTGGCGGGCCTCTACGCCGACTCGTCGGTGATTCGGCCGTTGCTCGGACTACCCCGTGCGGACCTAGCGACATACGCGGCCACGGTCGGGCTCCACCATGTGGAAGATCCGAGCAACGGCTCGCCAGCCTACCTTCGCAATCGACTGCGGCACGACCTCCTCCCGGCCATTGCGCGAATTGACCCTGCCTTCGCGACCGCGATGCTCGCATTGGCTCGCGACGCCGCGAACGTCCGGCGCCAACTCGATCGCATCGCGGATCGCATCTCGCTGCTGACCGGGCGCGGCGTCGTCTCCGTGCCCCTCGCCGCCATGGATGGCATGGCTGCCGACGGGGTGGCCGCGCTCGCTCCTGCACTGGCGGCACGCGCAGGCATGGTCCTCGATCGCCGGGGAACTACGCGCCTCACACAGTTTATATTGAAGAGTCGGGTCGGCTCGCGGATCCAGTTGTCAGGTGGCGGCGAAGCGGTCCGGATGGAAGGGAATGTCGTGATTCGCCGCGCCAGCCCTGTGCTGTCGAACGACCAGGAATCTTCATTGTCTGATTCGGTCGTTGCGGGTGGGTGGAGATTTCGACAGGTGTCGCGAGACGGGGGCGGCGATGCGTGGTCGGCCGCACTTCCCGCTGACTGCGTACTCACGGTCCGGGGGTGGCGAGCAGGGGATCGAATGCGTGCCGCAGGGTCACCGGCGGCACGGCGTGTGAAGAGGTTCTTCAGTGACGCTCGAATTGCGGGCCCGGAGCGCAGTGGCTGGCCAGTGGTGCTCGCGGATGGGGAGATCGTCTGGATTCCCGGAGTGCGCCGCAGCGACGCGGCAACCGACCGGTCCGGCAGGCCGGTGCTGCGATACCGCTGTGAACGCAACGATGTCTGATCCGCGGCTTGCGGGTCGGTCTCTCCGCAGGATCGCCTTCGATGAAGCCCGGATCGCCGAGCGCGTTCGCGAGCTCGGCGATGAGATCACTCGCGCGTATCCCGCTGGCGACCTCCTCGTACTCGGGTTGCTCAAGGGGAGCTTCATTTTCCTGAGTGACCTGGTGCGCCAGATCAATCGTCCACTGCAGGTCGATTTCATCGTTGCATCGAGCTACGGCGATGGGACCGAGTCGAGCGGGACGGTAAACCTCGTCTACGATCCGGAAACAAGAATCGAGGGCAAACACATTCTTCTGGTAGAGGACATCGTCGATTCCGGCCGTACGCTCAACCGACTGATGGATCTCCTTACCCAGCGACGTCCAGCGTCGCTCGATGTCTGCGCCCTGCTCCACAAGCACCTCGCGACGGATCTCCGGTACCCGACCACGTTCGTCGGATTTCCCGCGCCGCACGAGTTCCTGGTAGGTTATGGGTTGGATCACGCGGAGAATTTCCGCCATTTGCCGTACATAGCGAGCTTGCAGTAGATGCCATCATTGACGCCCGGTAACACGCCGCAGCAGCGGAGCAGCAAGAACGGGGGTGGGTGGGGAGGCCGGTCCAAGGCGCTCTCCTTCTGGGCCCTCGTCATCCTCGTGCCCATCATCTTCCTGAAGCTGTCCAAGGGAAGTGCCGAGCAGACTCCGGAGATCGACTACACCCGCTTCGACATCGAGCTCGCCCAGGACAACATCGCCGCGGTCACCAAGTCGGGGGCGAAGCTCATCGGCGAGTTCAAGACGCCGATCCAGGAGAAGGGGAAGGAGGCCAGGAAGTTCACCGTCCAGCTTCCCTATGAGAACTCGGAGTCCGAGTTCGCGCGCCTCCGCGAGAAAAACGTGCGGATCGCGGCCCGCGCCGAGGGGCTGACGTTCACCTCGTTCCTGATCGCATTCGCCCCATACCTGCTGATCATTGCGTTCTGGATCTTCATCTTTCGGCAGATGCAGGCCGGCGGCGCAAAGGCGTTCTCCTTCGGCAAGTCGAAAGCGAAACTGCTCACCGGCGACACGCCGAAGCTGACCTTCGCCGACGTCGCAGGCGCGGATGAAGCCAAGGAAGAGCTCGAGGAGATCATCGAGTTCCTCAAGGATCCGCAGAAGTTCACGAAGCTCGGAGGGCGCCTCCCCAAGGGGGCGCTGCTCATCGGGCCGCCCGGCACCGGCAAGACGCTGCTCGCGAAAGCGGTCGCCGGCGAAGCGGGACGCCCCTTCTTCTCGATGTCGGGCTCCGACTTCGTGGAGATGTTCGTCGGCGTTGGCGCAAGCCGGGTCCGCGACCTGTTCGAACAGGGGAAGGCCCACGCACCGTGCATCATCTTCATCGACGAGATCGACGCGGTCGGCCGGCATCGTGGCGCCGGCCTTGGCGGCGGTCACGACGAGCGCGAGCAGACGCTGAACCAGCTCCTCGTCGAGATGGACGGCTTCGAGTCGAACGACGGCGTTATCCTGATCGCGGCGACGAACCGACCGGACGTCCTCGATCCCGCGCTGCTCCGGCCCGGCCGCTTCGACCGGCAGATCATCGTGCCGGCGCCCGATCTCAAGGGGCGCGAAGGCATTCTCCGTGTGCACGTTCGGAAGGTTCCGCTCGCCGACGACGTGAACATCAACACCCTGGCCCGCGGCACACCGGGCATGGCCGGTGCCGACCTCGCGAACCTCGTCAACGAGGCGGCGCTGCTCGCGGCTCGGCGCGGACGGGAGAAGGTCCACATGGCCGACTTCGAGGATGCGAAGGACAAGGTCATGCTCGGCGCCGAGCGGAAGTCGATGGTGATGAAGGACGAGGAGCGGCGGCTCACGGCGTACCACGAGGGTGGCCACGCGGTCTGCGCGATCAAGACCAAGGGGGTCGATCCACTTCACAAGGTCACGATCATTCCCCGCGGTCGCGCGCTCGGCCTCGCCTTCACGCTTCCCGAAGACGATCGCGTGTCGGTCACGCGCGAGCAGCTCGAGGCGCGGCTCGTCATGGCTTACGGGGGGCGCGTTGCGGAGGAGCTGGTCTTCGGCCGCGAGCGCGTGACGACCGGCGCCTCCAGCGACATTCAGGCCGCGACCGGGCTCGCCCGGCGCTACGTGTCGCAGTGGGGGCTGTCCGACGCGATCGGCCCGATCCTCGTCGGCGACAACGAGCAGGAAATCTTCCTCGGTCGCGAGCTGCAGCACCGCCGCGAGGTGTCCGAGAAAACGGCGCAGCTCGTCGATACCGAGGTGGCACGCGTGATCAGGGAAGCGTACTCGCGCGCGACCGAAACGCTCCGCACCAATATCGACCTGCTGCACAAGGTCGCGACGACGCTCCTCGAGCGTGAAACGCTCACCGGCGACGAGATTCGCGTGATCGCTGCCGGCGGGACACTCCCACCGCTCGTGCGTGACAGCCCGCCGACTCCACTGGCGCCGGCGAGCACGCTGAAGCCCTCGCTCCGTCCGACGAGCCCGCCGCTGCTCGGCGGCCCGGAGGTGGCACCGGCGTGATCGGAGGCGGACGGTTCGCACCTACCCGCCCCGGAGCCGAGCAGTGGCAGCTCCGGGGACGGGTGCTGGAGGTCGATCGACCGCGCATCCTCGGCATCATCAACGTTACCCCCGACAGCTTCAGCGACGGGGGTAACTTTTTTTCGACTGCTGCAGCGGTCGAGCATGGTGAGCGGCTCCTGGCCGAGGGAGCCGACATCCTCGATATCGGCGGCGAATCCACACGGCCGCAGAACGCGCAGCCGGTCGATGCTGCCGAGGAGATGCGGCGCGTCGTCCCGGTCGTGGCGGAGCTTCGAAAGCGCCACGCGGACAGCGTCATCTCGATCGACACGGTGAAGGCGGATGTCGCGCAGGCCGCGCTGGATGCGGGCGCCGACATCGTCAACGATGTGTCGGGCTTTCGCCTCGATGTCAGGATGGGTGAGGTTTGCGCACGAGCACGCGCCGGTGTCATCCTCATGCACTCCCGTGGAGGCGTGAGCGACATGGCGCGATACGACCACGCGGTGTACGGCAACGACGTCACCGCCGACGTGCTGGCGGAGCTCGACGGGAGCCTTGCGGCTGCAGAGCGCGCAGGCGTGGCGGCGGAGGCGATCGCGCTCGACCCGGGGTTCGGGTTCGGCAAGCGGAGCGACCATTCGCTGACGCTCCTGCGCGAGCTGCCACGACTCGTTGCCCTCGGGCGCCCCGTGGTCATCGGGGTGTCGAGGAAGCGCTTCATCGGGGAACTGAGCCACGTCGATGATCCAGCCCTGCGGGTCGCGGGAACCATGGCGGCGAATCTGGTCGCCATGCTGCGCGGCGCCCGGCTCTTCCGGGTGCACGATGTCGCCACTGCGCGACAGGCACTGGATGTCGCGTGGGCCATACTTGGCGATGGCTCACTCTGAGATGACCTGACCGTGCTCGATTTCCTGCAGTCTCGCCTCGTCGATCCGGGCTGGAAGGATTTCCTCGAGATCGCGCTCGTCGGGTTCGTCCTCTACCGCGTGCTCCTGCTGCTGCATGGTACGCGGGCCGTGCAGATGCTGGTCGGCATTGTGGTGCTGGTCTTCACCTACGCAGTGGCGTACGCGCTGAAGCTCACGATGATCACCTACCTGCTCGACAAGGTGTTCACGTACGGCGTGTTCGCCCTGCTGATCATCTTCCAGCCGGAGCTGCGTGCCGCGCTCGCGCACATCGGCCAGGCGCGCGGCGTCGGGCGCTTCTTTCGTCGCATGGAAGTCAGCGAGGTCGCCGAGGAGATCGTAGATGCGGTCGAGCGCCTGAGCCGCTCCGGCATCGGGGCGATCATCGCGATCGAGCGCGAGACGAATCTCGGTGATCTCCTCCAGTCGGGCTCGGAGATGCAGGCGCGGGTGTCGGCCGATCTCCTTGCGACCATCTTCACCCCCTATTCGCCGCTGCACGATGGAGCAGTGATCGTTCGCGGCGATGCGATCATCGGGGCGGGATGCATCCTCCCGCTCTCGCAGGCGCCCTTCGCGGATCGTTCCCTTGGCACGCGTCACCGCGCCGCCCTCGGCCTGAGCGAGGAAACCGACGCGCTCGTCATCGTCGTGTCGGAAGAGACGGCGACAATTTCGATCGCGAGCCACGGCCGGCTGACGCGGAACCTGACCGCCCCGCAGTTGCGCGACCTGCTCGCCGGCCAGGCGGAGCGCGCCGCGGAATCGCCGATTCTCGAGCTGCACACATAGCCGCGCAGGCGACGTGACTCGCCCCGGCCCGATCACGCCGGACTGGCCGATGCCCGACGGTGATTCGGTGCGCGCATCCCGCCGCGCAGCGATCGTCACGTTCCTCGCACTCGGGGCGCTGTATGCGATCACCGCGGCGCCTGGCGTCACATGGTGGGACGCGGGCGAGTTCGTCGCCGCAGCGCACACGCTGGGCATACCGCATCCTCCAGGCACGCCACTCTACGTCCTGATCGCGAACGTCTGGGCGTCGTTGCTCGGCGGGCTTGAACGTGCGCACGCGGTGAACCTGCTGTCAGCGGCGTGCACCGCCGGGGCGGGCGCGGCGGCGGCGGCGCTGGTCGCGCGGCTGACCGGTCGTGCCGTCATCGGAATAGCGGCTGCCGTGTGCGCCGGCACCATGTCGACCGCCTGGGCGAGCGCGACCGAAGCCGAGGTGTATGGGCCAGCCCTCCTGCTCGCGATGCTGACGCTGCTGTCGGCGGAGCGGGCAGGACGCACTGGCGAGGCCCGGTTCGTCGCGCTCACGGCGTATCTGTTCGCGCTCGCCGCACCGCTCCACGTCACGGCGCTCGTCGCGGGCCCGGCGGCCCTGGTGCTCGCGGCATCGCGCGGCGACGGCACCATGCGACGCGACATCGCGGTGTGGCTCGCGTTGGCGCTCATCGCGGCCGGTTCGGTCGGGACGGGACGCTGGTGGCTCGCCGGCATCGCGTTCGTGGCACTCGCGGGTGCCGCCGTCGTCATCCGGTCAGCGCGGGCCATTCCCGCGGTCGGGGTCGTCGCGATATCGATCTTCGCGGTCATGCTCCTCCGAGCGCAGCACGACCCCGGGATCAATCAGGGAAATCCATCGACGGCCGCCGCGCTCCTCGGCGTCATCGCGCGCGATCAGTACACGATCGCCGGGCTGTGGCCGAGGCAGGCGCCAGCGTGGCTGCAGCTCATCAACTTTCTCGAGTATGCGGACTGGCAGGTCGCGCTCGGACTCGGGCCGACGGTGACGCCGACCGTGCCTCGCATCCTCATGACGATCGCGTACATCGCCCTCGGCGCAACGGGGTTCGTCGTGCATCGCCGCGCCGACGTACGAAGCTGGCGGGCCTTCGTGATCCTCGGAGTGTGCGGTTCCATTGGCGTGCTCGCGTATCTCAACCTCAAGGCCGGGCCCTCCATCGGTTACGGCATCATTCCCGATAGTGCGCCTCACGAGCCGCGCGAGCGCGACTACTTCTTCATGTTCGCGTTCTGGACGTGGGGGCTCTGGGCCGGAATGGGCACGGCTGTGCTTGCCGCCCGTTGGTTCGCAGCACGACGACGGGTCGCCGTCGCCGCCGGCCTGGGCATCGCTGCTGCGCCAGCGCTGCTCAACTGGACGGCGCTCGATCGCACTCGCGAGCCGGAAGCGTCGCTTCCCCGTCGCTTCGCTGAGGAGCTGCTGGCTGCGGCGCCGCCTCGCGCGCTCCTGCTCGTTGCTGGCGACAATGACACGTATCCCCTGTGGTATCTGCAGCACGTGCACGGCGCCCGACGGGACGTCGTCGTGGTGACCTATCCGCTCCTCGGAGCCGCCTGGTATCGCGACGAGCTCTATCGACGGGCCGCGCTCGGCGACGCGTCGCGAAGGGATGGGTGGGTGGGGTTGAGCGCGGAGTTGGCGACGCTCGCCCGTTCGGCGAGCGCACAAGACCGTCCGCTCGCGGTGGCGGTGACCGGCGAGCGCGCCGTTCGCGATCGCATGGCGTCGGCGTGGCGGCTGTCGGGTCTCGTGTATCTCCCTGCGGGTGACAGCATCGCCGCCCGCCCTGCGGCGGGTTCCGGCGTTCGGCCGACGCGAGACCCGTCGATCGATCTGGCCGCAACCGGGGCCGCGGCGGCCAGACTCGAGCCGCTGCTTCGCGCGAACCTCCGACCGGCGATCGACCCCACCGGTCGGTTGATGCGATCGTCGCTCACGTGTCCGTCCATCGCGCTTCGATCGGCTGTCGATACTACCGCGGCGCGTTTACTTGAATCCACCTGTAACTACCGATAGCTTCCACTCTTATGCCATTTTTCGACCTCGCCGGTCGAGTGTCGGAGATCCGCGAGCGGATCAGCGCCGCCACCGTCCGCGGAGGCCACGGCCAGCAGGTGACGATTGTGGCCGTGACGAAGACGCATGACGCCGATGCGGTGCAGGCGGCGTTCGACGCCGGGGTCGTGGATGTCGGTGAAAACCGGGTCCAGGAAGCCCTGCGAAAGATGCCGGAGGTGACGGCCCCGGTGCGGTGGCATCTCATCGGGCATCTGCAGCGCAACAAGGTCAAGTCGCTGGACCGATTCGCACTGCTGCATGCGCTCGACAGCCCACGCCTCGCCGATGCGGTCGACGGGGCGGGGTTGAGCGCCGGCCGGCCGGTGCCCGTGCTGGTGCAGGTCAATGTCTCCGGCGAAGCGTCGAAGGGCGGGATCGGCCTGGCCGATGTGCCTCGCGAGGCGGAGCGGTTGCGGGGTATGACCGGACTGACGGTGCTTGGGGTAATGACAATCGCCCCCGAGGGGGTGAGTGAGCGCGAGCTGCGTGCGGTGTTCGCAGGCGCGCGGAGTGCGGGCGTCACGCTGGTCGCGGCGGGACATCCGGCGCGAGAGTTGTCGATGGGAATGTCCGGCGATTTCGAGATCGCCGTCGAGGAAGGCGCCACGATGGTCCGATTGGGCACGATCCTCTTTGGAGCGAGGGACGCATGAACGACGATTCATTTCATCTGACACCCGTCGACATTCGACACCGGGAGTTCGTCCGCGCGATGCGCGGCTACGACATCGCGAGCGTCGAGGATTTCAAGCGACAGGTGGCCGAGGAGCTGGAGCGGCTGATTCGGCTCAACCAGGATCTCGAGGCGAAGGCGAAAGGCTTTCACGAGCAGCTCCGCGCTTTCCGTGAGCGTGACAAGGCGCTCAACGACGCACTCGTCTCCGCGCAGCAGCTACGCTCGGAGATCCGCGAGCAGGCGGAGCGCGAGTCGCAGCTCATCCTGCGCGAGGCGCGGGCAGACGGCGAGCGGATCGTCGACGCCGCACGGGCGGAGATCGAGCGCCTGCAGCGCGAGATCGAGCACCTCGAGCGGGCGCGGCGTGCGTATCTCTCGCACCTGCGCACCATCGTCGAGCGGCAGCTCGCCGAGATCGAGGCCGCTTCAACGGAGGCGCCGACGGACCGTGACGACGGAAGCAACCAGGAGCAGCGCCATGGTCGGCAGACCCCGGCGTGGCTGAACTCGCTCATCAAGGAATGACGGAGACACTCACCCCCGCACCGCCGACCGCGGGCTCATCGCGCGAGGCGATCGAGTCGGCCGTTCGCGCGATTCGCGCACACACGCAGGCAGTTCCTCGCGTCGGGCTCATTCTCGGCACTGGGCTGGGCGGGCTCGCGCGGCAGATCCAGCGGCCAGTGGTCGTGGAATACTCGCAGATCCCGGGGTTTCCCGCGTCCACCGTCGAGTCCCACGCTGGCCGGCTGCTGATCGGGACGCTCGCCGGCACGACTGTCGTCGCGATGCAGGGGCGCTTTCATCGGTACGAGGGCTACACGCTCCAGCAGGTGACCTTTCCGGTGCGCGTCCTGCGCGCCCTCGGCGTCGACACCCTGATCGTCTCCAACGCCTGCGGGGGAATGCACCCGCTCTGGGTGCCGGGGGAGCTGATGCTGATCGCCGACCACATCAATCTGCTTGGCGACAATCCGCTCGTCGGTCCGAACGATGACAGTCTCGGGCCGCGTTTCCCGGACATGTCGATGCCCTACGATCCCGGGCTGCAGGCCATCGCGCGCGAGGTCGCGACTGAGCAACGGATCGTGCTGCGAGAGGGCGTCTATGTCGCGGTCGCCGGACCCTCGCTGGAGACGCGTGCCGAGTACCGCGCGCTGCGCACGCTCGGCGCCGATGTGGTCGGCATGTCGACGGTGCCGGAAGTGATCGTCGCGCTCCACGGCGGGATGCGCGTACTGGGGATCTCGATCATCACCGACCAGTGCCTGCCCGATGCGCTGGAGCCCGCGAGCGTCGAGAAGATCATCGCCGTCGCCGGCCGCGCCGAGCCCTTGCTCACGGCACTGGTGACCGGGGTCATCGAGCGACTGTGACCGGCGTGGAGGCGGAACGGCGGTACCGGGAGCTCGATCCCGAGCAGCCGCATGCGGCCCTGGAGGATGAAATGCTCGCGCGCTGGGCGGCGGAGGATCTCTTCGGCCAGACCATGCGGGCCAGGGAGGATGCCGAGCCGTGGGTGTTCTTCGAGGGCCCGCCGACGGCGAACGGGAAGCCGGGCATCCACCATGTCTTCGCGCGCACGATCAAGGATCTCTTCTGTCGCCATCGCGCGATGAAGGGGTATCGTGTCGACCGGAAGGCAGGGTGGGACACGCACGGGCTGCCCGTCGAGATCGAGGTCGAGAAGCAACTCGGGATCAGCGGCAAGCAGCAGATCGAGGAGCTCGGCGTCGAGCGGTTCAACGAGCTGTGTCGCGAGAGCGTGTGGAAGTACAAGGGCGACTTCCAGGCGCAGAGCGAGCGCATTGGATTCTGGCAGGATTACGACAACGCATACGTCACGTACTCGAACAATTACGTCGAGAGCGTGTGGTGGGCGCTGCACCGGCTGCGCGAGCGCGACCTGCTCTATCGTGGTCACAAGATCCTGCCGTACTGCCCGCGCTGCGGGACGGCGCTGTCGAGCCACGAGGTGGCGCAGGGGTACAAGGACGTCGTCGATCCGAGCGTCTACATCGCGCTCGACCTTGCGCCGCGCCGCGCCGCGACGGACGGGGCGGAGATGCGTGGCGACGGAGCGCGCTCCGGCTCGCGCACGGGGGACGAGGGTGATCGCCGGCGCATCCTGGTGTGGACGACGACACCCTGGACGCTCGTCTCCAACACGGCGCTCGCGGTCCATCCTGAGCTCGTCTACGTCGAGCTGCGGAAACGCTCGGCGGAGATCGGGACGATCATCCTCGCCGAGTCGCGAGCCCCTGCCGTGCTCGGCGATGACTACGGTGATCGGTGGGCGGTCGTCGCCAGGCTGACCGGGGCCGAGCTCGCGGGACTCCGCTATCAACGTCCGCTCGACTGGGTCGAGTACGGCCCCGGGGAGCACGAGCTCATCGTCGCGGAGACGTTCGTGTCGGCGAGCGATGGGACGGGCGTCGTGCACATGTCCCCGGCGTTCGGTGCCGATGACTACGCCGCGGCACAGCGGCACAAGCTCGCGCACGTGCAGCCGGTGAACACGCGGGGCGAGTTCCCCGACGGCATGCCGCTGGTCGGGGGGCTGTTCATCAAGAAAGCCGATCCGATCATCATCGCCGAGCTGGAGCGGATCGGCGTGCTCTGGAAGGCCGGCACGCTCGAGCACGCGTACCCGCACTGCTGGCGCTGTGGCACGCCCCTGCTGTACTACGCACGCACGTCGTGGTTCGTGCGCACGACCGCCTTCCGCGACCAGATGCTCGCGCGGAACGCCCACGTCGAGTGGCATCCCCCCGAGGTCGGGGAGAAGCGCTTCGGCGAGTGGCTCGTGAACAACATCGACTGGGCGATCTCGCGCGACCGCTACTGGGGGACGCCGCTGCCGGTCTGGGTGTGCGATGCCGACGACTCGCATATCACATCCGTCGGGAGCTTCGCCGACCTGGCGACGCGGAGCGGCGGCCCGCTTCCCGATGCATTCGACCCGCACAAGCCGTTCATCGACACG
>JANOCW010000462.1:0-4548 GCA_031412375.1 Gemmatimonadaceae bacterium | reverse complement strand
CGACGCTGATGCCGACGACCTCCGGCTCGTCCAAGCGCTGGCTCGCGACGAGATGGCCCGGCGTCCACTGAACTAACTCTGCGGCCACTTCCATTGAACGTTGACACCACTCTAGCGTCGACTCACCGACACCTGCATGTTCTACCCGCGTTTTCGGCCGCATCGACCTGGGCGCTGCAGCTTCAGGTATGCGACTATGCCGCCACCGAGAATGGCAATGAACGCCTCTGCGTCGCCGCCGCCTTCACCGGCCGCCGAGCTAAACGCCGTCCTCGATGCGGAGCTGGCGTACCTGCACCGCCACCGCCACGACGGACAGTCGGATCCCGACGTCGTGCGGCGCTCCCTGGTAGGCCTCGCCCTCTCCGGCGGTGGCATCCGCTCAGCGACGACCAACCTCGGCATCCTCCAGGCGCTGGCCGCCATGCGCATACTGCCGATGGTGGATTATCTCAGCACTGTGTCGGGAGGCGGGTACATCGGGGCGTGTTTTTCCACGCTGCTCTCGTGGAACAACAACGCGGTGACCACCGCGTCCGATCCGCGGGCGGCGTTCACCTTCGCGGCGCACGAGCCGCCCGCCTTCTCCACCGAGCCGGACAGCTTCCCGTTCCGCGCCGATCATGCGGAGCATGAGCGTGACAGGCTTCCGGCCGAGACGGTAGAGGAGACGCCCGAGAGCCGCGGCGAGCCCAAGCGGGTCCACCCGCGTGCGGGTAACGACATCCTCGCGCACCTGCGCACGCACGGCAACTTCCTCATCGCCCGCCGCGGACTCTTCCGCCGCGATGCGCTCCGCGGCATTGGCGCACTGACGATCGGCATGGTCTACAACGCCTTCGGGTTTCTCCTGACGTTGTTCGCGGCGAGTGCGCTCTATCTGGCCGCGGTGCTCGGGATCGCGCCGGCGCTTTCGACCGTGCTCGGATGGCCGCGTACGACGACGGCCGTCACGGATACCACGCGCCCCGCGCTCGTCGCGGGCGATTCGGCGATCGTGCGCACGCGGCAGGGCGCAGACACTTGCGCGCCCGGAGATGCGGCCTGCCTCACGGCGACGGAGACGGCGCTCCATCCGCCGTCGGTCACCGACGCCATTGGGCGCAATGCGCGCACCGTGGGCGTCGTGTTCGGCTCGACGTGGCAAGCGTGGACCAGCGCTGGTGGCGGAGTAATGGAGCGCATTCTTGCCGTGCCGGCGCCGCTCAGGCCGATCTTCCTCGCTCTTCTGCTCGGTGGCATCGCGGCGATCGAGGTCCTCATCTGGATGCGGTCGCGGCTCAATCGCTACCTGCGAGGCCGCAGCCATGCGTCGAAGCTCGCGACGGGTGATTCGACCGAGGAGGCCTTCGAGCGCAGTGTACTCCGCTCGTCCGCGATCACCATCACCGCGGCGGCGCTGCTCGGCCTGGGTGCCGGCCAGCTCCTCTGGCGTCGGGAGATCGACGGCGCGTCGCAGGTGGTCTGGCTCTTCGTGCCCTTCGCGACGCTCACCGGTGCGGTGCTCGTGGCGTTCTTCACGCTCGCGATCGTCCTCCCGGGAGGCAGCGGATGGACGAGGCGCTCGCGGTCGATCACCTCCGCGTTCTACGCGATCGTGTCGTGGGGATTCTACATCATGCTCGCCATCGCGCTTGCGCCGCTCGCGATCTTCGCGATGCGCGACCACCCGCTCGGCGCGGGGATCGGTGCGGTCGGGTCGCTCGTCGTCACGCGGATGCTCGCGGCGCGGGCACCCGGCTCGGGCAAGCGATTCACGCTGTCTCCCGGACTGCTCCGGCTCGTCCTCGGGATCGCCGTCCTGCTCGTCATCGTCCTCGGCACGCTGTTCTTCGCGGCACTGGTGGCGAAGTACGCTGATTCCTGGCGTGGGGCCACGATCGCGGGGGTGGTCGGCGTCGCGGTGCTCGTTGCGCTGGGCTTCTTCGTCGACCACAACAAGCTCGGGCCGCAGTTCTTCTATCGTGACCGGCTCGCCGAGACCTACCTCTTCAGCGAGATGGCCGATGCGGAGGGACGGCTGAGGGTCTTCCGCGACGCGATGGAGATGCCGCTCGACGCGCTGCACGGGGAACCCCGCAGGCCCGATTCGACATGGCGCAACACGGCGCCCTACCACCTCATCAGCGCCGCGATCAATCTCGCGGGAAGCCGCGACCTTACGCGCAAGGATCGCAAGTCGGGCTACTGGCTCTTCTCGAAGCTGTTCTGCGGATCGACGCACACGGGCTTTCGTCCGACTGCCGACTATCGCGGTGGACGAACAAAGGTCGCGACGGCGGTCTCGATCTCCGGAGCGGCCGCCTCGTCGGGCATCGGTCGCGACACCTTCTTCGCCCAGGCCTTCGCGACGGTGCTCTTCAACATCCGCCTGGGAAGCTGGCTGGAGAACCCGGCCCGCGCGACGAGCCTCCGCTCGGCCGAGCGCGGGATCTTCTGGCCCTGGTTCCTCATCCGCGAGGTGGGGATGAACACCACGGAGTCCGCTCGTCTCGTGAATCTCTCCGATGGCGGGCATACGGGCGACAACATCGGCATCTACCCGTTGCTCCAGCGACGCTGCAAGGTGATCATCGCCTGCGATGCGGAGCGCGACCCGCGACTGTCCTTCGGCTCGTTCACCGAGGTGCTGCGTCATGCGTACATCGACATGGGGATCGACGTCGACATCGACCTTACCATGATCCGCGCTGACCCGGCCACTGGCCTGAGCCGCAGCCACTGCGCGGTTGGACGCATTCACTATCCAGACCGCCCGGACCAGGCGAGCTACCTCATCTACCTCAAGAACTCGGTCATGGGCGACGAGCCGGAGCCGGTCCTCAACTACAGGGTCACCTGCCCCGACTTCCCTCACGAGACGACCGCCGACCAGTTCTTCGACGATGCGCAATTCGAGTCCTACCGCGCGCTGGGGTACCACATCGCCGAGCACACCTTCGGACCCTGGCTTCGCGATCGTGGCTTCGCCAATGCGCGGGATCATCACGCTCCGACGGTTCACGCCAATGCGTAGGAAATCCCAGGCGCCGGCCGACCGGAGCTGGACGTGGAGACATGAGCTGCCTCCTCAGCGCGAACCGTCCCCCTTCGAGCTCGAGATGCAGATCGATGCCGCGTGGCGGAATCTGGGGCTCGCGCACGCGAGCTTCCGCGCGACGGAGCAGAAGGAGTATCGCGAGCTCGTGGATGGGCTGCGGGAGATCGAGCGTCTCTTCTTCGATCATCCGGAGCTCGCCGCATACTACGACGAGTGCCAGCGGCCCCCCGCGCCCGGTAATTCCGCGCAGCCGGCGCTCTCCGATCCGCGCATCCGCCACGTCGTGGCGATTCAGGCGCAGTTCATGGAGGAGGTTTACTTCGTGCTCCAGCTCGCGCGATTCCCCAACGCGCTCGACAATCGCGGATGGATGAACCTCTTCCGCGCGTGGGGAGCCTCGGCAACCTTCAACACGATCATCGATCAGCTCCGGCACACCTTCACCGTGGAGTTTCTCGAGTTCTACGATTCGTACCTGGGGCGCTATCCCGGAACGATCGAGGAGCATCCGGTGCCGCATCCATGGGATCCGTTGCTCGCCCGCGCCGATCCGCGAGTCGCCGCCACCGGCGCGCGCGAGGGTGAGGACACGACACTCCATGGTGCGTTCCTCGACTCGGGGCGGCAGGAAGCAGGTGGTGCTGGCGCCGGTCGCCGGACTTCGACGCCGAGTCCGGGATCTGGCAGTCGCGGCGTGAAGGATGAGACCGGGAACGCCGGCAGCCCGGTGGATCAAACCCAGTCCGCCGAGCGGAAGGCGCCCACGAAGTCCGCGCCGCCCAACGCCTAGCGCCAACCGGCCTACACCAATGCCTTTCGAACCGCAGCAGCTGGATTGGCCCGGCGACAGCGCCGTCCTCCTCGTGCATGGCGTCGGCAACGCGAAGGCGGGGGACTACGACGGCTTGCTCACGCAGACGCGTCAGATCCTCGACCCGACCGCGACCCGCTTCGCGATCTACCAGCTCTACTACGACGAGTACAACGACTGGCTCGTCGAGAAGACGCAGGCCGCGAACCTGATCAACGCCGCGAAGGCGCGCATCGGCGGAGTCGTCGGCGACGCCGACATCGCGCCGGCCGTCGCCGAGACTGTCGGCGATGTGATCTGGCCGGTGCTGAGCCGAGATGCGCGCCACATGATCAAGGAGATGTATCTCGCCCAGCTCCATCAGATTCTCAAGGATGGCGAGCGCGCCGGCCACCCCCCGCAGTTCCAGCGCCTGCACATCATCTGTCACAGCCTCGGCTGCTTCCATACGTACGAGGCACTCCACACGGCGGCACGAATCCCCGGGCGCATGCTCGGCCCCGCGTCGATGGGAGTCAGGTTCGGGAGCGTGATTTTCATGGCCTCGCCGGTAGAGCTGATCCGCACGGTAGGTCGCGCGATGGGTGCAGCGGTACCCCGCCCGACCGAGCTGGCAACGCTCGATCCCGCCGGGCTGAGCACCCCGGCGGAGACGACCCAGTGGGGCGACGTCATCCAATCGGCCGACAGGGTCGTC
>JANOCW010000461.1:0-4001 GCA_031412375.1 Gemmatimonadaceae bacterium | reverse complement strand
TCACGCCGTAGCCGCGCGCCATCGCGACGGCTGCGAAGACCATCATGACGACGAGCGCCGCCTCGATGTGGCTGATGCGGGCAATCCCGCGCGCGGTGTTGGGCTTCACCACCGTCTCCGGCGCCTCGCCACGACCCAATGCGGCGCGCCACCGGATGAGCGTGATCATCGGCCAGATCTCCAGGGCGAGGATGACCAGCAGGAGCCCCATCTTGGTGAAGAAGACGTGATTCGACATGTAGTACGAGAGCGTCTTCTCCATCTCGCCGAACAGGCGCCACAGGCCGGTAACGAGCAAGAGCCCGAACGCGATACCCCACATCGCGTCGGCCCGGAATGCGCGACGGAGCGACCCGGGTGCGAGCGCTTCGCGGAGCGCCGTACCTCGGGAGAGCACGGCGCCGAGTCCGAGGCCGAGGGCGATGAGATGGAAGCCTGCGAGACCGAGGCGAAGCATGGCGCAATGCTACCGTGGCGCCCGGTGTCAGTCCAGACTTGGGGAGCGGGAAACAACGCTGGTCAGGGCATCGACAGGCGCCTTCGAGGAAGCATCCGCACTCCGTAGCTGACGGCGAAGCTCGGAGCTCCCCGCTCTTCAGCTTGCCGCTGGCACCTCGCCTGTCATCCCTGCTGCCTCAGAAAAAGCAGCTCATCGCTGACCCTGAAAAACTCACAGCTGCCAGCGACACTCGAGCGTTGAGTCATGAGCGGGGAGCCGCATCCTCGGCGGGGAGAGACGTAGAAGCGAGGTACCGGCTGAAAGCTGAAGAGCCCGTAGCTGCGAGCGAAGAAGGGAGGGTGCGAAGCGTCATCCCGCGATCAGCGCCCCGATCCCCTTCACGACGGCGATCGTCAGCGCGAGGGCGCCGGCCGCGAGCAGGACGAGCACCGCCACCACGCCGACGATGACGCCGATGCTTCCCTTTCTCGTCGCACCGGGCGCCTCGAGGTGGTGATCGAGGAGCGTTGTGTTTCGGGTATTCGCCCGCCAGCCGACATCGAAGAGATCGCCGAGCAGGGGGACGCTTCCGATCACCGCGTCGATGGCGACGTTGAGGATCATTCGCACGAGGACGGGCGTCGGCGCGCCGAGTCGGGCGGACGCGAGCACGATGTAGCCCGAGAGGGCGGCTCCGGCCATGTCGCCCAGCCCCGGGACCAGCCCGATCAGCGCATCGAGGCCGAAGCGGAGCTTCGTTCCCGGGATCCCCACGGCGCTGTCGAGCAGCCGGGCCAGGGCCCGAACCCCTGCCGCGCGGTCGGGTTCGGATAAACCGCGGACCTGTGAGGCGTGGGCGGTCGGAGCAGGAGTCGTCGGCATCCGTCGAGAGGGGAGGCTGGAGGTTGTAAGGAAGGCTGCGAACGCCTGGCCAACGATACAACGCGGCGGCTCACGCGAGCGTATGCGGTTCGCGTGCCTGTTTCCGCTCGCCCCATGGTACTCCCAGGGGTCTGGCGGGTATGCACGTGTGAGCGCCGACGTCCCTTCCTGGAGATCCGATGCTGCAGAAGCTGGCAATTGTCGCCCTTCCCCTGATGCTTTCGGCCGCCGCGATCGTGGCAGAGCCTCACCCCGTTCGGTCGTACCAGCTCAGCACACTCGTCGCAATAACGACAGGTGGTGGCCACAATATCGACACACGAGCGACAGAAGCTGCGGCTGATCGGCAAGCGAAACCCATCCGGTTCGTCGTCGCCTCCGTCGGAAACGAAGCGCGCTACCGCGTGCGGGAGCAGCTCGCCCGGGTGGACTTCCCGAGCGACGCCATCGGCAAGACCAATCAGGTGACCGGCGCACTCGTCATCGGGGCCGATGGAAAAATCGCCCGGGACGGCTCGAGCTTCACCGTCAACCTCAAGTCGATCCAGTCCGACAACATGCGCCGCGACGGCTTCGTGCGGCGAAACACCCTCCAGACCGACTCCTTTCCGACGGCGGTGTTCATCCCGACCTCGGCGAACGGGCTGCCCGCGACGCTCCCCGCCACCGGCGAGATGACCTTCGAGCTCATGGGCGACCTGACCATCCACGGTGTGACCAAACCCGCCACCTGGCAGGTCAAGGCGAGGCGGAACGCGTCCGGCTCGGTCACCGGCACGGCGACGACGAACTTCAAGTTCGCTGACTTCGGCATGACCATCCCCAAGGTCGGCATGGTCCTCAGCGTCGACGACAGCATTACCCTCGAGTACGACTTCAACCTCCTCCCGCAGCCAGCGCCCTAGCTGGCTCGCACGCCGACTCGATTCCTGGTGGCGTAGCCCGCGGCACTCCACCAGATTCGCCCGACTCATGTAGAAGGATGCACCGCGGCCCCGCCGTGGTGATCACGAGCCGGGGGACAGGGATGAAGAAGCACGAACAGCGCTTGAACGCGCTTGGCGCAGCGCGGTGGAAGATCGCGGGGACACTCACCGCGGCGATGATGCTCATCTACTTCGGCTTCATCGTCCTCATTGCCTACCACAAGGATCTGCTCGCGCGCCAGGTAACCCGGGGGCTCACCCTCGGCATCCTGCTCGGCGCACTCGTCATCGTGTCGTCGTGGGTCCTCACCTGGATCTACGTGCGTTGGGCAAACGCGCATTACGACACTGAAGTCGGAGCAATGAACGAGTGACCCCCGCACTCGCATTTCTCCAGACCGCGACGCCGTCGGTTCAGCCTCCGCCGCCTGCGGTGTCCACTGCGATCGGACAACCCAACGTCATCGCGATGGTGTTCTTCTTCGCGTTCATCGCGATCACGCTCGGGATCACATGGTGGGCGGCGAAGCGCACAAAGACGACCGATGACTTCTACGCCGCGGGTCGCACCGTCACCGCCGGCCAGAACGGCTTCGCCCTCGCCGGCGACTATATGAGCGCCGCATCCTTTCTCGGGATCGCCGGGCTCGTGTCGACATCGGGCTTCGATGGGCTGATCTACTCGACCGGATGGCTCGTGGGCTGGCCGGTGGTGCTCTTCCTCATCGCCGAGCCGCTTCGGAATCTCGGGCGGTACACCTTCGCCGATGTCGTCGCATTGCGACTGCGCCAGACGCCCGTGCGCATCGCGGCGTCGATCGGCACGCTCGCGACCGTCTCGCTGTACCTCATTGCACAGATGGTCGGCGCGGGCGGGTTGATCCGCCTGATGTTCGGCCTGTCGTACGAAACGGCGGTGATCACCGTCGGGCTCGCGATGCTCACCTACGTGCTGTTCGGCGGGATGATCGCGACGACGTGGGTGCAGATCGTCAAGGCCGTGCTCCTCATGGCCGGCGCGACCCTGCTCGCGATCCTCGTGCTCGCGCGCTTCGGCTTCAATCCCGTGAACCTCTTCGCTGCCGCTGCCGAGAAGTATGGCGATGCCGTGCTCGCGCCCGGGAAGCTGGTGGCCAATCCGCTCGATGCGATCTCGCTCGGAATGGCGCTGATGTTCGGCACCGCCGGGCTGCCGCACATCCTGATGCGCTTCTACACCGTTGGCGATGCGCGGGCCGCGCGCACGTCGGTGTTCTACGCGACCGGGCTGATCGGCCTCTTCTACCTGATGACGTTCGTTCTCGGCTTCGGGGCCATGGTGCTCGTCGGTCCGGACGTGATCACCAGCGTCGACCGCGGCGGCAACATGGCTGCCCCGCTCCTGGCCGAGCTCCTCGGTGGCACCGCCTTCCTCGGTTTCATCGCCGCGGTCGCGTTCGCGACGATCCTCGCGGTGGTCGCCGGGCTGACCCTGTCGGGCGCCGCGGCACTATCGCACGACCTGTGGGTCAACGTCTTTCGGCATGGCGAGGCGTCGCAGACGGAACAACTCCGCGTCGCGCGTGGCGCGACGATCGGCCTCGGGCTCCTCGCCATCGGACTCGGCATCACTGTCAAAGGGCAAAACGTTGCCTTCATGGTGTCGCTCGCCTTCGCAATCGCCGCGAGCGGCAACTTTCCGGCCCTGGTGCTCTCGATCTTCTGGCGTCGCTGCACGACGGCTGGCGCCGTGGCGAGCATGGTCGTCGGCACCG
>JANOCW010000460.1:0-6552 GCA_031412375.1 Gemmatimonadaceae bacterium | reverse complement strand
CGTGAGGCCGAGCAGCGCGGCCACTTCCGTCATCGACCGCTCGCTGACCCATCCGCGCTCGGCCTGCACGATCCACAGCGCCGGGAGGAGCGCGGCCATCTTCGTCGGATAGCGCGTGAGGAGTGTATCGAGCTCCTGGCGCCGTGCGCCCTCGAACACCGGCGCTTCGTTCGCACCCTGACCGTGACCGCCGGCATGGGACGCGGGGGAAGACATGGGGGTGCCGCCCGCTCCACTCACGCTCACCGGTCGATTTCTCCCATGACGATGTCGATGCTCGCGTTAATGGCGATGACGTCGGAGAGCAGATGGCCTTCGACCATCTTCGGAATCGCCGAAAGATTCACGAATGACGGCGGCCGAATCCGCCACCGCACCGGCTTCGCGGTGCCGTCCGAGACCATGTAATAACCCTTCTCGCCCTTCGGGCTTTCCACCGCGACGTACGACTCGCCTGCCGGCGGCCGCGGGCCTTCCATCACCTGCTTGAAGTGATGGATCATCGACTCCATCTCGCTCGTCGCCTTCGACTTGGGCGGAAGGATCACGCGGGGATCGTCGATGTTCACGGGGCCGTTCGGGAGCCGGGCGAGTGCCTGGTCGAGGATGCGAACCGATTGGCGCAGCTCCTCCATCCGGACGAGGAAGCGGTCATACACATCGCCGTTCGTTCCGACGGGCACTTCGAAGTCGTAGGTCTCGTAGCCGAGATACGGAAAATCCTTGCGGACGTCGTACGCCACGCCAGCCGCGCGGAGCAGCGGGCCGGACAATCCGTAGTTCAACGCTTCGTCCTGGCTCATCGCGCCGAGGCCGATCGTGCGGCCCACCCAGATCGCGTTCTTCGTGAGCATGCGATCGATCTCGTCGATCGTCTTGGGAAACGACCGCACGAACGTCCCGAGCTGATCGGTCCAACCGACGGGAATGTCGGCAGCCATGCCGCCGACACGCGTCACGGACGTCGTCAGCCGCGCACCGACCCAGCTCTCGAACAGGTTGTAGATGTTCTCGCGTTCCTGGAATGCCCAGAGGAATGGCGTGAACGCTCCGATGTCGATGCACGTCGTGCCAAGCCAGACCAGGTGCGACATGATGCGCGACAGCTCGGCGGCAATGACCCGCAGGACCTCGCATCGCGGAGTGACGTCGATCCCGAACAGCCGCTCGGCACCCAGTGCGTAGGCGACGTTGTTGCCGGGCGCGTTGAGGTAATCCTCGCGATCGGTCCACGGGATGATCTGGTGGTAGTTGCGGTACTCGCAGGTCTTCTCGAAGCCGCAATGGAGGTAACCGACGTGCGGGATGCAGCGCACGACGGTCTCACCATCCAGCTCGAGGACGAGGCGAAGGACGCCGTGGGTCGCCGGGTGCTGCGGGCCGATGTTGATGAGCATGTGGTCGCCCTCGAGCCCGGGCTCCATCGGGAGCGGCGGGTCCATCGTGAGGACATTGCCATCTTCGGAGGCCGACAGGGGCCGCCGTGTGGGGCGCCCCTGGGCATCCAGACCGCTCGTCGAGAGTGCGACCTCCACCGTCCGTCGATTCGCCATCTATTCTCCGACCTTTTCGCCGCCGGCGAGGCGCGCACGCATCTCGTCCGGAAGATCCTCGAACGCCGCGGCGATCGTGAGCTCCTCCATCGAGTAACGGGCTTCGGGATTCGCGGCCAGCGCCTGCCGCAGCTGCTCGGCGCGGCTGAAGCGTCCACGCAGCGGGAAGTCCTTCCGGAGCGGGAACCCTTCCCGGTAATCCTCCCACATCAGGATGCGGCGAAGGTCCGGGTGCCCGATGAACTTGATCCCGAACATGTCGTAGCACTCCCGCTCCAGCCAATCCGCGCTCTTGAACACCGGCCACACGCTGTCGACCTCGAGTGGAGTGCCTCGGGGAAGACGCGCCTTGAGGCGGAGGAACCGGCGGAACGGAAGCGAGCGCAGATGCCAGACGACCTCGATCGGCTGCTCCGGATCCCGGAATTCGACGGCGGTGACATCGGAGAGATAGGTGTACTGCTGCGCGGGATCGTCGTGCAGCCACCGAACGATCTCGTGCGCTCGTCGCGGCTCGATGATGACGGTCGTCTCGCCCCAAACGACGTCAGTCGCGCTGATCGCCGATCCGAATTGGTCGCGCAGCGCCGCACCGGAGGGATTCACGTCACCGCCACGGTGGCGAAGCTGTCGGAGGGTCGAGGGTGGCGTCGCTGCCTGCAACGCGCTGCCCGGCGTCGCGGGGGTGAATCCGTCCTTCACAGCCCGGACCGCGTCTGGTTCACGGAGTTTCCGAAGGGCTCCGACAGTTCGTCGATCGTCGACGGCGGCAGGTAGAGCTGGCTCGACGGATCGGGCTCCATTTCATCCCGCAGCGAGCGGTCCGACATCCGCTCATTCATCACCTTCTTCTGGAGCATCATGATCCCGTACATGAGGCCCTCCGGGCGTGGTGGACACCCCGGCACGTAGACATCGACCGGAATGATCGTGTCGATGCCCTGCACGACCGCATAGTTGTCGAACATGTTCCCGGTCGACGCGCACGCTCCCATGGCGATCGCCCACTTGGGCTGCGGCATCTGCTGCCAGATGCGCCGGATGATCGGCGCGAGCTTGAACGGGACGCGACCCGCACAGATCAGCACGTCGGCCTGGCGCGGCGAGAAGCTCATGCGCTCCATTCCGAAGCGCGCGAGGTCGAAACGGCTCGCAGCCGTCGCCATGAACTCAATGGCGCAGCATGCGGTGCCGAATGGCATCGGCCACAGGGAGTTGGCGCGCGACCAGTTCACGAGAAAATCCAGGCGCGTCGTGACCCAGCCTTCCTGACTCTGCGGGTCGACGGTGACCGTGCGCGTTTCGGGACGGGGGCTCAGTCCCATTGCAGCGCTCCCTTCTTCCAGACGTAGGCGAAGCCGACGAGCAGGATCGCCATGAAGACCAGCATCTCGGTGAGCCCGAAGAACGAGAGATGACCCGAAGGGCAGATCCCCGCCGCCAGCGGAATATCGCAGCTCAGCTGCCGGTAGTGCGCGCCCCACGGGATCATGAACACGGTTTCGATGTCGAAGATGATGAACAGCATCGCAACCATGTAGAACTTCACGGAGAACCGCTCGCGCGCATCACCAAGTGCGGGGATGCCGGATTCGTAGGCACCCTGCTTCACCGGAGTCGGGCGCGACCGCATGGTGAGGTGCGACAATCCGAGCATCATCACGGCGTTCATGACCACGAACCCCAGGAGCAGCAGCACTGGCAGGTACGACCGGGCCATGAGCCTCCGACTTCGTGAAATATTTCACTAGCGAGCCACGGAAAAGCTATCCGGCGTCGCTAGCGAGTGTCAACGCCCTTCGCGAACCACGCCCCGATGGCGTTCGGCGCCGTCGATGAGCGTGAAAACCAGCGCGCTCGCCCCCGTCGTGCGGACAGTGCGCGGAGCGTGGCGAGTCCGTGGCGCGGCTATCCTGACCCCCTTACATTCCGCGCGCACCGCACCCTGCCGCGTCCGTGCCCACCCGCCGGACCGCCGTGACATCCTTCCGACTCACCGGGGCGCACGCCCTCGTATTGACCTCATGACAATTCAGTCAGACCGCTGGATCACCCGCATGGCGACCGAGCACGGCATGATCGAGCCGTTCGAGGGTCGCCAGGTGCGCGACGGTGTCATCTCCTATGGAGTCAGCTCGTACGGGTACGACATGCGAGTCGCCCGCGAATTCCGGATCTTCACGAACGTGCTGAACTCGATGGTCGACCCGAAGAACTTCGATCCCAAGTCGTTCGTGGAGTTCGAGGGGGACGTCTGCATCGTTCCGCCGAACTCCTTCGCGCTCGGCCGCTCGGTCGAGTACTTCCGCATTCCGCGCAACGTCCTGACCGTCACCGTTGGCAAGTCCACCTACGCGCGCTGCGGAATCATCACGAACGTCACCCCCTTCGAGCCCGAGTGGGAGGGGTTCGTCACGCTCGAGATCTCGAACACGACGCCGCTGCCGGCAAAGATCTATGCGAACGAGGGCATCGCGCAGGTGCTGTTCTTCAAGGGAGAGGAAGAGCCCGAGGTGTCGTACAAGGACAAGAAGGGGAAGTACCAGAGCCAGACCGGGGTGACGCTGCCGAGGCTGTAGCGGGGTGCCACCTCGGCGAGCCACCGCGATGCGGTCGCGCGTCCGGTGGACCAGTAGGGATGGACTCGGCGCCTGAAAACCTCCGAAATCCCCGACTACTGAACTGATTTCGAGATCTGGATAGCAGGGGACCCATCAGCGAACGGCAACAGCCGGGAACGGATCGAGCAGATGGGGCGGATCAGAACGGATCGGTTCGGGACGGGGGTCACCACCATCCCGCTTGTCGGGTCCCGCAGGGATGAGTTGTCGGTCGGAGGGGTGTATCGGTCGTGATCCGTTTGATCCGTTTGATCCGTTCCCCTGGCTGTTGCCCCTGGTAAGAGGGCGTTGACTGCGACATGGGTTATGCAGGACGGCGTTAGGGGTACGTCTCTGACGTCGTCAAAGGGTCAACGGCGCTGAACGCGTCACGGTGAGGTGCCCACCATGGCGGTTGCCCCTCTTCATGCGCCTTCACGTACCCTTCATGCTCTTCATGTTCAGGCTTTTCCAAGCAGGTCCTGTCCCTGAACGAGCGAGCCTGCTATCACCATTTCGCTGGCAGTTCACTAGTCCGATCCAGCGGCCGTGCGGCTTGCGGCGGTCCGGAACAGACCGGGCGACCCGAACCAACGCGAGTCGCCCGTGGTGCCGCGACGTACCGGCCTACATCCCGAGGAAGAAGTAGGCTGCCGCGATCGCGACGATCGCGATGATGATGTAGATCACCGGTTTCATCCCGCTCGCCGCCGTCGCGGCGGGAACAGCGCGAGGGGTCCGACGACGTTCGTCTTCGGTAAGCCCGGCGCCCTGCGGCTTCGACGTGCTCGGGCTATCCGGCACTGCATCGGCACCGCCAACGTTCGCCTTCTTGTTCCGATCGCCGCCCGGGGGATTCGCACCAGGGGAAGTCATTTGCCGCCTCCTCGAAGGGTCGCCTTCATGTAGTCGCGATTCATCCGCGCGATCGTGTCGATGCCGATCAGCTTAGGGCAGGCATCCTGGCACTCCGCGTGGTTGGTGCAATAACCGAACCCTTCAGAATCCATCTGTGCCACCATTGCCAGGACGCGCGCGTCGCGTTCGGGCTGCCCCTGAGGCAACAGCCCGAGATGTGTGATCTTCGCTCCAGTGAACAGCGCAGCCGACGCGTTGGGGCATGCGGCGACGCAGGCCCCGCATCCAATGCAGGCGGCCGCATCCATGGCGTCGTCCACGGATGCCTTGGGCACCAGGATCTCGTTCGCGTCCCTCGCGCCGCCGGTCGCTGAGGAAATGAATCCACCCGCCGCGATGATGCGGTCGAGCGCGCCGCGGTCGACACAGAGATCCTTGATCACCGGGAAGGCGCGCGCTCTCCACGGCTCGACCACGATCGTGTCTCCATCGCGGAAACTCCGCATGTGGAGCTGGCAGGTCGCCGTTCCCGGCATCGGACCGTGCGCAACCCCGTTGATCATGAGGGCGCACGATCCACAGATGCCCTCGCGGCAATCGTGATCGAAGGCTATTGGAAGCTCGCCCCGCTCCATCAGGCGCTCGTTGACGACGTCGAGCATCTCGAGGAAGGACATGTCGGGACTGATGTCGGGCGCCTCGTAGCGGACCATGGCCCCGGCCACTGCCGGCGACGCCTGCCGCCAGACGACGAGCGAAAGCCTCACTTGTAGCTCCGCTGCGCGAGCGCGACGTGCTCGAAGTGCAGCGGCTCCTTGTGGAGCACCGGGGCCTTCCCCGCCCCGGCGTACTCCCACGCCGCCACATAGGTGAATCGCTGGTCATCGCGAAGCGCCTCACCGTCGGGGGTCTGACTCTCCTCCCGAAAGTGTCCGCCGGCCGACTCTTCGCGGTGGAGCGCATCGACGCACATCAGCTCAGCCAGCTCCATGTAATCCGCAACGCGCCACGCCTTCTCCAGGGCCTGATTGAGCTCGCGGTCACTGCCCGGGACCGTGACGTTCCGCCAGAACTCGGCTCGGAGCTCGGGGATCTTCTGCAGAGCGGTCTCCAGCCCTGCCTTGTTTCGAGCCATGCCGCAGTAATCCCACATCAGGCGTCCCAGCTCGCGGTGGAACGAATCGACTGTGCGGGTGCCCTTGATCGACATCAGGCGATCGGTCCTCGCCGTCACGGCGGCTTCCGCTTCCCGGAACGCCGGATGATCCGTCTTCACCGGCGCCAGCGAGCTCGACGCGATGTAATCGCTGATCGTGCTTGGCAGAATGAAATAGCCGTCCGCGAGTCCCTGCATGAGCGCGCTCGCGCCGAGCCGGTTTGCACCATGGTCCGAGAAATTCGCCTCGCCGATGACGTGCAGGCCGGGAATGGTGCTCATCAGGTTGTAGTCGACCCACAGTCCACCCATCGTGTAGTGCACGGCGGGATAGATGCGCATCGGAACGGTGTACGGATTCTCGGCGGTGATGCGCTCGTACATC
>JANOCW010000459.1:0-2268 GCA_031412375.1 Gemmatimonadaceae bacterium | reverse complement strand
GGGTTGGGCACCTCGACCCCCACCGCCCCGCGCCCCGGAATCGGCGCCACGATCCGTATGCTCGGCGCCCGCATCGCGAGCGCGAGATCGTTGGCGAGATTCGCGAACTGCCGCACTTTCACACCTGAAGCAGGGGCGATCTCGAACTGGGTGACCACGGGGCCGGTGGTTCGACCAATCAGGTCGCCCTCGACCCGGAATGTCCGCAGCGCATCCATGAGCTTCACGCCCATCGCATCGAGCTCACGCTTGCCGAGCTCCGCGTTCCGCGGTGGGGCTGGCGTCAGCAGGTCCGGCGTCGGCAACTCATCGCTTGCGAAGATCTCGACGTCGTCCATGTCACCGGCTTCGATCGCCGCCGCGATCGCCGTATCACGCTCGACGCCGACGTCAGGCTTCCCCTTTCGATCCTTCTTTCTCCGGGCGGCGGCAAGCGGGATGACTCCCTCCACGTCCGTTTCGATGAGCGACGGATCCATCGCCGGCATCTCCTCGGGCGACGGTTCGAGCATGTTTGACGTCGATGTCCTCACGGCAGCCGATGCGTCGGCGCCGGCGTCTGCTTCACCCTCGATCCCCCCGATCAGGACCAGCCCGCGCGGCGACGCGCTCGGCCGATGCCCCACCAGCATCCGCACGGGATTCCACGCCAGCGTTGCCGCCATGAGCACGCTCAACACGAGTGCGAGGATGATCCACGCCCCCGCGCTTCCGAAGCCCGCTGTCAGGTAATAGGCCGCGAAGCTGCCCCACACTCCGGTCCAGATGTCGGGCTCAGGGAAGGCCCGTCGCGCCAGCGCGAGGCCGATCGGCGCAAGGATCGCCGCCCCACCGAGGAAGACGATCCACGAGCGATCCGTCGCCGGGCCGAATCGCCCGAACAGCCGAAGCGCGTGCACGGCCGCAACGAGGGGAATGAGGGCCGCCGCGACGCCGCCGACCGCGACGAGAATACCCTCTCGCAGGCACGAGCCGACCGGCCCGAACACGCCGCCCGAGGTCGCACAGGCCACCCCTCCCCGTCCCGGGAACAGCAACGCCCCGGCGATGAACACCCCGACGAGCAGGAAGGCAATCGCCGTCAGCTCGCGGCGAAGATGAGACTTGGGCGCGACAGACTGTGGTGCGACGGACGCCGGGCTCGCGCTCTCGGCCGGCTTCTGCCGTTTACCGCTCGCGCTCGGGCCCGAGCTTCGTGATCTGGCGGTCTTGGTAGATCGGGACAACGGGGTATGCATCAACGGCCGCGCAGACGACGAGATCTTCTGCGAATCCGGCCTCGGTGAGGGCTCGTCCGTGCGACGCTTCATCGAAAAGGCGGGACAGAGAATCGCCATAGCGGCGATCGATCATGACGCACGCGCGTGCGGCGTCATTCAGCTCGGTTGCCGGCAGGCTCTTGGTGATGTGACGGACGTACCGACCGGCGCACGCGGCATCTTCGAGGGAGAACTGCCGCTCACGACCGGCACAGATGATCGAGAGGTCGCTTCCCCCACGCCCCGCTGCCCGGAGCATGGAGAGGACGGCCGAGAAGTTGACGTACGATGCCACGGCGACGTCACGGGCCCCCTGGAGCCCCAGGAGCGCCCCGGTGCCGTTCGTGGTCGAGAGGAGGATTGTCTTCCCCTCCACGGCCTCGCGGGTGAACTCGCGCGGAGAGTTCCCGAGGTCGAATCCGGGGATGGCCAGCATCTTCCGCTCGCCGGCGAGCCGCACGTGGGATCGCTCCAGCGTCTTCGACCGCGTGACGGCCTCCTCGTGGCTGTCGAACGGGATGATGTTCTTCGCCCCGTTGAACAGCGCCACGGCAACGGTCGTCGATGCGCGCAGGACGTCCATCACGGCGACCACCCGATTCGCGATGTCGGTCGGCGTCGCCTGCTGGTGCCCGAAGAAGACGTCCAGCCTCACGCCACGGGCTCCTTCATCAGGTCGGGCTGCCGCTCGAGGAACTTCGTGTCCACGTCCCCCGACTGGAACGCCTTGCTCATCATCACCCGCGCCAGGAATGGGATCGTGGTCGTCACGCCCTCGATGATGAAGCTCTCGAGCGCGATCTGCATCCGTCGCAGCGCCTCCTGCCGGTCACGCCCCTGGCAGATGAGCTTGGCGATCAGTGAGTCGTAGTACGGCGGGACGGTGTAGCCGGCATAGACGTGGGTGTCGAGCCGCACTCCGGGCCCGCCCGGCGGATGAAAGATCTCGATCTTCCCCGGCGACGGCTGGAAGTTGCGCGCGGGATCCTCGGCGTTGATGCGACACTCG
>JANOCW010000458.1:0-3387 GCA_031412375.1 Gemmatimonadaceae bacterium | reverse complement strand
GCATATCCCGTTGGCATCGCACGCGTCAGCGTCGGCTCGAAGCGGTCAGCGACGGTCATACGAACAGTCCGAATGATGCCTGATCGGCGCTCGCCCGGACGTAGTCCCGGCTCATGGCGCACGGTGTCGCCCTGGGTTCTCCCGACCTGCTCGACGAGAATGTCACCCTTGAATGGTGACGTCGTGAAGCCGGCGCGAATCGGGATGGCCGGCGCGTTCGCGGGCGTGCGTCCCCACGCCGTCGTCTGGGCGTCCGCTCGTCGCGAGAGTGCGAGAATGCTCCCCGACCGCTCGGCCGCGTACGACAGCACTTCCTGAACGAACGCGTACGTGGACGCGACGCGTCGTTCAAAGGGATCGTGGGAGTAGGCTTCGCTGAGGAGGCCGATCCTGCCGCGCAGCCCGTAGTAGTTGCTCCCGAAGCGCGGGCCGTGCTCATAGGTGCTCCACGTTCCGGTACTGTCGGGACGGTTGAAGTTGCCGTAGTCGAAGGTCTCGAAACGGTGGCGTATGCGCATCCGTTCGCGGATGACCGGATAGATGGTGTCGCGCGCGTACACCCCGCCGAAGAAGGCGGCCGGGTTGAGCGAGGGCGAGTAGGTCAGCGCGTATCCGTGATAGCTGCCATCGCTCGTATGCAGGTCGAGAAAGATGTCCGGATCCCACGCATCGAACATCGCGAGCGAGCCTCGCGTCTCGGGCGCCTCGGCCTTGATGTAGTCGCGATTGAGATTGAGGTTCTGGGCGTTCGCTCGCGTGCCGACCATCTCCGGTCCGTTCTGGGAACCGCGCGCGCGCTGCTGCGGCGCGAGGTTCTCGTTGCCGTCGGCGTTGTAGTTCGGGACGGCGATGAGCACCACCGAGTCGAGGACGTTGGGCCGAGCGCTGAAGATCAGGTCGCGAAGGAGCGCCTGCAGCGCCTCCTTGCCCTCTACTTCGCCTGAATGGATGTTGCCCTGCACGTAGATGATCGGCCGCGCGAGGCGCCGCGCCTGCGCGGGAGTGGTGACCAACGGGCGCGATGCGACGACGAATGGCACACTGCGTCCCTGCGTCGTCCGCGCAACCTCGCCCACCCAGATCGGCGCACCGAGGGCCTGCAGCGAGTCGATGAAGGCGAGGACATCGGCGTGGCTCGACGTCTCGCGGTAGCTGGTGCGCTCCGCGCGCGTCCGCGGAAGAGTGCCCGCGGGACGGGTCATCCCGCCGGCCGATTCGAGCTCGCCCGATGCCGACGAAGCGCCTCCGAAACCGCCGCAGCCAGCGGGGAGCGTGAGAACCACAACGACTTCGATGGCGAGACGGGCTCGACGCGCGCGGGACAGGTTGGTCAAGTGCTGGTGACTCCGATGATCGTCGTTCGAGAGGACGGAGGTCCGGCATTCCACATCTTGTTTGGCCGGTATGCACAAAGTGTAGCGCTCCCGGCAATGACCCGGCTAGGAGTCATGTCAGGCGGGTGCACTCGCCACCAATTGGCTCGTTTGTCCGAACAGCGGACGCAGAGGACGCAGAAGAACCGGCGGACCAAACGCACCTCCAACTCACGACCGGTGACCGCGCGTCTCGGAGGAGGGTCCAATGAGTGAGCGTCCACGCACACTGCCGAGCGTCAGGCGGCGCGCACCCGAACCATGAAGATGGCAATGACAATTCCTCGTTCACGCCTCGCCCACTCTGCTGAAACGTTCCGCGCTCGGCTGATGGCGCGCACACGAATCCTGGCTCCCATCGCAATGCTGGCGGCGACGGGGTGTGGCGGCAACGGAAAGGCGCCCGCCCAGCTCGAAGACCCCGTTCCGAATCTCGACGGCGGGATTGCCCAGCAGTGGCAGGCGCGCCCCACCCTCGTTCAGTCGCTGCGCCTGCTGAACCCCGGGCTTCGTCAAGGGGACACGCTGAAGCTCGAATCAACGATCCGGAACGTCAGCAACCAGCCGGTGAAGCTGAGCTACGTCGTCTGCGAGCTCGACATCGAGGGCGAGCTGGAGACGATGGCACCACTGATCCTGTGCTTCGCGTACAGTGTCACCGGGACGCTTGCGCCCGGCGAACAGGTCACCGGGCACCTGCAGCGCGTCGTCACCTCACCTCCGGGGCGATACACCATTTCCATTCGCCACCTGCTCGACCCAGCGGTCTGGGTGCCTGCCGAGCTCACCGTCCATCCCCGATGAGGCTGGCCCCACGGGAGCCTACGCTCAGGCGATGACGAGCAGCCCCACGACGCCGCCGAAATCATCGGGCGCCGTGCCGATCCCCGGGGGCACGCCCCAGGATCCGCCATCGACGCGGACGTTGAACTGGTGTGTCCCGCGCTCGAGGGGCAGCACGATCTCCCAGTGGTCGCCCCGCCCTCGCTCCAGTGCGAGGGGTTCCCAGTCGGTGAAGGTGCCCGACAGCTCCACCGTTCGCGCGTCCGCGGCTCGGATCCGGATCCGCGTGCGTCCGTCACGACGGCGCTGCACGTCGAACCCTGCGACCACGGGTCGCACGATCGACGGCGTCGGATACCCCATCGTGCGTGTGAGCGCTTCGCGCAGGGCAGGCGGGCGCGTCGCCACGCGCATCGAGAGCGCGGTGTACTGACCCCCGGGTGCCAGCTGACTCGGGTCGCTCGGATAGCTCCCGTGACCGGCGACCAGGGCGAAGCGCCGCGTAAGCCAGATCGTCGCGGTCAGGTCACCCCACGAGCGCAGCCCCAGCGTCTCATCGCCGCCGCGAGTCCCCGCTCCGCCGGCGAGCTCGAGCCAGCCGTGTGTGTACCGGGCCTGCACCCCGGTGTCGAAGTATCGGATCTCCGCGACGGCGTTGAGTGAGCTGACGATGCTCATCGTGAGCGGTCCGCGGCGCGACCATCCGCCGACCTCCCCGCGCGCTCCGCCAATGACGTCGATGCTTCCAGTGACCGCGGTCGTGGACGCGCCGGCCCAGATCCCGGCCGACCGCGCCATGCGATGTGCGCGGACGCCGAGCGATCCGTACCCCGTGTTCGTGGCGAGATAGCGCGCGAGACCACCGGTGCCCGAGATCTCTGCGCGCCAGCTGCTCGCCGAAGGGAGGAACATGGAACCCGCAAGCACGACGTCGGTGCTCTGATTTCCGCTTTCGAACAGCGCGAACCGTCCCCGGCCAACCAGCGTCAGCAGAGAGCGTTCGACCCGCACCACCGGCGAGAGGAGCCAGACCGGCGACCGCAGGTAGCCGTCATAATGCACGGTGGCACGGGTGGCGTCGATCGAGAAGGTCGCTTGCGCACGCGCCGGCGCCGCGCTCATGAGCGCGGCGCCGGTGAGCACGGCTGCAAGGCTGATCCGCGGGCGTGGGTGCACGCCCGAAAGCTACGGGCGTTGCGGGGGAATGGGACGGGGGGCTGTCGGGCCTCGA
>JANOCW010000457.1:0-12719 GCA_031412375.1 Gemmatimonadaceae bacterium | reverse complement strand
GATGCCACGCAACAAGGATCTCAAGCGCCTCGTGCGCGACCGCATGACGAAGACGGGCGAAGCCTACACCGCCGCCCGCGCGCAGATCGTGAAGAAGCCCCGCGTGCCGACGCGCGCCGCTGCTCCGACTGTCACAACTCCCGCCCCCGTCACCGCTGCCGACCCCCCGGACTTCGCCGCGCTCGCCGGCACCAGGGATGCGGTCATCAAGGAAAAGACCGGGTGCACGTGGGAGCGCTGGGTGTATGCCCTCGATCGAAAGGGCGCCGAGAAAATGTCCCACGGCGACATCGCTCGATTGGTGCATACGAAGTACAAGATCGATGGATGGTGGGCGCAGGCGGTTACCGTCGGCTACGAGCGCATTAAGGGCCTGCGCGTCCGCGGCCAGCGGCGCGACGGGAGCTACGAAGCGGCCAAGTCACGCACGTACGACGTGCCGGTGACGACGCTGTTCGAGGCGTGGGCAGATGCAGCCATTCGCCATCGCTGGCTGAACGACACGAGTGTGAAAGTCCGCACTGCCACAGCTCCGCGATCGATGCGGCTCGGGTGGGACGACGGCGGCATCGTTGCGGTCGGCTTCACTGCGAAGAGTCAAGCGAGGAGCGCGGTGGCCCTGGCCCACACGAAGCTGCCTGACAGGGGGACGGCTGCGCGCTTCAAGCAGTACTGGACCGAGCGGCTCGACGCACTCGGCGAGCTCCTGGCCAAACAGTAGACCGTGAGAAAAGCCTGAACATGAAGTGCATGAAGGGTCCGTGAAGACGTGCGGAGAGGTACAAACCGCTTTTCGTGCATCTCCGGGTAGAGAACTCGGCGCCGAGATGCCACCAAATGCAGTTGCCGTTCTTCGTGCACCTTCATGGACACTTCATGCTCTTCATGGGGCGGCTATTGACCCGACCGCGTGGAGTCCCATCGTATCCCGCGTGTTCATCATTCGTTCGTGACCTCACGGAGCTGACTGCTTGCCCCATTCGATTGCCTCCTTCGGTGCCGCACTCTCGGACCGGTACTCCATCGAACGCGAAATCGGACGCGGGGGGATGGCGACGGTCTATCTCGCGCAGGACACCAAGCATGGCCGCCGCGTGGCGATCAAGGTCCTGCTGCCCGAACTGGCCGCCGTGGTCGGTGCAGGGCGCTTCCTCCGCGAGATCGAAATCGCCGCACGGCTCAGTCACCCGCACATCCTTCCGCTACACGACTCGGGCGAGGTCGATGGGCACCTCTTTTACGTCATGCCGTACATCGAAGGCGAGTCGCTGCGCGCGCGCCTCGAGCGCGAGCAGCAACTGCCAGTCGCCGATGCGGTACGCCTGGCGCAGCAGGTCGCATCCGCTCTCGACTACGCGCATCGCCAGGATGTCGTCCATCGGGACATCAAGCCCGAGAACATCCTCCTGCAGGAAGGCCACGCCCTGGTGGCCGACTTCGGGATCGCACTCGCCGTCAGCGCCGCCGGAGGGGCGCGGCTGACAGGAACCGGCCTGTCGATCGGAACGCCCTACTACATGAGTCCCGAGCAGGCGATGGGTGAGCGGCATATCGACGCCCGCAGCGACATCTATTCGCTGGGTTGCGTGCTTTACGAGATGCTGGGCGGAGAACCGCCATTCACCGGGGCGAGCCCGCAAGCGGTCGTGGCGCGCATCCTCACCGAGCAGCCCCGTGCCCTGCGATTGATTCGCGACAGCGTGACACCTCCGCTGGAGCGCGCCGTTGCCAAGTCGCTGGCGAGGCTTCCCGCTGATCGCTACGCCACCGCTGCCAGGTTCGGCGAAGCGCTGGAACGGTCAGCCGGGGAGGTGTGGGCATCCGGGGAATCGGCGACAGGTGGAATCCCGACGTCCGCATCCGTCCCGCGGGCATCGTCGGATCGCGACCCCGCGTCCGGGAGCGCCGTACGAGGGGTCACGAGGAGCGCTCCCTGGGCAGTCGCCGTGCTCTCCATCGCTTTGGCCATCTTCCTGTGGCTGCGATTGTCTGCCGCGCCCTCCAACCTTGCCGAAGGAGAGATCTCGACTGAGGAGCTGACCCGCATCCTCGCCTCTGGCGAGGCGGTCGTGCTCGATACCAGGCCTCACCTCGAGTACTCGATCAGTCACATCCCGGGCGCGCAGAACGTCGCCGCGCGCCCGGGTGTGCCGATGTCGATCTACGTCTCGGACGTCGCGGAGGTCAGTCGGCTCGTCGGCGGCGATTCCACGCGGACGATCGTGGTGTATTGCAACGGGCCGTTCTGCCCGAAGAGCAAGCGCCTCGGTGACGAGCTGTCGAGTGCCGGTCACCGGAAAGTGCTTCGGTATCAGCTTGGCATTCCCGTGTGGCGCGCGTTCGGCGGCGTCACCGTCATCGAGGCAGACGGACTGCGGCATGTGCTCGCCCTCGACCGGACAGCGGTGGTGATCGACGTTCGCGCGCCCGAGGCATTTCTGGCGGGGTCGATCGCCGGAGCCCGGAACATTCCCCGGAGCCTGGTGGTGGAAGGCAGGGACGTGGGTGAAGTGCGGAAGGCGAAGGATGACGGTCGGCTCCCCATGCAGGATCACAACACCCGGATCATCGTCATTGGACGCACTGACGCCGACGCTCGCTTCGTGGCGCAGGCGCTCACGCACGAGGCTTTCCACAATGTGTCCTACTTTCCGGGGACCTACGAAGAGGCGAGAGCGGCCATGACCATCCCCGCCGTGCCGTAGGCAACTTCCGCCGGAGCGCTGCCGGAGGCCCGTGACCCGGTTCGATCAGCGGAACGGCGTCGCCGCGTGCACGATGCGGCCACCCACGACAGTCATCAGCACCTTCGCCTCCTTGAGCTGCACCGCCGGGATCGCGAACAGGTCACGATCGATCACCACAAAATCGGCGAGCTTACCCGCGCGCAATGACCCCTTGCTCGCCTCCTCACCCTCGGCCCACGCATTGTTGACGGTGTAGCTCCGGAGACTGGTCTCGAGATCCAGCCGCTGCTCGGGATACCAGCCGCCCTCCGGCTTGCCGTCCAGAGTTTGCCGCGTGACGGCGGCGTAGAGGATCGTCATGGGGTTCGCGGTATACCAGCTCGCGTTCGTGCCCGGCCAATCCGATCCGAACAGGAGCGGGACGCCCGCGTCATGGAAGGTCCGGAACGCATACGCCCACCGCGACCGATCGCCAATCCGCTCGGCCATCCACCGCATGTCGTCGATCGCATGATACGGCTGCACCTCGGCGATGATGCCGAGCCGCTTGTAGCGCTGGGCGACCGCGGCATTGCGGATGACCTGCGAGTGGATGATGCGCCAGCGCCGCTCCTTCGGGCCGTTGGTGGTGATCACCTTCTCCATGATGGTGAGCACGCTGTCGATCGCGTGATCGCCGATCGCGTGGACGTTCGCCCACCAGCCGGCCGAGTCGAGCGCGAAGAGCAGGCGCTCCATGTTGCCCGGGGGATTCATCCCTGATCCCGCGCCGTCGGTAGCCGCGGTGTTGGTGCTGTCGCGCCATTCGCCGCGCCGGCCAGAGTGAAGCTGCGGCTCGTAAAAGCGAGCGGTCGAATTCCCCTGAATGCCGTCCACGAATCCCTTGAGGGCGCGAATGCGAATCCAGTCGTCGCCGAAGCCCGGCGAGATCCCGGCGTAGGCGAGCTCGTCGGCCTTGTCGAGCGTCGGGCGCGCAAAGACGCGAACCGTCAGCTCGCCGCGGCGCTTGAGCTCCGTGTACACTGGGAGCTGCGCTGGCGGCGTGTTGTCGTGAATTGTCGTCACCCCCAGCTCCGCGAGATGCTGTTGCGCCGCGCGCGCCTCGCGCAGTCGCTGGTCGAATGTCTTCGCCGCGATCGCCCGTCGAACCACAGCGAGTGCGGAGTCGGACACCCGGCCCGTCGTGCGTCCGCTCACGCATTCGAGTCCGCGCACCGGTCGCGCGCATGTGAGACCGGCACGCTCGAGCGCGACACCGTTGGCGAGCCAGGCGCTCCGGTCCCAGCGATTGAGCAGCACGGGCGTGGAGCCACTCACCGAATCGATGATCGCTCGATCGGGCGAGAATCGTGTGCGGACGGCTCGTGCCGCCGCGCCCGTGCTGTTGGCAGGCGAGTCTTCGTACGCACCCCAGTCGCCGCCGGTGAGCCATGCGCCTGTGCTCATCCGTCCCACCGCATCCTTTACTCGGGCAGCCAACGGCGCGGCAATGCTGACGTCGAGCAAGTTCGCGCCGATGAGCAGCGCGCCTGCCTGGGCGAAGTGCGTGTGATCGTCAATGAAGCCCGGCGTGATGAATCGGCCACCCGCATCGATCACCCGCGTGCGCGCGGATCGGTGAGCATCGGCCTCGGCATTGGCCCCGACCGCCAGCAATCGCTCGCCGCGAACGGCGAGCGCCTCGGCGAATCGGCGCGTCGAGTCTCCCGTCCAGATGCGTGCGTTGCGAACGATGAGGTCCGCATCCTGGGCCTGGACCGGCGCGACCACGCAGGTGACAACGAGCGCGGCGACCGCAAGGCGGATTCGAAGGGTGAACGTGAGCATAGGGAACGCGGTGAAGAGTCGGTAGAGGTCGCGCAGGCGCGCGGGTAGGCGAGGCCATGCTAGAATACGCTCATTGGCCGCGTCCGGGCCAGCCGTCGCGACTGGACCGAGCATCAATGGCCGTCGCAGGAGCAGATGTGCAAGGCATTCTCCTGGTAGGGGAGGGCGCATGAACTTCGTGCTGAACACCGGAGTCGCCGTGCTGGAGCGGACGCCGGCTGCATTGCGCGCGCTCCTCGCCGACCTTCCGTCTGAATGGACGGGCGCGACCGAAGGGCCGGAGACGTGGAGTCCATATGACATCGTGGGCCACCTGATCCACGGCGAACGCACCGACTGGATCCCGCGCGCCCGAATCATCCTCGCGCAGGGCGCGACGCGTCGGTTCGAGCCGTACGACCGGTTCGCGCAGTTCCGCGAGAGCGCGGGCAAGAGCTTTGGCGACCTGCTGGACGAATTCGCGGAGCTCCGCGCGCAGAATCTGGTGACGCTCGGTTCCTGGCGACTCACGGATGCGCAAATGGCACTCGAGGGCGAACACCCCGCATTCGGTGCGGTGACGATGCGTCAGCTCCTCGCGACGTGGGTCGCGCACGATCTCGGTCACGTCGCGCAGACCGCGCGTGTGATGGCGAAGCAGTACCGCGATGCAGTCGGACCGTGGCGCGCCTATCTGCCCGTCATGGACCGATGATGCCTGAGGTTCGCTTGACGGCCAGGCAGGCGGGGAGGATGGATAGACGGCCGTCGGCCGGGGTTAGCCAGCCGACGGCCTCTCACATTCCCGGAGAAGGTCCGCCGCTACTCCGCGCGTCGATCGCTCATCCGGGGCCGCTGCGTCAATAGTGTCCTCTGGCCCTCGGAAAATTCGGACACGGGGGCGGAGTGGAAGCACCCTCGTAGGTGATGCAGTGATTCTCGGTGAAGGTGTTAGCGCCGGGCGCCGACGCGTCGCGAATGTCCACGCCCACCGGCGTGCCCGCGGTGGCGGCGACCTGAACCGGTGGGTTGCCCGCGATGAGGTTATGGCGAATCACGTTGCCGGTCGTGAGCGGAAACAGCAGGATGCCGTTGATGTTGCCGCCGATACTGTTCTCCTCGACTGTGTTGTCGCTGCTCGTTCCGACGAGGCCAACGCCGAAGTCGTTCGGCGTACCGAGGGGCGCCCCGCCGACAACCGAGCCGTTCCCGTGGAAATGGTTTCGGCGGATCTGGTTTCCGTTGCTGTTGATGACACAGTTTCCGCCGCACGGAGCCCCTCCGGATGCGCTGCCGTTGCGAACGGAAACGTTCTCGCTGATCCGGTTGTCGTGGGAGAATGCCATGAGGATGCCGCTGTAGCAGTTGTGGTGCGACGTCACGCCCTCGACGATGGCGTCATCCGTCTCCAGCATGAAGAGGCCGTGGCGGCGGAAGGTCTGCACCATCCCCGGTCCGCGAATCTTGACCTGGTCATGTCCAGCAGTCGAAATGCCGTCATACGGGAAGGGCCCGGGGTTGGGAGCAGGGCCAAAAGCGGGAGACGGTGCACAGTTGGCTGGGGGGCGCGCCGTTCCGGACATTGTGAATCCGTTGAGCCAGAGCGTGATGTTGTCGTCCCCGAACTGGATGCAGGGTCCCGTCGCGTTCACGCACTGGACGTCACAGGAGAGCCTCGTGTTCTCCGTGATCACCACCGTTGCGGCGATGACGCCACAGACCTCCTGAGTGAACGCCGTCACGTCCATGCCCCGGCTCTGGGCGGCGAGGGAGGTCGTTCGGTCGCTCGACGACGAACTGACCGAGTCCTTGCAGGCCAGCGCTGCCACGGTGATCACGAGCGACCAGGTGCAGAGGACAGTCCACTTCCGCGGTATGGTTCTCATTGTCCGCTCCGAAAGGTGGATCGCCAACATGCGCCGACCAGGAGGAATGGGCAAGCGCCCCAGGCGGGACCGTCAGCAGGAACCGGAATCCTCGCGCCGTCGGCCGCCGTAGGGCATGTGTCGACTCTGGTCGAGGCGCGGAGCAGGCCGCGCGCAACGGCCGAGTCATCACCATGGGCCGCTCGGAGGCGTGATGTCGAACCTCATTCGCAAGTTGCGCGGTGTGATCAGTATCGGCCTGACATGGGGCGTCGTGTGGGCCGCCATCATCGTGGTCCTCTGGATCGCCGACCCATCCGACTTCGAACCGGGAGAGTCGATCGCCGAGGTCGCCGCGGCGACGGGATTCATCGGTCTCGTGTCGGGCATGGCGTTCGGCGCGCTGCTCGCCGTGGCCGAGCGTCGCCGGACGATCCTCGACCTCTCGCCGGGCCGGGCGGCGCTCCTGGGAATCGTGGGATCCGCCGCGCTCCCGCTCCTGACCGGCCTGAGCAACGACCTGGTGCTCATCGTGTGTCCCCTCGGCGCTGTCTTTGCGGGTGCGTCGGTCGCGATCGCGCGGAGGGCCGAGCTGCGCGACCCGGAGCACCCGCAACTCCCGCGTCGCGAAGCGCCAGCACCGCACGCTCCTTCGCCTTCGCTTCCACATCCACGGTGATCGTCCGCTCCCGCCAGGCATCGGGAAAGTCCGCGGCCATCACATAGTCGGCGTGCGGGCGCGGATCGCCATTGCCCCAGCCGGCGCGTGGCGAGGAGATGTGGAAGTGAGGCTCGCGAACGCCCCATGTGGCCGCGGCACGTCCTGACGCCGCCGCGACATCGAGCGTGTCGGGGTTGCAGCGATGATGATGGACGTCGTACACCATCGGAATCTCCAGTCGCTCGCACAGCGGAAGGAGAACTTCCGGGGAGAAACGTCGATCGTCGTTCTCCAGCGCGATCCTGCTGCGAGCGGCGTCGGTGAGCTGCTCGATGCCCCGCTCGAGCCGAACGAGCGCTTCCCCGACACCGCCGGCAGCGCTGCCGGCATGGAGGGTGAGAACGTCGGCACCAACGAGACGCGCCACGTCGCCGTGCAACTGCATCTCCTGGAGCGATGCGATCACGACCTCGGGTCGCTCGGAGTTGAGCACCACGAACTGGTCGGGGTGAAACGAGAGCCGGATGCCAGCCGCGCGTGCCTGTGCGCCGGCGTCGCGGAACGAGGCGGCGATGGTGCCATCGGCGTCCAGGTCTTCGAGCGTGTAGCCACTCTGCGGATGCGTGGAGAGCGGCAGGATCTGGCTGTTGATGCGAAAGGCGCCGATACCGAGGGCGGTGCACTGTCGGACTGCATCTGCCAGCGCGTGTGCGTTGTCACGCGCGATCGCGGTCAGATAGGCGCGACCCGCCGTCGCACCGAGGGTCGCCACGTAGCGATGGGTCGCGGTGCGAAAGTGAATCGGTGCGTCGAGGAACTGACAGCACAGACCCCAGCGCAGCTGGCCAATCGGTGTGGAAGGCGGCGCTGCCGTGCGACTCTTTTTACGTGGGGCGGGCACTCGGCGAGGACTGCGAGACGATCAATGGGCGATGCGCCAGGGCGACAGCGGCCTAACGGACTGCGGAGGTCGAGCGTTCCCTATTGATGCCGCAGTCGCCTTTGCCGCAGTATTGCTGACACTCGAGCCGGACACAGCGCGTTCGCGGACCCCCGCCACCCGCTCACGGCCCATCAGCGCAGACACCCGGAGATTCCATGCGCATCACTGCAGTAGCTACCTCGGCTCTCTGTGGCGTCCTGCTCGCCGCATCCACGGTTCGTGCTCAGGCCAGTACCACGGTGCCGGACTCCGCGAAGGCCGCGATGATCCGACGTGTGCTCGAAGTGAGCCGGACCGCCGAGCAGATGCTCCTCGTCATGGAGCAAAGCCTCCCGGCACAACGGATCGGCAACCCCGCGATCCCCGCGGTTTTCTGGGATCGCTTCATCGTGCAGGCGCGGGAGCAGCGCGGCGTGATCATCGAGGATCTCGTACCGATCTACGATCGCTACTTCTCGCTCGAGGACCTGACGGGCATCCTGCGATTCTATGAATCCCCGACGGGGCGGCGCCTGCTCGACGCGACCCCGCTCGTCACGAGGGATGCCATGCTCGCCGGTCAACGCTGGGGAGCGCAGCTTGGGGAGGAAGTCGCTGCGCAGCTTGCGAAGGAAGGGCTGCTCGCTCCACCGCCCTGAGTGGTACGCTGCGCACCGGCGTCTGCGCTCCGCGCAACCCGGTTGATCTGCCCGTTGCTTCGGTCTATATTCGGTACATGGATGTCTCGGAAAAACTGTCGATCCTCGCGGATGCTGCCAAGTACGATGCCTCGTGCGCGAGCAGCGGAGCGAAAGGGCGAAAGGCGAAGCGTGGCGGGATAGGCTCGACCGAAGGCACCGGGATCTGTCACAGTTACACGCCGGACGGGCGATGTGTGTCGCTCCTCAAGATCCTGCTCACCAACTACTGCATCTACGACTGCAGCTACTGCATCAACCGCCGTTCGAGCGGCGTGCGCCGGGCGCGCTTCACGCCTGATGAAGTCGTCACGCTCACGCTCGACTTCTACCGCCGCAACTACATCGAGGGACTGTTCCTCAGCTCGGGCATCATCCGGGATGCCGACTACACGATGGAGCAGCTCGTCGCGGTCGCGAAATCGCTGCGTGTCGTTCACGGATTCGCGGGATACATCCACCTCAAGACCATCCCGAATGCGGCGCCGGAGCTCATTCGGGAGGCGGGGCGATGGGCCGATCGCCTGAGCATCAACGTCGAGCTGCCGCGGCAGGACGACCTCGACGCGCTCGCGCCGGAGAAGGAGCTGGTGCAGATCACTCGCGCGATGGGGACGATCCGCGACGGCATCGCCGAAGCACGCGAGGACCGGGCACACGTCGAACGCTCAGCGCTCGCGCGCAAGCCGCTCGCCTTCTCGCCGGCAGGGCAGGCCACCCAGATGATCGTTGGGGCGACCGATGCGAGCGATGCCGTGCTGCTCCGGACGTCCGCATCGCTGTATTCCGAGCAGCGCCTGCGCCGGGTGTATTACTCTGCGTTCAGCCCGATTCCCGATGCGTCGAACGTGCTGCCGGCGACTGCCCCGCCGCTCCTGCGAGAGCATCGCCTCTACCAGGCCGACTGGTTAATGCGCTTCTACGGGTTCGGCGCGCACGAGCTCACCACAGCCGCGACACCGAACCTCGAGCTCGACGTCGACCCCAAGCTGTCGTGGGCGATGCGCAACCGCGAGCGATTTCCGGTGGACGTCAACGTGGCGACGAAGGAGGAACTGCTGCGCATCCCCGGCGTCGGCGTCCGCAGCGTGAAGCGCATGCTCGCTGCACGCCGGTGGCGGCGCCTGCGGCTCGATGACCTGATGCGGCTGCAGGTCGCGATGTCGCGAGCCCGGCCCTTCATCACCACCGCCGACTACACGCCAGGACGGTTCGGCCCCGAATCGCCTACCCTGCTGCACCGCGTTCGCTCCGCCGGCCAGCTCGATCTCTGGTCCACGTCCGTGGTGGCGGCGCGCACTGGCGAGATGTGATCGCGGCGGCAGGATCGGTTCCGGAGACGCTGAATCGGTGGCGTGGCGTCGCGCGCCAGTGTCTCGCGGCTCGCCTGCGCCCCGGCACACTGACGTGGAACGACGACGGCTCCGCATCGCAGCTATTCGGCGCCGCGATCTCTGACGCCGGCGATGTCACGCTGCAGGCCAGGGTCCCTCGACGCTTCATGGCGCTTGCCACGAGCGTGGCATGTCACCGCGATGCCGAGCGCTGGTCACTGCTCTACGAGGCCCTCTGGCGGCTCGTGCACGATGAGGCACACCTCCTCGAGGTAGCATCCGACCCATTGATGCACCGGCTCGTCCGGATGCATCGCGGGGTGCGTCGCGCGTCGCACAAGATGAAGGCATTCGTTCGCTTTCGCGCACTGCCGAGGGCTGACGGCGATGATGAGAAGTTCGTCGCGTGGTTCGAGCCGGCGCATCGCGTGGTCGAGCGAACGGCGCCCTTCTTCGTCGAACGTTTTCCGTCGATGCGCTGGTCGATCTTCACGCCGGATGGGTGCGCCCTGTGGGACGGCGATGCGCTGCAGTTGACGCCCGGGATCGAACGTCATCAGGTCCCTGCGGATGGCGATGCGCTCGAAGATCTCTGGCGGACGTACTACGCGGGAACGTTCAATCCGGCCCGGCTCAATCGCACCGCGATGCTCGCCGAGATGCCAGCGCGCTACTGGAAGAATCTTCCTGAGACGGCGCTCATCGCGACGCTCTCTCGTCAGGCGCCCGCGCGTGTCACGGCGATGATCGCGCAGACGCTCGCTGAGCCGGCGCCGCTGCCCGCCGATCTGGAGGCCATCGAGTCGGCGGCGGCGCGCGAGGCGCCCGACGCGGAGGCTGGCTGGCATCCGATCCATGATCCGGGCTGGCGCGTGGCGCGGCATCGTGCGCAAAGCGTGACGGTAAGCGCCGGCTCGCCGGTGCGCCTGGAGAGCGCCACCGTTTCCATCGGCGTTGCGGGGTGGACCGACCCAACACTGCTCGCCAAGGGTGTGTTCTACCCACGCGATGCGGCCAGCCCGGAGGCGCGGCTTCGCTATTACGCGACGCAGCTGTCGATGATCGAGGTCGATGCGACCTATTACGCGATGCCTTCAGAGGAGACGGCGCGCCGCTGGGTCGAGCGCACCCCCGATCACTTCGCGTTCGACGTGAAGGCGCACGCGCTCATGACCGGCCATCCCACCGATCCGGCGCGGCTGCCGCGCTGGCTCACCGATGACCTGCCGGTCCGGCTTCGCGCCGCGCGCAACGTCTACACGCATCACTTTTCGCGCGAGGCGATCGACGAAGTATGGCGCCGCTTCCTCGGCGCCCTCGATCCATTGCATGCCGCGGGCAAGCTCGGCGCAATCATGCTGCAGTATCCGCGATGGTTCACGCCCACCCGTGAGAGCGCAGACCTGTTGGGCGACGCCCGCGACCGGCTTGGCGACTGGCCTGCGGCGGTCGAGCTCCGTCACCGCGACTGGCTATCGGATCGCGTCGGCCCGAGAACCTTCGGCCTGCTGCGCGAGCTGGCGTTCAGCTACGTGGCGGTGGATGCGCCGCCGGGTATGGAGAGCAGCATGCCGCCGACGATGCAGGTGACCAATCCTGCCCTCGCGATCATTCGCCTCCATGGAAGGCGCGAGTCCACGTGGGAGGCGCGGAACGACATCGTCACCGAGCGATACCGCTACCTGTACGAGCAAGAGCAGCTCACGGCGTGGTTTCCCGCGATCTACAGCGCGGCCATGGAGGCGCGGCAGGTGCATCTCGTCTTCAACAACAACCACGCGAACTACGCGACGACCAACGCGGTGGAGATACACGAGCAGCTTGCCGCGCAAGCGTCACCTGCCTGCCGCGTATAATACCGCCGCCAGGAGGCCGACGGCCGCACCGAGAGCGAGCGCCACGCCGGCGAACACGCGCCCGCCGCCTGACGGTCCCACGAGCTGTCGCCGCCGAAGCCTGAGTGCGCCCGCGGCCAGCAGGAGAATACTGGCCAATGCTGGTGGCGCGACGGCAGCCCTGAGGAGCGCCCCCCGCGCGCCCGGACCGTATCCGCCAAGGCCTAGGGCCGGGAGAACCACGAGGCTCCAGGGGAGGCAGACGATGAGCCCTGCGATCATCAGGACAGTGGGTGCCGTTGGACGACGCATCCGAGCTCCGTGGGCTGATGATGTCGTACCCGAGGTTTGTGTCGAGTCCCACGGAATCTCGCTGAATCCCGCGCCTCCTGACGTGGCAATCAAACGGGCTGACCTGGTCTACGTCCGGGCTGCTTGACGTCGCATTCCATCGAGATGACCTTGTCGCTGATGCCCTCCGCTTTTCCGTGCTGCGCAGTCACCTGCGCCATCGCGCTGCTCGCTGCCTGCTCCAATGCGACGACGGGCCCCGTCCGCATCGCCCCTGCAGACACCACCCCGCCGCCGCTGACACGGGAGATGCGCGGCATCTGGGTCGCGACCGTCTCGAACATTGACTGGCCATCGCGACCCGGGCTGGGTGCCGACCAACAACGCGCGGAGCTCGTGGACATCTTCGACCGCGCGCTGTCGGCGGGCTTCAACACGATCATCCTCCAGGTGCGACCGGCGGCGGATGCGCTCTATGCGTCCGCGCTCGAGCCGTGGGGCGCGATGCTGTCCGGTCAGCAGGGCACCGACCCCGGCTACGATCCGCTCGCCTTCGCGGTGGAGCAGGCGCACCTGCGCGGGCTCGAGCTGCACGCCTGGATCAATCCCTTCCGTGCAGG
>JANOCW010000456.1:0-9785 GCA_031412375.1 Gemmatimonadaceae bacterium | reverse complement strand
CGCCTCTCCGCGCGTCGGCGTGGCGTCGCCGATCATCGTCGCACCTGCGCGCAGTGCATGCAGACGCTCCGCGCCCCGGTGCTCCGGGTCGACGTATGCATTGTCATAGTGCAGGCGGAGGGGTGTGCGACACAGGTCACAACGATACTCACGACGACGACGGATCGACACGCCGCCCGGCATTCTTGCCCGTTGCGGGCCTTCACGATTGCTCGTCTCCGCATTAGCAGCCACGCCTCCATCGACCACGAATGCCCTCCGTTCCGGCCATGCGATTCCGGCCGGCCGGTTGGTTCAGCTCTCCAGCAGCGACCCATGACTCCACGCATCCCCGCTCCCTGTCATCACGAGCTTCGGCCCGGAACCAAGGTCTGTCTCCACTGTCGGCGTGCGGAGCGTGAAGCGACCGCCGCTCGGCACCGTACGATCCTGGTGCGCATCGGTCTCACGGCGGTGGCGATCGGTGCATGCGCATTCGCCGCCACGTCGGGGCTCGACGCGTGGAAGAATCGTTCGACCTCGGGGCTGACGCGCCTCATTGCCTCGCCGGGGTCGCTGGAGGCGGCGCCGGTTCGTGCGCTGACTGGCGTGCCGTCCAACGACCCGGCGGCGACACTGCCGGGTGGGATCGATTCGGTCGCGGGCCCGGCACCTGTTGTCCCACCGCCGACCGCCACTCCCGCTGAATCACTGCTTGCGCCGCTCGTTGCGACGCCGGCCGATTCCGCAGCCGCGGCGCCCGCCGCGCTTCCGCAGTCCGCGCCGCTGGTGGCGCCACCGGTCGCTCGGTCGCTCCAGCCGATCGTTGCCCAGGGAAGAACGGAATTGCAGAATGGGATGTACGCCCTACGGGCCGGTGACACCGTGACCGTGCACTTCGATACTCCCGAGGCTCGCACGCGACGCCCCGAGAAGTTCGAGCAGATCATCCGCTCCACCCTGCCCGGCGTGCACGGGCCGGCGGCCGATTCCCTGCTCGCGGCGATCGCCACCGGAACTCTCGTGGGCCCCACCGAGCTCGTGACGGATCAGCGCGCAATCTCCCTGCGCGCGGTCGACGGTCGTTCACTGTCGCTCTGGCCGAAGACGCGCCCGGGCCGGGATGGCCCGCTCGTCATCGCTTACCGGGTCACCCCCGCGCGCTGATTGCCACGAGGGTGGTGACGCTCAGTGCGGCGTCACGCTCCCACCCTCTCGCCGTCCGTAATTGCCCGGCGGCGGAGCAGGGCCCCGCTCCACCAGCATGCGAGCCGTGAAGCGCTGTCCCTCGGAGATGCGTTCCATCTCAAGGGCGAGCGCCTCGAGTGCCTGGTGCAGGTCCCCCAGCTGCGCTTCGACGAGCACCGGGGGCCGCTCGCCCATTCGGGCGATCGCCCGGATCGCCCCGCGTCGCCCGCCGAAATATGCCCCGATCCATGCGCCGACGAGCCCGGTCATCAGGCCAATCACGCCCGCTGTCCCGAACAGCAGCAGGTAGTGCTCACGGAGAGTGCCGTCGAACAGGGGTGGAAAAATTGGATCCATGCGTGCCTCCTTCGGCCAGGCGGGTAAAATGCCAGCAACCCGCTGGCCCTGAGCGCCTTACGGGGTGGTTTACACCCCTGGTTTCGCTCGATTGTCGCGTCTTCCCGGCGCGAACGTGCGAAAATAGCTAGATTGTGGGTCAACGCGATGGAGAGATCATGATCAAAGCCTTTGATTTTCAGGAAGACGGTCGCACCTATTCGTGCACGGTCGAGAAGCGACGCACTCCGGCCGCCGAACCGTGGTGGTGGTTCGGCGTCTCGGGCGACGGACATCGCTACGCGCCCTTTCAGGCCGCGAAAACCGACACTCAGGAGACGGTGCGCACCCGCATCGTGACCTACTACAAGGAGCACCTCGCCCGCAAGGCAATGCCCGCCGTCACTCGCCAGCATTGGGCGAGCCGTGGCAAGGGCGTCGTGGCGACCCAGGTGATCCCACCCGCAGCGCCGGCAGCCGCGACCGAATAGGGCCTCCCGCGGGGAGCGCGCTCGCTCCCCGCGTCCACGCTTCGGCGTCCCAAACCACACCCAGTCCGACGGTACCGTCCTTGCCCTTTCTCCGGGCATGAGACGTCTCACGCCCCTGTTCGGCTGGCGCCGGCTCGCCCTGCTCCTCGTCCTCGCGGCAACGACTGCGTGTGACGAGGACGCTACCGCACCGCTCTCGCCGTCCATCGCCGGGCGGTGGAAGGGCAGTGCCGCCCTGGGGGCCGTCCAGTTCGAGGCGACCTTCACCCAGTCCGGCGAAGCGGTCGCCGGCACTGGGCAGTTCGCGAGTCCACTCGGCTCCGGTCCGTTCACCGTGACGGGAACGGTGCGCGGCCAGGACGTTCAGCTGGTGCTGGTCTCGACTGAGTTTGGGACGACGTCGTACGCGGGGCGCTTCACGGGCGCGAACACGATCACCGGGCGCCTGCAGGACCCCGACATCGAGCTCAAGATCACCCGCCAGGATTAAGCGCCGCGCGGCGACCGCGGGGTTCCAGCGCGAAGGCCCGGCCCTCGGAGCCGGGGCTCGACATTCTTCGGAGCAAGCGTTACGTAGGTGTCGCATCCGATTGTCCGGGTGCCGCGCGGCCTGTTTTCTGGTGTTCCACCCAGGGGGTCGTATGGTACGGCTTCACCTGCTTGGGACCGTCGAACTCCGGGATACGGCCGGAAAAGAGCTGCGCTCGATCATCGCGCAACCAAAGCGCCTGGCGCTGCTCGCCTATCTCGCGGTCGCGTCTCCGTGCGGCTTTCACCGCCGCGACCACCTCCTCGCGCTCTTCTGGCCCGAGTCGGATGCGGATCACGCCCGCAATTCCTTGCGTCAGGCGCTCCATTTTCTCCGGCACGCCCTGGGCGGCGCAATCGTCATCGGGCGTGGCGAGGAGGAAGTGGGCATCGCGCCGGACGCGATGTGGTGCGATGTCGTCGAGTTCGAGGCGGCGATCGCCCGGAAGGACCACCCCCGGGCAGCGGCCCTCTATAGGGGCGCGCTGCTTCCAGGCTTCTTTGTCCCCGAGGCTCCCGGCTTCGATCGGTGGCTTGAGGACCAGCGGCAGCGACTGGCCGAGGCCTGTGCCTCGGCACTCGAGACAGTCGCGGACGAGGCGATGGCTCGCGGTGATTTCACGGTCGCCGTGGAGTATCTGCGCCGCCGCGTTGCATTCGCACCGCTCAACTCGCGGGTTGCGCTCCGCCTGATGACCGCGCTTGCCGCCGGGGGCGAGCGGGAAGCGGCAATCGACCACGCCGAACAGCATGGTGCGCTGCTGCGCGAAGAGCTCGACGCGCCGAACGATCCGTCCATCGCGAAGCTTGCCGAGCATCTGCGCCGTGCACCCGCGCCGGAAGACCGTGCGCGAAGTGAGAAGCCCGCGCTCGCCGCGGCTGGGTCGCCGATCACCGCCGATGTTGAGCCAGCGAACGCCCTTCCCGATGCACCGTCGACGCGTGCGGAAGCCGCAGTGATGGCCAGGCGGCGTGCTCGGCATGCCCTCGCCATGGGCGTCGGGGCGACGCTGGGAGTCACGGCGACTGTACTGGCACTGGCACCCGCACTCCGTACTTCGCCCCCAGCGGCACCGCTCGGCGTCGTAATGGCTGCAGTCGACAGGGCCGACGGTGCGAGTGAGCAGGCGACTGAGCGTGCGCTCCGCGACGCATTACGGTCGGCGCACGGCATCTTCCTGCTCGACGACTCAATCGCCGCTGAGACGCGCGCTCGCATGCGGATCCGACCTGAAGCACCACTGACTGTGCCGGTCGCCGCGCATCTCGCCATACGCCGCGGCCTCCCATATGTCGCCACTATTTCGGTCATCCGGGTCGACGAGGGAACGCGCGTCACGCTCCAACTGATCGACGCGCTCACCAGCACAACCGTGGGAACCGCGTCGGGAACGGTTGCGAGCGGCGGTTCTCTCACCGGAACCGCCGTTGCACTCGCCGATTCGCTGGCGGCTCATGCCTCGCGACGTCCTCCGCCGGACAGTGCCCTGTACCCACTTCCGGATGTGACGACAGGGTCGCTGGAGGCCCTCCGTGCCTATGCACGGGCACGGCGGATCCGCATCCCCGACGCCGAGTCGGCGATGCGTTTCGCCGAGGCGGCGATCGGTGAAGACTCCTCATTCGCGATGGCGCACTACTTCGTCGGGGAGCTCTCCTGGTTCTCGGATCAGCAGACGAAGAGCGACTACCATTTCACTCGGGCGTTCGAACTCAGCGGAGGCCTGCCTCCGCGCGAGCGACTGCTCATCGCCAGCCGATATTTCTATATCGTGCTCGACCGGCCGGACAGTGCGCGCATCTACGCGACGCGCCTTCTCGGTACGGCACCCAGCGACGCGCTTGCCTACGAGGGTGTCGCGTGGATGTATCGTGCCTTCGGCTGGCATGAGTATGCCGGGGCGATGGCGGATACGGCGCTCATGCTTGACTCCAGCTCGTACGGCGCGATCTCGACCCGGGGCGCTTCGTACATCGACCGCGGAGACACCGTGGGTGCGATGGCCTGGGCGCGGAGGATTGCGTCGCGCCATCCGCCTGCCGAGGACGGAGTGCGTGGTGCGGCTGCGCTTCTGCGCGGCGATTGGAAGGGCCAGCTCAGGACGCTCGACAGTCTCCATCCGCGAACGGCACCTGGGCAGAACAGCTACACGCTCGGCGTGGCGCCGAACCGACATCTCATCCTGATCGGAATGGGCCGGGTGGCCGAGGCGGCGGCGATCCTGCCGGACATGCGAGTCGGCTCAGTGACGCAGTACCTCCCTCGTGCACTCCTGCTTCAGGCGCGCGCGGAGGTCGACGGCGGTTCACCTGACGTGGCGAGGGCCTTGGTCACCGAGGCAATGCAGTGGATTGGCAGCAATGATCTTTCCCCGCCGGCCGTGGCACGACTCATCGAGCGCGGGGCCGATGTCCTGGCACGCGCAAAAGATGCAGAGGGCATCGAGGCGTTGGAACAACTCGCGCGCCACCACGACCGCGGGCGCGGCTCGCATAGTCTGTCCCTCGCGCGGGCGACGCTGACCGGCGCCCGTGCCTACGCGCGAGGAGACATGAAGGGCGCCTCGGACGGGTTGCAGCGCGCGCGGCAATACACAGGCTATCTCGGCCGACCGCTCGCAACCCTGGCGCTCCTCGAAGCCGACGCGCGCGCGGCCGCCGGAGATCGCGAAGGTGCGACCTTGCTCTACCGCGAGGTGGCGTCGCTGACCATGGCGCACGGCGATCTGGCCACGTGGGCCGCGCTCATGCGACCTCGAGCCGAGCGGGCGCTGCAGACGGTGCCGAGGTAATAGCTTGGAGCCCGGCGCAACGCGCGAACAGGTCACTTGGGGGATCAGCCCCGACACTCGATGACGTCCCAGATGACCTCGATCACCTCTGGCGGATAGGCGATTCTGGCCGTTTGCCTCACCCAGAGGTTTTCAGCGCTCCCCTCCCGGATCAGCCGGAAGCGGCTATCGAATGCCACCTCGAACTGTGCCGGCGGAAAGGAGAATTGCACGTCTTCCTTGTCGTTCTGGATGACGCGGTAGCGGTCCCCGCTGGTGAGCCCGACGCCCTCCATCCGCTGCATGTTGACGTGGACCTTGATGTCGGTGCTCGTCGGCGTTTCCCCTGCGCCGGTGCCGATGTAGTGCATCATCCCCTCAATGGCGACTTCCTCCATGGGGGGGCAGGTGTTGGTCACGGTGCTCGTCAACAGGTACGTGAAGTGGAAGAGCGGGCCCGCGGACGAGGGCGGCATCGAGATCACCTGCAGACTTGGCGTGAGCGGGGGCGGCGCTGACGGTGTGTCACAGGCGGCCAGCAAGGCAGGAGCGATGGCGAAGAGCGCGAGGCGTTTCATTGTTGGCATCTCCTTATGGTGGCGGGGGTCGCATTCCGGCTGAGGACGACATGGCCCAGATGCGGTTTCGGAACCGACAGTGATCTCGATCCCGGAACCCCGCTTGCTCGAGACGTTGAGTTCGCGGCCGCTTTCCCCATCCGGATGAAAGCGAGGTTCGGTCCGGACATTCTGCACGGCGGGCGTTACCTCGCCATGCTGCCAGACGTTATCTCCGCCACAGCGACGCGGGGCTTGGCAAAGTTCTGCTTCTCACGGTCGCACTCGCCTGTGTGGTGGTGATCTTCCTCCCACTGCGCCCGATCTTGGGCTCGGTTTACCACGACGGGAGGGTGCCAGTGCCTCGCTGAGAGCCAACGTTCGAGGCCCGCTCCTGACGCCCGCGACGAAGCAGACGACCGATCAGCGCACGTTCGTCCACAGAACCGCGTGCCAGTACGTGTTCCTGAACACACTGATTCCCGTGACGTCCGCCCGCTCATTGATCGCGTAGGCGATGGCGGCATAGGATAGAATGGGCAACTCCTTCGTCGTGCCGCTGCGGGTCCGGTAGAACCCTCGCTCTCCGTGGCGCCCGACGAACGACCCAACCATCTCCCCTTCGTTGTTGATGTCCCAGGCGCGCGCGTTCTTGAGGCCCAGGTCCTCGATGACGTACTCATTCGTCGGTGTCGCGCGGGTCCAGCGCACTGCCCGGCTCTCTCCCGCCGCATTCAGCGAATAGCCTGCGATCTCCCCCAGCTCGTTGATGGCACGCGCGCCCGAGCGGCCGCCCAAGTCCGGAAGTAGCTGTGGCGCCTGGCCCGAGTACGAGATAAACGCCCGTCCGTTCGGGCCCGTGGAAGTCGTCCCGACGATGGTGCCGTGCACGGTGACGTCATGCGCTATGACCCGACCGCCCCAACCGCCGCGGTCGACCGTGTTGATTCCGTCGAAGAAGTAAAGGCGCTCCTCGCCAGCCGCGGTGGGACTCGCGCCCGCGATATGCCCGAGAGCGTTGATCGACCCTGCGTCGTGGCGGGATTCATGGAGCGTCGGAATGAGGCTCGGCGTCCACGCCGTTGCGCTCTTCTCCCATCGAGTGGCGCGCGAACCAGCGCTGGTGCCGTTGGGATTCCGAAAGTGGCTCTCCCCGACGATCGTTTCGGCGGCGTTTACATCGTATCCGCTGCTTTGCGTCGCGCCGTCAATCGACGGCAGGACACCTTTCTCGATCTGTTGAGTGACGACGTCCACGAGCCAATATGCCGCGAGCGGCGCACTCGACACCTGGTTGCTGCTTCCGACGATGAGGACCCGATTCAGACCGGCCGGCGTCGTGGCCGGCGTGTTCAACCCATATCCATGGCTTTGGGTGCCTCCGACTGTTCCGAGGTCGAGGATGCGCACCCCGGCCGCTCCCGGTCTCGCCAACGAGGGCGATTCGACGACGGTAGGCGCTCGGGTGTCCGTACAAGCGGCGATCACGGTGAGCAGCAGAACCGGCCATTGAGCCTGTGACACGTGAGCTCCTGGAATGGGGAAATCCCGCCCGCCCGCTCGCCGGGTCAGGCGAAAGCGGAGCATGGATTCCACATTCTGGGCGGCGAGCGTTACGCAGGCGGTCTATCCGCCGTTATCTCGACACCCGCATCCGCAAACGTCTCACTGACGGCTGCGGCGTGCGACAGAGAACTTGCGACCTGACCGGCCGAGTGCATCAGCGGCCGACATAGGACTGGAAATCCCTGGATCCGTGTGTGCGCACATCGGTGTCACGGGTTCGGAACGCATCCGCACGAGTGGCGGCGTCACCCGGTAGGGATCGCTTCCCGGGTGACGGCCGGCAGACACCGAGGTGTTCACAGGATGCCGGACGTGAACGAACTGAAGCCCGTGCCGAGCGCATGCCCGGAGCCGCCCCCTGCGAACGGGAGCGGATCCGAGCCCAGCACTCAGGGAGTTACGGCGTCACGCGGCCCGCATCCGATGTGGAGCCGGAGTTAGACCTATAGTACCCTTTCTTGCCGCCGCAGGATTCCCAGGTGGTAACGTATGGACCGTATGTGTCAATGCCCATGTTGCAGCGGTATGGATTGTCCCAGGAGTAGTCATAGATCGGGCTCAGAACGATCCCCGGGTTCATGCTGTACGTCGTGGTGCTGCCGCCGATCGGGGTGTCCTTGAGGACTACGGTGAGGACATAGACCGCGCTAAGCGCGGCCGGTGGCTGCGTACCGGCCTCGTCAGAATAGTTCCCCGTCCAGACATAAGACTCGTCTCTGTTCTCAGGTGTAGAGATCACACGAAGCATTTGCTCGGAGTAATAGGTGATAGCGCCGGCCCAGCGCACGTAATCGAGCCGGGTATATGACTGGGGTATGTCACCGTCGTACCCATGGGACCCCGCGCACAGCTGGAAGGAGCCCCGGCCCCCCGCATCCGTCATCCACCGGCTGGCGCACGACTCGCGTTGACTCCATGAGCCGTATCTGACGCTAGAGGTATAGTCTGCCGCGAGATCGTCGAAGGTGACAGCCTGTCGCGTCGTGCCCCCGCTCGCAGCGGTAAGCTCGCCACGCGTGAGCGGGAAAGTGACCTCGCGCGACATCCACCCGGAAAGGGAATGACCTTGGTCGTGGAATGACTCATGCCCGTTCTTGACGGTTGATTCGTAGTAGTATCGGTATGTGGGGTCGTCGCTGCGGGTCCGCTCCACCTTGTATGCGGACGCGAACGTGTTTTCGTAGTCCCGGTCCCATGCGTAGGCCCAATAGGAGAAGTCGCTCCCGTCCACGGCGGTGATTGTACCCATCGCACCGTTGTTGGCGAGGTCGTCGTCGCCTGGCACGACGCCTTCCATTCGCACCTCGAGCGCTTTCGTCCCGGTCGTCGTAAACCTGTGGCTGAACGCACAGGAGACGACATCGCCGGCATCGACCCAGATGCCCAGCGCCTGGTCGACCCTGGCGCCGTCGACGTAGAGATTGCAGTTCCCCGCCGCCCCGACATCGCCGTTCACCTCACGAACGGTGGCGCTGATCATCACGCTGGCGTGCAGTTGAGCCTCCGCCGGATGGGTGAGGTTCTCGACCGTGAGGTCGGGACGCCGAGCCACGGTGCCCTGAACCGTCACGACGTCCGTGCGATTGGCATCGATGCCAGTCACGTTGGCCTGAACCTGGAACCCGACGCCGCGACCCAGGATCGGCGTGGATGCCTGCCATGCCCCGCCGGCCGTGAGCGCTGTGTAGTTCCGCGTCCAGAGCGCATCACCGTCTTCCTCGAGCGCCTTGAGCTGTACGTGATCGAGATTCCCCGGCGGCGCGGTAGCCGCGTCCAGCGTCCCCGTCGTCACTTCGATGTCGGTCGTCCCGTCCTTGTTCAGCAGCGCCCGCGCGGCGAGTGTGGCGGAGCCTGAACGACCGGTCGCCGGCTTGGTTCCGCGATCGCCGTACCGCACGCTGTTGGGATGGAACCGGGCGGCGTTGGCAGCCTGCTGCGCGTGGTTGACCAGCTTGATCCCGTGTTCCAGACGGAAGCGGATTTGGAGCAGCTTTCCATCGACCAGCGGGATGAACTCCCCCGTGGTCGCGCTCCTGATGTCCTGCGGGCGGCTCACGACGTCGAGATCGGCGTGGCCGAGCTCGAGGCCGGCGAGCAGGAAGCGGACGCGGTAGAATTTCGCCGGATCGAGCGTGCACCCTCCCGTGCGACAGTGCTGGGTATTCCAGTTCACGAAGTAGCGCCCGTTCGACACGTCGACCTTGATGGCCTCCTCACCGGTGCCTCCCTTCCGGCTGAAGTGGGCGATAACGGGGCCGCAGGCATTCTCGACGAGCTCGCAGATCTCGACGGTGGGCTTCTGCTCGCCATCGAACTCGCCAGGGGTCGCTGGCTGGGCGACCAGCGGGGGCAGGAGGTAGAAGTGCGCC
>JANOCW010000455.1:0-3652 GCA_031412375.1 Gemmatimonadaceae bacterium | reverse complement strand
TAGGCTGCACTGGGCAGCAGTACGAAGGGAATTAGACAGTTCTGTCTAATTGGCGTTAGCCAGACAACATGCATGGTGATTCAAGACCGCCAGAATTCCCTCGAGTTGATACTGCAGGAGATGGGACCGCTAGGAACGCCGGCCGAGGGCGACCTGTCTCTCCGTATTGCCGTCACCGCACCCCCTTTCACCGGACGTGTCGAGCAAGTGTGGTTCACCCGTGCCGAGTGGGGCGGCTTCCTCGAGGATCTGCAGGATTTGCTGCGTGACCGGCGTGGCGAGGCGTACGTAATCGCGATGAGCCCGCATGAGTGTGAGTTCGCGGTGTTCGCCCGCGATAGCGCTGGGCACATCGTGGCCGAAGGATGGATCGGGCATGAAGCCGTCGGGTGCAACGGAGGGCTGCGGTGTCGCGTCTCGTTCAGCATGGAGATCGATCCGGGCGATCTCGCGCGGGTGGTCGACGAGTTCGAGGGTCTCGCGGCTGCTGGCTAACGTGCGTTGCAGCAGACAGGGCTATCGGGAAGCTCGCTGCGCTCGCAATCATATGAAGCCCTGCAGCTGAACTTGGGCGTTAGACCGCAGCCGTGCGCTTTCGCGGGGCGAGTGCTTTCGCCACCTCGCTCGGATTGGCGCCAGTCGCGATCGATGCACGAACTAGGAGATCTAGTGACACTGAGGGATCGCCGGCTTCGAGTTTGGCTACTCGGGACTGGCTTGATTTCAGTCGCTTCGCCAAGGCTGCTTGAGTCATGCGAGCACGAGCGCGCCATGCCTTGACTTGGGAGCTAAGGGCAACCTTCATCTCAACCAGTACCGTTTCCTCTTTGGTTAGATCGAGGAGGTCTGCTGCCGAGCCCAGCTTCCAGCCGGCTTGCTCAAGTCGACGCCGCTTTCGTGAGTCCATAGTTACACCTCAAATGGTTACAGGGCACCGCGACCTATTTCGCGCGCGCCCCCTCGTCGTAGAGCCGCAGGCGGCGTTGGCAGTTCTCGATGACATGCGAAGGCGTTGCCCGAGTGGTCTTCCGGAATATCGAGCACGAGGACCGCATCGGGATCGACGCCATAGACAATCCGCCATGAGCCGCGCTCGTCATCAATCCGCAGTTCATGGCACCGCCGGCCCACGGTCGGCATCGGCCTCGAATGCGGAAGCGCGAGGAGTTCGCCTTGTTGGAGGCGCCGTAGGAGGACCCCGGCCTCAAGCCGAGCGGCTGCGGAAAAGGGTGGAGTCTTGATCTCTCCTTTCAGCCACGCGAGCGGCTTGTCAGTCCGCGCCATGCGTGTCAATATATGTCAGATATGACATATAGCAAGTGGGGTGGATCACAGGGCTGGCTTGGTCGGTCCTGAATGATCAAGGACATCGGTAACACATCAGTCTGAGGACATCGGTAACACTTTTCTGCTCTTGTTGCCTGACGTTCGGTGGTGCCGCGCCAGACGACCGTGCTCGTCCTCGATGGCGAAGAGCCGCTCGTGGAACCGGCCCAGCACGACAGGCCCGAAGTAGACCTGCCACAGCCCGTCGTCGATCTCGTCGAAGGCGATGTACTCCTCGCCCAGGACGTGGCTCACGTTCACCCAGGGGTTGCGCCACCGGATGTCGCCGTTGCGACTGACGCGCCGCACCTCGCACTGGGCCGGATACTCGAGCGCCGGCAGTCGCGTGGGATAGGGACGGGGCGACGCCGTGTCGCGCGCGGCCGGCGTCGATTGCCCGAGCGCTTCGTGCGGTCGCTCCTCGTTGAACTCGCGCTGGAACCGATCGAAAACGCGCTGCTGCGCCCGCGCCGTCGCGGCCGGCGGCCGGAGCGTCTCGCGCTTCAAGGTGCGGTGCATGCGCTCGTGCCGGCCGTTCTGCTCCGGATGGCCAGGCTCGATCAGTTCGGGGAGAATGCCTAAGCGGATCCGGGAGCGGATTGATGCCAGGTACGCGAGCCAGCCGAGCCGGTCTCGTACACGCGCTCCGCCCAGTCGAGCGCGCGATCGCGCGGCAGAGCCCGAGGCATAACATCGCCATCGCGATACATGAAGTTTCTGCATGCGTGACGTCTAATCATTGTAATTGTGTATCCCTAACCACCTCCGTATTCTCTCGACGTAGCCCCTGCCGCGTCCGCACCCTGCGCGCGCCGTTCGAGGGCTAGTCGCACCGCGCCCCGTAAGGGCGTCGTGCTGGAGGAGGTGGAGAGGCCATGCCTACAGTCTTCAACGTTGTTCCCCCGGGCGGCACGCTCGGCATTCTCGGCGGCGGGCACCCCGGCCGCATGACCGCGGTCGCGGCGCGGGCGCTCGGCTACCGGACGCACGTGCTCGAGATGGATCCCGCCTGTAATTCGGAGGGTGTCGCTGAACGGAGCGTTCGCGCGACGCGGCACGATGTGCGCGCTGCCCTTGATGTGGCGGCGGGTTGCGATGTCATCACCGTCTCGAGTGAGGACATCGCGTACGAGGTACTCGAGAGCGTGGCGCTTCGCGCTCCGCTGCGTCCCTCTCTTCCCGTCCTGGCCCTCGCGCAGGACCGCGTTCGCGAGCGGAGCTGGCTCGAGGCCTCCGGCTTCGACGTCGTCCCGTGGCGCGAGGCAAGCAATCGCGAGGAGCTCATCGCCGCGGTCGGCGCGCTGGGCGTTCCCTGCGTCGTGAAGCCCCAGGTGCGTCGGCGTGCCGAGCTGCGCCCACTGTGGGTCACGAGCCCGGTCGAGGCGGCGTGGGCGTGGAGCGCGATGCGCGGGCTCCCCACCGTGGTGGAAGCGGTGGCGCAAATAGCAACCGAGCTCACCGTGCTCGTGGCGCGTGCGCCCACCGGCGCCGTGGCGACCTATCCGCCGGCCGTCGGCGTCCGCGACCACGGAAGGTTGGCGTGGACCGCGCTTCCCGGCGGCCTGCCGACCCTGGTGGCCGAACGGGCGCAGCAGTTGGCCGACCGCGTCGCGCGAGAGCTTGGCGTGGAAGGGCTGCTCACCGTGGAGCTGTTCCTCCTCGCCGACGGACGCCTCGTCGTGAACGAACTCGTCCCCGGCCCCCATCCCACGTACAACGCGACGGAACTGGCCTGCGTGACCGACCAGTTCGATCAGCTGGTACGCTGCATCACGGGCCTGCCACTCGGCGCCACGGACGTCCTGCAGCCCGCGGTGACGATCGTCACCCGCCGACGCTCTCGACTCACGCCGGGAGTAGCACTCGAGCGGGCGTTGCGTATGCCAGGCGTCCGCGCACACCTGTACACATCGGGCGAGGGGGCAAACCAGGGAACGGCGGGACACCTGTGCGCCACCGGTGCGACGCTCGACGAAGCGGTCAGCCGAGCCATGCTCGCAGCGTCAGTCATCGGCTGGCGGCACACGCGCCGGCCGTTTCGCGTCCGCGAGTCGCTCGCGGCATCGTCGCCCAGGCGCCGAACCAACGCGGCGGTTCTGACGCGGTAACGATCGACACGTAGAACTGGATACCACTCACGCAAAGGAGGCATCTGGTGTGCACGTGCGTCACGCGAACAGATCTCTGCGGGCGGAGCTCGAGATGGCCAGCACGGTGGGATGCCGGATCCGCCGCTCCGCCGAGATGGCGTAGAAGCGCTCGCGGATGGCCTCGACTCGGCCCACGACACGCACGCCATACTGCCGCCGCACCTCGCGCTCCACCG
>JANOCW010000454.1:0-2628 GCA_031412375.1 Gemmatimonadaceae bacterium | reverse complement strand
ACGCTCCCGCAAGTGGTTAGCTTTCCGCACCAATGACCAACACGCACCGCTCGCTCCCTGCACGCTGGGCGCAGCTGATCGCGGGCCTGCTCGCGTTTGCCGTCGCCATCGCGCTGATGATCCGCAGCGGCCTTGGACTCGGCCCGTGGGACGCGTTCCACGTCGGGCTTCACTTGCTCACGGGGCTCAGCATCGGCGTCGCCAGCATCGTCACCGGGCTCGTCATCGTCGGCATCTCCATCGTCATCGGGGCGAAGCCCGGTCCGGGGACCGTTGCCAACATGCTTCTCATCGGGGTGTTCACCGACCTGGTGCTCCCGGTGCTTCCCGCTGCCCCGGGATGGGTCCCTGGCCTCGCCTACTACATCACCGGCATCGCGCTGATGGGCCTCGCGACCGGCATGTACATCTCGGCGGGACTCGGAGCGGGCCCGCGCGATGGCCTCATGGCCACGCTGTCCCGGCGCTATCGCTGGTCGATCCAGCGCACGCGCACGATGATCGAGCTGTCAGCTCTCGTCCTCGGCTGGGCGATGGGCGGCAAGCTGGGAATCGGCACGATCCTGTTCGCCGTGGCGATCGGCCCGTCGGTGCAGTGGGGGATGCGGGCGTTCGGCCTGGTGAAGACCAACGGCAGCGCAGCGACGCCCGATGTGGTCGCCGCCGCCGCTACCACTGATGAACACGCGAGTGTGAGCGGGTAGTCACGGGGCGACACCTTTCGCCCGACGCCTCCGTAGGGAGCTCGAAACGACACCGAGCCCTGCAAGGAGGTACGATGTGCACACGCTCCCGCCGCCGCTTCAATAGATGAGGAGCACGCAGCACGGCCTGTCTCGACGCGTCGTCTACTACGCGACGACCGCGGCTCTTCTCGTCTCGTGCACGACGGAACAGACCGCGGAGCAGACTCCTGATCGCGCGACGCGCGGTGGCGGGAATGGTGCCGCGAGCCTCTGCCAGCGTACCGCCCAGGGTGAAGCGGGCGACCTGGCACTGGCTCGCTGCCTCGCGACTCCCGAGCTCGCGCCCGACAAGGGTGGCGGCAACGCGCCGGTCACTGTGTACTTCGACCGCAGCGGCAGCATGCGCGGGTTTCTCGATCCGAGCTATCCGACGCGTGTTCGCACCGACTACCGCTCGGTGATCGATCGACTCATCGTCGGGCTGGCTCCGTCACGCGGTTTCAGCTATGGCGTCGAGCTTCGCCGGATCGAGCCGACGCTCGCGACGCTCGGCAACCGGGAGTTCTACACCGATCGGGATACCCGAACGGAGCATGCCCTTGTCGAGATCGGGCGCGATTCCACGGGAAGCGCCTCGCACATCATCGTCGGGGATGGTCGGCGTGGATCCCCGACGTCCGGCGATGCGCAGTTCGTGCGGATGCGTGAGCTCGCCGACCGCTGGATCGATGGCGGAGGATCGTTCATCATCGCGACGTCGCTCGCGCCGTTCAAGACGGTCGCCACTGATCCCTCGGGCTGTCGCCGCACGACCGCCGGCGCGGCCACAGATCCCGAGCCGCAGACCTGCCCGCTGTACGCCTTCGGCTTCGTCGCAGCCGGCGACGGTGCGCGGATCGCCGCGACCCTCGCGAGTGTGTTCGAGCACGTCTTCGTCTGGCCGGCACCGACGATCCCGCCGATGCAGCTCGGCGTCGTTCCGATGGATGCCAACCGCCGCGACGTGCGTGTCGAGCGGCGGTGGGCGACGGCCGCCCGAGGCACGCCGGTGGTCTGCGTGCGCGGCGACTCGGCGACGAACCGGACGCTCGGCGCCACGATCACCGTGCGCGATACCAGCACCGCCGAGGGCCGCGGCTACGCAGCGGTACTCGCCGGCCAGCGCGTGGACATTCGCATGTACTCCCGCGCGTTCACCCCTGCGGCGGCAACCCAGGAATGGTCGCCCGTCGAAGCCCGCGGAGCGCTCATCCGCCCGGGGGCCGCGACGCAGGATGGCATGCTCTCCCTCGACTTGGTCACCCGCGGCGCGAACGCACCGGTGAGCATGTATCGCATCGACCTCATGCCCGGTGGCGCGCCGACATGGCTGGAGCAATTCGACGCGGAGGATACGAGCGACGTGTTGCGCACATACGGTCTCGGCCGCCTGTTCGAGTCGTTCCGCAAACGCGCGAACAACGGCGCCGCGCCACCGCTGGCCCGCTTCTTCATCGTCGCCAGCTAAGACTCACTGCCACCGTCCTTCACCACCACTCCCCGTCGCATCGCCATGTGGAACTATCTCGTTCATCTCTGGGCCCCACCGCCGGCAAGTCTGCCGCTGAACTGTCCGCCGCCCCCGGATGGGCAGGTGCCTGACCCGCAGGGCTTCTACGACTGGATGACGGTGAACGCGGCATTCAACTCGGCCGCCACCGTCTCGGCGACGATCGTCGTCGCCGCAGTGGTCGTCTGCTACGCCTTGACCTCGAGCACGCTCGGTCCGCGCTTCGTCCGACGGTGGTGGATCATGCTCGGTCTCACCGCGCTCACGACGTTCGGTGCCGTGTGGCTGATCCTCCAGCGTTCGGCGACGACCGCGCTGGCCGGAAGCTGCGAGACGAGTCCCGACGCATTCGCGGCGACGCTCCCGTTCGGGATCATCCTCACGCGATCGCTC
>JANOCW010000453.1:0-4381 GCA_031412375.1 Gemmatimonadaceae bacterium | reverse complement strand
CATCGTCGTCACGTCGCAGCCCGACGCACGGCGGGTGTTCGACGCCGAATCGGAGCTGATCGGGAGGCTGACGCGATGCACCGTCGTCCTTCGCGATGCCGTCCCGCCGGGAGCGGCGGCCCATGCCGTCCTCGCGGGCGGAACTGATATTGCCGTTCCTTTGGAAGGGCTCATCGATGTCGATCGCGAGTGCACGCGCCTGCGCACGGAGCTCGAGCAGCTCGAGAAGCAGCTCGCTGCACTGACGCAGCGATTGGGGAATGAGGGGTTCGTCGCGCGGGCACCCGCCAGCGTTGTCGAGGGGGAGCGGCGCAAGCAAGCGGAATGGAGCGCGCGGCGAGAGCAGCTCGCTGACAAGGTGCGAGCGCTGTGCGGACGCTGATCAGACTCGCCGCGTCCGCGGCGCTCCTCGCCTGGGGCATCACCACCGGCTGTGCCTCCATGGAGACTCCCCCCGGCGGACCGCCGGACGCCGCGGCCGCCGTTCTGCTCCGCGTCGTTCCGGACACCGGTGCCGTAAATGTCCGGCCGCGCACGGCGCTATTCCAGTTCGACGAAGTCATCGCGGAGCGTCAAGGCAGCGGGAAGCTCGCCGACCTCTTCCTGATCTCTCCCTCTGACGGCGCACCTGACGTGGACTGGGACCGGAAGGAGATCCGGGTTCGGCCGCGTCGCGGCTGGCTTCCCAACACGACGTACACCGTGACCCTGCTCCCCGGGCTCACGGACCTTCGGGGGAACGTTCGAGCGGAAGCCGCAACGGTCGTGTTCTCGACCGGTTCCACGATCGCGACCTCCCAGGTGCGCGGGATCGTGTTCGACTGGGTGGCGGGGCGAGTGGTAGCGGATGCGCAGGTCGAGGCGGTCGCGCGCCCGGACAGTACGGTCTACGTCGGGCGCGCTGACAGTACGGGAAACTTCGTCATTCGAAACATTCCCGGCGGCGACTACACCGTCCGCGCGCTCGTCGATGCCAACCGCAACCGGGCGCTGGATCCGCGCGAGCTGTGGGATTCCGTGCGCGTGACGGTGGGCGACAGTGCGCGGGTCGAGCTGCTCACCCACCCGCACGACACCGTTCCTCCCCGGATCGATCGCGTCGTGGTGCGCGATAGCTTCACCCTCCGCGTCACCGTCGACCGCCCGCTCGATCCGACGATGACGGTGGACGCGTCGGTCTTCACGCTGGCGGGCGAGGACTCGACGCCGATCGCCATTGCCGCGGCGCGCCCGGCGCTGGTGTACGAGCGTGAAGAGGCCGAGCGAGAGAGGGCGCGTGCGGACAGCATCGCTCGTGCCGCTCCGCCACGCGCCACGGGCGAGCCGGCCGTGAAACCGCCCGACCCGCTCGCGGCGCCGATCGTCGCCGTCGCGCCGAGCCGTCCGAGTCCGATTGCGGAGATCATCATCGTCGTGTCGCGCCCATTGCGCCCAGGCGCGAGCTATCGGCTCCGGGCTGCACTGCTGCGCGGAATCATGGGCACGGCGCGCGCGTCGGAGCGCGTTTTCACACTCCCGGAGGCACCGAAACCGCTGGCCCCCGCAGGCGGAACGCCTCCTGCGGGGGCGCCGCCCGTTCCGCCCGTGCCACCTCCACTCCCCGGGCGATGACCGACCCGAGGCGCGCACTCCCCAGCGTGGGCGTCCTGCTCGAGAGCGCGGCGCTTCGTCCGCTCCTCGACGGCTTCCCGCGGTCGCTCGTCGTCAATGCGCTGCGCGACGTCATGGACATGGCCCGCCAAGCACCTGACGCTGCCCCCGCGACACCAGCGGAGTGGGCATCGGTCGTGCGTGCGGAACTCTCGCTGCAGGAACGCCGCCTGCTTCAGCCGGTCCTCAACGCGACCGGGATCGTGCTCCACACCAATCTCGGGCGCGCCCCACTCGCCGACGTCGCCGTCGACGCGATCACACGTATTGCATCGGGCTACGCCACGCTCGAGTACGACCTGGAGCAGGGCGCTCGCGGCTCGCGCCACGTGCATTGCCGCGAGCTGTTGTGCGAGCTTACCGGCGCCGAGGATGCGCTGGTCGTCAACAACTGCGCGGCCGCGCTCGTCCTGGCGTTGAATACCCTCGCCGACGGACGCGACGCGATCGTCTCCCGCGGCGAGCTGATCGAGATCGGGGGCAGCTTCCGGGTTCCCGCGATCATGGAGAAGAGCGGCGCGGTGCTGGCCGACATCGGTACCACCAACCGCACGCACCTCGAGGACTACGAGCGCGCGATCACCGATCGCACGGGTGCCATCGTCAAGGTGCACCGCAGCAACTTCACGATCGAGGGATACACCACCGAGGTCGCCCTCGAACGACTCGCCGAGCTCGCGGCGCGTGCGAACGTGGCGCTCGTCCACGACTTCGGGAGTGGGCTCATGCTTTCGCTTGAAGCGCACGGATTGCGCGGCGAGCCGACGGCACGTGACGTGGCGCGGACCGGTGCAACGATCGTCATGAGCGGCGACAAACTGCTCGGTGGGCCGCAGGCCGGCATCATTCTCGGGTCGAAGGCGACGATCGCGCGGATGCACGCGAACCCGCTCACCCGCGCCCTGCGCGTGGACAAGCTGACGATCGCCGCGCTCCAGGCGACGCTGGCGCTCTATCGCGATCCCGCGGCCGCGCTGCGCGACGTTCCGATCCTCGCGATGCTCACGGCTCCGGCGGCAGGCATCCGGGAGCGGGCCGAGCGCGTCAGCGCCGCCCTTCGATCAACCGGAGCAGCTGCCGACGTCGTCGAGAGTGACGCGAGCGTCGGTGGTGGCGCGTTTCCGGCCGCTCGCATCGACTCGTGGGCGGTGTGCATCGCCGGTGACGCGGGCCGTGTCGAGGCAGCGGCGCGCGCCGCGGCAACACCTGTGATCGGCCGGATCAGCGAAGGACGATTCCTGCTCGACATGCGCACGATCCTCCCGCGTGAGGACGCTGCGCTGGTCACCGTGCTCGCCCGGACGCTCGGCGCGCGCGCGCCTTCGTGAGCGCGGTGCCAGTTCCCGCGGTCTTCCTCGATCGCGACGGCACCATCATCATCGACCGCCACTACCTCGGTGATCCCGACGGTGTCGCGCTGCTTCCCGGCGCGGCAGCGGCGATCGCCCGGCTGAATGCCGCAGGCATTCCCGCCATTCTCGTCACCAGCCAGTCCGGCATCGGGCGCGGCTATTTCACGCTCGACGACTACGAACGCGTCTCCGCACGACTCGATGAGGTCCTCGCCGCAGGCGGAGCGCATCTCGACGGTTCCTACATGTGCCCGCACGCGCCGAACACAGATACGCCTTGCGCGTGCCGGAAGCCGGGAGTGCTCCTCTACGAGCGCGCGATCGTGGAGCAGGGGCTCGACGGCGCCCGGTCGTTCTTCATCGGCGACATGTGGCGCGATGTCGCTCCGGCCCGCGCATTCGGGGCCCGCGGGATCATGGTCCCGACCCACGAGACTCCGCCCGCGGAGCGCGAGCTCGCGGCGGTGGAAGCGGAGATCGCCGAGTCGCTCGGTGAAGCCGTGGACCGGGCCCTGGCCGTTCTCGTTCCACGCTGATGGCGATGAACGAGGTCGTCCCGGCGTGACCGCAGCCCGGAGGGGCGCGCCCGCCCGCATCGCCGTCCTGGGGTCGGGTGGCGGCTCCAACCTGCAGGCGATCCTTGGCCACTTCGACGCGGCCGGGTCGCGGCGTGCCGGTACGGTCGTTCTCGTCGCATCCGATCGCGCCGGTGCCGGTGCCCTCGAACGCGGGAGACAGCGCGACATTCCCGCCGTACACATTCCCCGTCCCGCCGATGGGATCGCGCTCGATGGGCTGCTCGCCGAGCACGACGTCGAGCTGATTGCCCTTGCAGGCTATCTCAAGCTCGTTCCCGCGCAGGTCACACGACGCTACCATGGCCGGATCATCAACGTTCATCCGGCTCTGCTGCCCGCGTTCGGCGGCCCGGGCATGTACGGACTCCGCGCGCACCAGGCGGTGCTCGATGCTGGTGTTCGCGTGTCCGGGGCATCCGTGCACTTCGTGGACGACGCCTACGACCGCGGCGCGCTCATCGCACAGTGGCCCGTCCCGGTTCTTGCGAGTGATACCGCGGAGTCGCTTGCGGCGCGCGTGCTGCGCGTCGAACACCTGCTCTACCCGCGCGTCGTCGATGCCGTCGCCCGTGGCGCGATCACGCTGGGCGGACATCATCGCGTGCACCATCATGGAACCGGCGTGACCGGGGATCCAATGTTCGCGTTCACCTCGGACGAGGAAGCCAGTGTTCAGTCGATCGATCTCGCGCTGGGTTAGCGCGCTCGTCGCTCTCTCGCCGGCCGTCGCCGGCGCACAGGTCGCCCTCGACCCGCCACGCACGGTGCCCGTGCTGCGAGAAGGGTCGCGAATCTTTCGCG
>JANOCW010000452.1:0-11430 GCA_031412375.1 Gemmatimonadaceae bacterium | reverse complement strand
CCGCTCGCCCCACCGGTGCCCTGCCCCGGGCGCTGCACGCTGTGTGTCGCGTCGAAGATGACCGGGGCGTCACATGCCTCGCGCATGCGGGCGAATGCGCGCATGTCGACGACGAGGTCACCGTATCCGAAAAAGGTGCCGCGCTCGGTGACGGCGACGGAGCCGGCTGTTCCGCGCGCGGCGCCTCGAACCTTGTCGACCGCGCCGCGCATCCCTTCCGGGTGCATCCATTGGCCCTTTTTCACGTTCACCGGGCGACCTGTCCGTCCAGCAGCCTCCAGCAGATCCGTCTGCCGGCAAAGAAACGCCGGGATCTGGAGCACGTCGGCAACTTCGGCGGCAGCGGCGCACTGATCGGGCAGGTGGACATCGGTGAGGATGCGCAGCCCGGTTTTCTCACGCACGCGCGCGAGGGCTGCCAGGCCATCGTCCAGCCCCGGACCGCGGGCGGCTCCGGCATTGCTGCGGTTCGCCTTGTCGAAGCTGGCCTTGTAGATGATCCCCCCGGGAACGCGCTCGGCGAGCCGTGCGAGGTGTTCCCCGACGCGCAGGTTCAGCGTGTCGCTTTCGATCACGCACGGACCCGCGATCAGGAAGAGCGCGTTCGAGGGAAATCCCGGCGAGGCGTTAATCGGCTGCCTCCACGAACGACGGCGTGGGACGCCCGGTCTCGCGGCGGCGCTTCGCCTTCGCGCTCGCCGCGACGAACGCCGCGAACAGCGGGTGTGGACGGGTCGGGCGGGAGCGAAGCTCCGGGTGGAACTGGCATCCGACGAACCAGGGGTGCTCGGGCAGCTCGATGATCTCCACCAGCGATCCGTCAGGAGACAGCCCGCTCAGCCGCAGGCCATGCTCGAGAAACGCATCGCGATACACGTTCGACACTTCGTAGCGATGGCGGTGGCGCTCGCTGACTTCCGGGACGCCGTAGATCTCCGCCGCACGCGACCCCCGGCTCAGCCGGCACGGGTACTGGCCGAGCCGCATCGTTCCGCCCATGTCGGTGACGTGCTGCTGGGACTCCATGATGGACACCACGGGGTTCGCGCAATCCGGCGCGAACTCACTCGAGTGGCTGTTGTCCAGCCCGACCACGTTGCGCGCGAACTCGATGATCGCCGTCTGCAATCCAAGGCAGATCCCGAAGAACGGCATGCCGTTCTCGCGTGCGAACCGGATCGCCTCGACCATCCCATCGACGCCACGGACGCCGAACCCGCCGGGGACGAGCAGCCCATGCACGTCGCGCAGGATCGCGCCCGCACGTTCCAGAGAGGTGAAGCTGTCGCTGGAGAGCCAGGAGATATCGACGCCGACGTCGTTGGCGATGCCCCCGTGGACGAGCGCCTCCTGTACGCTCTTGTAGCTGTCCACGAACTCCGTGTACTTCCCGACGACGGCAATGCGGACGCGCTCGCGTGGGGCGAGGATGCGCTGGACGAGCTCGCGCCACACGCTGAGATCGGGAGGCTTCACGTCGAGATTGAGGCGGCGGGTCACGCGCTCATCGAGGCCCTGGTCGTTGAAGAGCAGCGGAATCTGGTAGATCGTCGGCACGTCCCGGCTTTCGATGACGGCGCCGAACTCCACGTTGCAGAACAGCGCGATCTTGCGCTTCACGTCCTCGGACAGCGCACGCTCCGACCGGCAGATCAGGATGTCGGGCTGGATTCCGATCTCCATGAGCTCGCGAACGCTGTGCTGGGTCGGCTTGGTCTTCACCTCACCGGCGGCGGCGATGTACGGAACGAGCGTGAGGTGGATGAAGATCGCGTTGTCCCGACCGATTTCCTGGCGGAATTGCCGAATGGCTTCGAGGAACGGCAGCGACTCGATGTCGCCGACCGTACCGCCGATCTCCACGATCACGACATCGTTGTCCGGTGCAATCCGCTTCATCGCCGACTTGATCTCGTCGGTGATGTGCGGGATCACCTGAACCGTGGAGCCGAGATACTCTCCACGCCGTTCCTTGGTGATGACGTTCAGGTAGATCCGGCCGGTGGTGACGTTGTTCAACTGAGAGAGCGAGCGGTCGATGAACCGTTCGTAATGACCAAGGTCGAGGTCCGTCTCCGCCCCGTCGTCGGTGACGAACACCTCGCCATGCTGGAACGGCGACATCGTCCCCGGATCCACGTTCAGGTAGGGATCGAACTTGAGCACCGTCACCCGAAGGCCGCGCTCGGCGAGGAGGCGACCGAGCGACGCCGCGGCGATCCCCTTCCCGAGCGAGGACACCACACCACCGGTGACGAAGATGTACTTGGTCGGCTGTGGGCTTATCGTGATCTGCATGTCAACTCCGTCCAGCGGTAAGCGCGGTCCAGTTCGCGTTGGCCAGGGCGAGGTCCTCCTCGGTGTCGATGCCGCGGTGTACGTCAGCCGTTGTGTGCGCGACTCCCATTCGCATGCCGGCAGCGAGCGGGCGGAGTTGCTCGAGGCGCTCGATGCGCTCGAGCGGGTGAATGGGCAGGGCGACCCAGGCGGCGAGGGCCGCACGGGAGTATGCATACACGCCGACATGCTGACGCACGGTTGCGTCGCGCTCCGCGGCGTCGCTGGCGTCGCGCAGGTACGGAATCGGAGCCCGCGAGAAGTAGAGCGCACGCCCGTCGTCGGCACAGACCACCTTCACCACGTCCGATCGGTTCAGCGAGTCGGCCGACAGGGGTGCACCGGCGGTGCCGAGGGGAAACTGCCCCCCCGCGACGAGGTCCGTCGCCCCGCGCAGCGCGTCGAACCCGACGAACGGCTCGTCGCCCTGAACGTTCACGATGGTCTGAAACCCTCGATACTCGGGCTGCGCCGCCACCTCGGCGACTCGATCGGTCCCGGAGGGATGCCGCTCGCTCGTCATGGCCACCGAAGCGCCCGCCCCCCGGGCGGCGTCCGCGACCGCCTCGCTCTCGGTCGCGATCACGCACGCGTCGGCGATCCCGAGGCCGACCACTCGCTGCCAGACCCTGATCACGAGCGGCTCACCACCAAGGGAACGGAGTGGCTTGCCGGGGAGCCGGGTGGCGGCCATCCGCGCGGGGATCACCGCGAGGATAGTCATGAACCACGAATCGGGCGGCCGGCAGCAAAAGGCACGCCAACGAATATACGACGTGGCCCGAGCGGAATCAAATCAGCCGTGCGCGTGCGTCAGCGGGCGAAGCTCAGGCCGAACGAGAAGTCGGTATCGCTGGTCTCCGGATCGACGACGTAGTCTACCCTGAAGATCGACATCGACACGCGGAGGCCGAGGTTGTTCACGAATCCCGGGAGCCGGTCGACGCCCGCGGAGCCGATCATGTGGCGCAGGGAGACCGAGGGAGAGCCGAGGAACTTGATCGAGATCTGCTCGATGGGAACCGTGTACATGCTCTCGACGAAGAGCAGCTGGTCGCCTCCCATCGACAGGAGCAGGCGTGTCGGAAGCGTCCCCGAACCCCCCAGATAGCCGAAGCGTTGAGGGGGCGCCGTGTCGCCAAAGGTCAGAATGGAGTGGGCCTCCGACACGAAACGGTGGTTCTTCAACGCGGGAAATCGCACCTTGATGCCCAGCGTCGCCTGCACGAAACGGCGGTCATCCGGAGCCGTCGGCGCGAATTCGAGCAGTGACGTCGCATCCATGCTCACATCGTCCATCTGCCATTGCGCTCCGCCACCAGCGAACAGCGACGAGATGCGGCCGCGACGAACGGCGGGATTCGGCCGGCGCATTCCCTCCTCCGCATCCTTTCGCCCGAGGATGCTCCACGGCCCGCTCGTCGCCCCGAAGCCCGGCGGCACCGACCAGGCGCGCTCGGTCGCGACACCGACGTACGGCGTCAGCACCCCCGACTCCCGCTCCAGGTCGAATCGATAGCGCAGCTCGGCCCGGTCTGCCCGCCAGTAGTTGCGAACGTCTCGGCCCGTGAACAGCGATCCCAGCGAATTGATGAACGATCCTCGAATCCATCCGTCGTTCGTGAGAGTCGTGCGTCGGGCCGTGAGGTTCAGGGCGCTCAGGCGACCAATGTTCATCGTCGCCCGGACTTCCGGGTCGATCTCGCCGAGATCCGAGCGATAGGTGACGATGGGCTCGATCGAGAAGCGCGTGCTGTCGAGCCAGAACCGTGGTCCGAACGGCAGTGAAAGGCCGTTGACCCGGTCGTAGGAGGGCACGCGTACGCCGTAGGCGCCGGGGAGCTCGAAGGCCTTGTACTCGGTCAGCGCGAGCGCTCGGTAGGTCAGCGTGACGCCCGACGGCCCCTGCGCGACGTCAAAGGTGAATTCGCGGTACCCCACCGTCCGACCGCCGACGCTTCCGAGCATCGTGGTATAGACTCCGCCGCCATACGCGATCGCATCTCCAGTGACCGCGACACCTGGTTGGAGGAAGAGATCGCCGCCCACCACGATGACACTTCCCTGGACCTTGCTCGCGAGCGTCACTCGCGGCGAGCCGACGATGATGATGGTCTCGGTGACGGCGGACTCGCGCGGGAATGCGAGCAGCGTGTCCCGCCCGACGACGAGTCGGTGCGGCCCCGCAAGGGCGCCACGCAGCTCGCGCGCGGCTGACCGCGGGGCTCCGACGATGGTGACGGTCTGCGCAGCCGCGGAAGTCGCGCTGCCGATCGACGCCAGCGCAAGGCCGAGCCATGCTGTGTGGCGGAATGTCATCGGGTCAATGTCAGGAAGTTGCGAAGCAGGTCGCGGCCGCTGTCGGTGAGGATGGACTCCGGGTGAAACTGCACCCCCCAGACCGGGTGAGCGCGATGCCGCAGGGCATGGATCTCGTCGGGATCATCGTCCGCATGCGCCGCGACCTCCAGTTCGGCGGGCAGCGTCGACGGCTCGACGGTGAGCGAATGATAGCGCATGACCTGAAGCGGTGATGGGATGCCAGCAAAGATGCCTCGGCCATCATGACGCACGCGCGAGGTCTTTCCGTGCATGACCCGCCGAGCCCGGACGACCCGCCCGCCATAGGCTTCACCGATGGCCTGGTGACCGAGGCACACGCCGAGAATCGGGATCGTGGCTCCCCACCGGCGGATCACCCCGATCGTGATGCCTGCGTCCGCGGGAGTACAGGGGCCGGGCGACAGGACGATTCCCCGCGGGCCCATCGCGCCAACGTCCTCGACGGTCAGCGCGTCGTTGCGACGCACGACGGGCGCGGCTCCGAGCTCGCCCAGGTACTGGACGAGATTGTAGGTAAAGGAATCGTAGTTGTCGATGACGAGGATCATGTGAGCGGTCCGAGCCTGGCGGCCACGATTTCAGGAGCGGGGATGATACTGCTTGTGGACAGTCCTGAGATACTCCCGATCGATGTGCGTGTAGAGCTGGGTCGTGGAAATGTCGGCGTGCCCCAGCATTTCCTGCACGGCGCGGAGGTCCGCACCCCCCTCGAGCAGGTGAGTCGCGAACGAATGTCGCAGCGTGTGCGGCGATACGTGCTTGGTGATTCCGGCGCGCTCCACGTACTTCCGGAGAATCTTCCACGCCCCCATGCGGGTGAGGGGCTGGCCCCGGGCATTGAGCAGCAACTTGCCTCGCCCGTCGCCCTTCTCGAGCCGGGGCCGCAACTCACGCAGATAGACGGCCACGGCTCCGACCGAACTGCGGCCCATGGGCACGAGGCGTTCCTTGCTTCCCTTCCCGAACACGCGCACCAGTCCCTCCTCGAACAGCACATCGCGCACGCCGAGCTCGATCCATTCGGATACGCGGAGGCCCGAACCATAGCCCAGCTCGAGCAGGGCGCGGTCGCGAAACACGAGCGGATCGTCGAGAGAGGGTGCCGCGAGGAGCCGCTCGACCTCCGCCACCGTCAGGACGTCAGGGAGTGTTCTCCAGCGACGGGGCGTCTCGAGCCGTTCGCTGGGATCCCGAACGACATGACCCTCGGCGAGCAGAAAGCGGAAGTAGGTGCGGACGGCAGAAACGTTTCGACGAATCGAAGCAGGCGCGAGGCCGAGGTCCTTCAGGTGGTAGATGTAATCGCGAAGCACGCGGGCGCTCACCGACGCCGGGGTCGAGGCTCCTCGAATGGTCGCAAAGGTGGCGAATCGTTCGATATCGCGATGATATGCCTCGTGGGTCCGCGGCGAGGCGCCCTGCTCGAGGTTGAGAAAGTCCGTGAACAGGCGCAGCATATAGGTGCGCCCCACTGCGGGATGTGCCGCGTTCGCAGACGTCATTGACGGCGCTTGCGCACGAGCAGGACGCCGATTGCCACGACCACCACGACGGCGACGGCAATGCCGATGGCTCGCTGGTAGCCGGCGAGCTGATCGGAGGCCTGCTCCCAGTTCGCACCGAGCCGGTAGGCCACGATGGTCACCGCGCCATACCAGATCGCCGACGCCGTGGCGATCATCGCTCCCGCGCGCCAGGGTGGCACACGAAGCGCTCCCGCGAAGGGCGGCACAACCGCGCGAACGCCGGGAAGGAATCGGCTCATGAAGATCGCGACCAGGCCGTACTTGCCGTACATCCGCTCGAGCTTCTGCCCGACCTCGGCTCCGCCCCGCCGGGTCAGACGGGCCTCGAGCCAATCAGCGCCGAAATGCCGGCCGACCGCGTACATCAGCATTGCCCCTGCCACGTTGCCGATCCAGGTCGAGAGGAAAGCGCCCAGCGCCGTACCGTGACCCCGTGCGGCGAGGAAACTCCCGAACGCCACGACGGTGTCGGCCGGCACCGGCGGAAAGATGTTCTCGACGGCTGCGACGACTGCAAGGCACGCGTAGAGCGCTCCCACTGGCAGGGACTCCAGCCAGTCGAGAATCCCACTCACGTCATGCCGTGGCGGTCGTCGCGAGCGTCGCGACGGCGACGCATGCGATTCCCTCGCCCCGCCCCACCCACCCCATCCCCTCGTTCGTCTTTCCCTTGACGCTCACCCGGTCGGGCGTGATGCCGAGCGCTGCGGCGAGCGCGCTGCACATCGCCTCGCGGTATCCGGCAATGCGCGGGCGCTCCGCGACGACGGTCGCATCCACCTGGTGCACCACAAACCCGAGCGCACCCACGCGGCGCACCGCTGCACGCAGCATGTCGAGCGAGTCGCGGCCGCGGTTGGCAGGGTCCGTGTCGGAGAACATCTCGCCGATGTCACCCGCGGAGGCAGCGCCGATAATCGCATCGGTGATGGCATGCGCGATGGCATCGCCGTCGGAGTGTCCGATCAGGCGGACGCAGTCCGGAATGGTCACGCCGCCGAGTATCAACGGGCCCTGCTCGCCGAATCGGTGGGAGTCGTAACCGATCCCGGCGCGCGACATCCCGACCGGATCGCTTCGAGCACCGCGATGCTGTTTGACGGGGGCGGCCGTCGGCGATGCGCCGGGTTCGCCGCCGATCGGGGCTCCCTTCCCGTCAGTCGCCGCGCTCGGTGAACCGCGACCCCCGACGAGTGCGGCGGCGAGAATGTCGAGAATGCTTACCTCGGCCTCACTGCCTCTCGCGGCGGCAATCGCCGCAGCCTGCCGCAGAATTCGCTCGGCATCAGCCGCCGATTCGTCGCGGCCCCCGATGCCGCCCTCACCAGCACGTCCCATGGCCGCGGCGATCCGCGCCCGCGCATCCGCACCCAGACCGGCGACGGCTGCGGGTACCGGACTCTCGGGCAGCGACATCAGCCCAAGCAGAAGATCCGAGGGGACCGGCTTGGAGCGTCCACGCTTCTCTGCCTCGATCGTGGCAGCCACTATCGCCCGGCGTGCGCCGGCATCGAAGCGAACCCCCATCAGTGCCCGCTGCGTGAATCAGTCGCCGGTCGCAAGCTCAGTCGGTGAAGCGTCGAACCGCGAGGGTGACGTTGTGTCCGCCGAAGCCGAAGCTGTTGCTGATGGCGGCCGTGACGTCGCGGGTGACCGGCGTGTTGGGCGTGTAGTTCAGGTCGAGATCAGGATCGGGAGTCTGATAATTGATCGTCGGCGGGATGACGCCATCGCGAACGACGAACGCGCAGACGATGAACTCGAGCGAGCCGGCCGCTCCGAGCATGTGTCCGGTGGCCGACTTGGTGGAGCTCACGTTGAGCGACATGGCGTGCTCCCCGAACACGGCCTTGATCGCGCGTGTCTCGTTGTAATCGTTCGCGGGCGTCGACGTCCCGTGGGCATTCACGTACTGCACATCCGCCGGGGTCAGGTTCGCATCCTCCATCGCACGCTTCATGGCGCGTTGGGCGCCCTCGCCATCCGGGGCCGGCGCGGTCAGGTGGTAGGCGTCGCCCGTAGCCCCGTACCCAACGAGCTCGGCGTAGATGCGAGCGCCGCGACGCTGTGCGTGGCCCAGCTCCTCCAGCACGACGACTGCGGCACCTTCACCCATCACGAATCCGTCGCGTGTCGCGTCGAACGGACGGGACGCCGTCGCGGGTGAGTCATTGCGTTCCGAGAGCGCCTTCATGTTCGCGAACCCACCGATGGCCATCGGGGTGACGGTCGCCTCGGCACCGCCTGTGATCATGACGTCGGCATCCCCGTACTGAATGGCGCGGAACGCACTGCCGATCGCATGCGCGCTCGTGGCGCAGGCGGACACGGTCGCGTAGTTCGGACCCTTCGCGTTGAACCGCATCGACACGATCCCGGCGGCGATGTCGGCGATGAACATCGGGATGAAAAAGGGGGAGATCTTGCTCGGCCCCCGCTCGCGATAGACGTCGTGCTGCTCCTCGAAGCTCTTCAGCCCCCCGATCCCGCTCCCGAGCACGACACCCGTCCGCTCGTTGTCGTAGCCGGTGCCATCGCCGAAGCCGGCGTCGCCCATCGCCTGGACGGCGGCGGCGACGGCGTACTGGGTGTACGGGTCGGCCCGCTTTGCTTCCTTGCGGTCCATGAACTGGAGGGGGTCGAAGTCCTTCACCTCGGCGGCGAACCGGACCGGGAAGGTGGAGGGATCGAACTTGGTGATCGGTCCCGAGCCGGACCGGCCCTCGATCAGCGAACGCCAGGTCGTCGCCACGTCGTTGCCGACGGGCGAGATGGCCCCGAGGCCGGTGACGACGACCCGACGCTTCATGCGCTCGCGACCTTTTGATTGAGATACTGCATGGCATCGCCGACGGTGCGGAGCTTCTCCGCGTCCTCGTCGGGGATGTCGATGTTGAACTCCTTCTCGAATTCCATGACCAGCTCGACGATGTCGAGGCTGTCCGCGCCGAGATCCTCGATGAAGCTCGCATCCGGCGTGAGCTTCTCGCGCTCGACGCCGAGCTCCTTCTCGATGATGTCCTTCACCTTGTTTGAGTTATCGGCCATGGAAGCGGTCCTCTGAGGGTTTGGTGGTAAGAGTCACGGGAATCTAATGTGTTCAACTGGCGAGTGTTACATCACCATGCCGCCGTCCACCACGAACACCTGTCCCGTGATGTAGGCGGCGTGGTCCGACGCGAGGAATGCCACCATCCCGGCGATGTCCTGCGGAGACCCCAGGCGCTCGAGCGGAATCTGCTTCGAGAGTGATTCCCGGGCTTCGGGTGTCATCTTCGCGGTCATATCGGTCTCGATGAACCCCGGGGCGATGACATTTGCGAGGACGTTGCGCGAGGCAAACTCCTTCGCCACCGATTTGGTCAGGCCGATGAGGCCGGCCTTGCTGGCGGCATAGTTGGACTGACCCTTGTTCCCGATCAGCCCGACGACGCTCGCGATGTTGATGATGCGTCCCCAGCGGCGCTTCATCATGCCCCGTGTCGCGGCCCGGATGGTGGCGAACGCACCGCGGAGGTTGGTGTCGACGACGACCTGCCAGTCCTCATCCTTCAGGCGAGGGATGATGTTGTCGCGGGTCAGGCCGGCGTTGTTCACGAGGATATCCAGCGAACCGAAGCCGGCCTCGACATCCGCGATCAGTCGATTTACCGCCGCGGTATCCGCAATGTCACACGCGAACGCTCTCGCCTCCCCGCCGATTGCGGCTGCCACCACCTCGGCCGCCGCCTTGTCCCGGCCCACGATTGCCACGCGCGCTCCGGCTTCGGCGCACGATTCGGCGATCGCGCGACCGATTCCGCGCGTGCTTCCGGTGATGAGCGCGACACGGCCCGACAGATCGATCAGCATTGTTCGATCCGGGTCAGGAGGGAATGGACGTCAGCGGCGGTTCCACAGGTCGCCGTCCGCGCACCGGGGATGATTCGCTTCACGAGGCTGGTGAGGACGTTCCCCGGACCCATTTCCACGTACAACGCGTCGGGATACGCAGCAGCCAGATTGCGCACGAGGCCCACCCACCGGACCGGGGATGTGAGTTGACGGATCAGCAGGGCGGTCGCCTCGGCGGAGGAGGTGCAGGGCTGTTCGGTCACATTGCTGAATACCGGAAACTCCGGATCGCTGAGGCTGGATCTCTCGAGCGCGTCGCCGAGGCCTGCCGCGGATGGTTGCATCAATGGAGAATGAAACGCCCCGCTGACATTCAGCCGCATCGCACGCTTCGCACCAGCTTTCAGGGCCAGCTCGATTGCGCACTCAACGCCGGAAACTTCGCCCGACACGACCGTCTGCTCGGCCGAATTGTAGTTTGCGGGGACGACGTCCCCCGCTTCGGCGGTCGCTCGCTCGCAGATGCGCTCGACCGGCTCGAGCAGCGTGCCGAGCAGCGCGGCCATCGCGCCCGGTCGCTGCACGCCAGCCTCGTGCATCAGCTGGCCGCGTCGGCGGACGAGCACGGCCGCCCTGTCGAGGGAAAGCGAGCCAGCGGCGTGGTACGCGGTGAATTCACCGAGAGAATGCCCTGCCGCGGCACGAACGTGCGGGGCGAGGGCATCACGCGTCACGCGCCATGCGGCGGCGCCATGGACGAGCAGTGCAGGCTGGGCCGTGTGGGTCGCACGGAGATCGTCGGCAGGGCCCTCGAAGCAGAGCGTGCTCAATGGAAATCCGAGCGCATCGTCAGCCTGCTGGAACGTGTCCCTGGCATCGGGAAAGGATGCCGCGAGGTCCTTCCCCATCCCGGGCTGTTGCGCGCCCTGGCCCGGAAACAGCAGCACGACGTCCACGGCTAGAACCGAACTACCATCGATGCCCACGTGAAGCCCGCGCCGAACGCAACCAGCAGGACGGTCGACCCATCAGTGACACGACCCGCCTCGATCGCCTCATCGAGCGCGATGGGAATCGATGCGGACGACGTATTTCCATACCGGTCGATGTTGACGAAGACCTTGTCCATCGGAATGTGCGCGTGCTTGGCCGTCGCTTCGATGATCCTGATGTTGGCCTGATGCGGGATCATCAGGTCGATATCCTCGCCTTTCATGCCCGCGCCCTCGAGGGCGCGATCGGCGGCCTCGGTCATGGAGCGCACTGCCGCCTTGAACACCTCGCGTCCTGCCATCTTCACGAAGTGCGATCCCTCGGCCAGGATCGCTTCCGTCATTGGCACGCTCGCGCCCCCGTGGGGGCGGAACAGCAGCTCGGCGAGTGAGCCATC
>JANOCW010000451.1:0-3359 GCA_031412375.1 Gemmatimonadaceae bacterium | reverse complement strand
ATGAACGAGAAGAGGGCTGTGGCGAAGCTCATGCCGATCGCCAGCACGATGAGCATGGTGGCCGTGGCGCCCGGATTCCGACCGAAGTGCCGGATCGCGAATCGTGAGTCGGCAGCCAGTTCCTCGAGCCAGCGTGTTCCGCGCGCCTGCCGACCTTCCTCCTTGTGATACGTCATGTTTCCGAACTCCCGGTTTGCGGCGACCCGTGCGTCGTCGGGAGACAAGCCACGGGTGATCAGGCGGTTGGTCGCGCGGTCGAGGTGCTGCGTCATCTCGCGCTGCATCTCCGCTTCCAGCCGACGACGGAGAAAGAGCGAGCGAAGCCAGAGGCGGGCGCGCGTCAGCATGCGTCGCTCACGAGATGCGAAGAATGGCGGCCAGCGCGCCGGAGAACCGCTCCCAGCTCTCGCGCTGCTCGGCGAGGTGCTTCCGTCCGGCCGCAGTGAGCGAGTAGACCTTCGTCTGCCGCCCCGTCGCCGACTCCGCCCACGCGGCGCGCAGCAGGCCTCGCTGCTCGAGCCGGTAGAGCGCCGGGTACAGCGATCCGGCGTTGACGTTCAGCACATCGTTCGTCGTCGCCTGGATCCGCATGGTGAGGTCGTAGCCGTTGGTCGGTTCGCCATGCAGGAGCTGGAGGACAATGAGGTCGAGGGTACCAGGGAGGAGTTGGGGGCCGGGCTGCGTCATGGCTCGAGCGCTGGAGTACGACCACTGGGCTGTCCAGTGGTGGAGCCAACGGTATGACTGGAGCACTAGGCAGTCAAGTGGTAGGTGCCTCGCGATCGCCCGTGCCCCTTACCGCGGACCCGCTGCCGCGACCTTCGCGGGCACTGCCGCCGGCCAGTTCACGTCCTACGGCGGTGGGCGAGAGCGTCGTGCGCGTCACTGTGACAATCGCGGGTCAGCGCACCGACCAGCGCGCGGTGGAGGTCGCACACGCGGCTCGGCGATCGCCCCGATCGAGTCCGCGCAACTCGCGCTCCTCGTGCGAAAGCGGTATATGTGGCACGTTCTCCCGGCGTGGATGCCTCGCTCCGCCGATCCCCCTGGCCCTCACCGGAAGGCTCTTCCTGAAGAAACTCTTCTACCTCGGCATCCTCGCGTTGGTATGCTTCGAGGTCGCAAACGTGTACTTCATCATGCCGCTGCCCTTCAGCCAGCGAATGCAGAGCATCGATGTAGCCTATGTGCTGCACAGCTGGCGGTGGGCGTTCCGAATCGCGTACGGTGTGCTCATCGTGGCCGGCTTGCTCGACGCGTGGCGCACCAACGGGAGGCGGCGGTGGATGGTGCCGGGTCTTCTCCTTCTGGCGGCGGGCGCTGCGTACGCAACCAACGTCAGGATGGCGGCCGACCACATCTTCCTCGCGCCAGCCGCGCTGAACATGCAGCCCGTCGAGCGGAGCACCGTCGATACGACCGGCCTCGTTGTCGGGGTCCACATCGCAGGCGAGGCACGCGCGTATCCCATTCGCTTCCTCGGGTATCACCACCAGATCGTCGATAGCGTGGGCGCGCGGCCGGTGATGGTCAGCTATTGCACGGTCTGTCGGACGGGACGGGTGTTCGATCCCTCGCTCGATGGGCGAGTCGAGACGTTCCGCCTGGTCGGGATGGATCACTTCAACGCCATGTTCGAGGACCGGTCCACGCGGAGCTGGTGGAGACAGGCCAACGGCGAAGCGATCGCGGGGCCGAGAAGGGGAAGAGTGCTCGGCAGCATTCCAAGCCAACAGGTCACGCTGGCGGCGTGGCTCGAGATGCATCCGCACAGCCTCATCATGCAGGCGGATTCCACGCTCGCACACCGCTACCCGAAGAACCTCGATTTCGAGACCGGGGCGAGCCGAAAGGCCCTGACCGGCACTGACACCGTATCGTGGAGCGAGAAGGCATGGGTCGTCGGTGTGGCCATCAATGACGCGAGCAGGGCGTACGACTGGAACCGCCTTCGTCTCGAGCGGGTCATCAACGACGAGCTTGGCGGAAAGCCGGTGGTGATAGTCCTCGCTGCCGACGACGCGAGCTTCTTCGCGTACGAGCGGCCCGATACCGCGACGCGATTCGTGCTTCGTGGCGATTCACTGATCGCACCCGGAAAGGCGTACGCGGTGAACGGCCGTGGTGCTCGCGGCGCGTTGGTGCCGCTGGGGGCGTCGCAGGAGTTCTGGCACAGCTGGCGCACCTTTCACCCGACAACCACGACCTACTGATCCGTTCGGCAGCACCGGATTGACCCCCGACGCTCTCACGTCCTACGGCGGCGACACAGTCGTCCGCGTCACGGTGACACTCGGCAGGCCCACCGCCGACAGCACAATCGTATTCACCCCCGCAACTGGCCCCGACTTCCACACCGGACCGACCGTCGTCGAGGCCGGTGGCAGCGCGGTTTCCATCGTGGTCTCGACGACGCCGTCGACAGTGCCGCCGCCGGCGGTGACGGTGAACGTCACGCGATAGAACGGGATCGCGTTCCCGTGTTCATCAACGACCGAGAAGATGGGCCGGCCCAGGTCACCGCCGGCTGCCACCGTAGTCGAAGGCAGCGTGACGCGAATCTCGGTGGCGGCACCAACTTTCGAGGTGACGATCACCTGCAGGGTCGGCAGCCCGGACACCGACGCGTTCACGCCGGCCGGCGCAAAGAGGTTGTCGGGCATCACATAGCGCAGCGACGCTACGCCCTGCGCATTGGTGATCACACCCTGCGATGGCGCGAGGACGGTGCCCCCACCGAAGAGAGGCGACGTGAGCGGCGCGAAGTCGACCGGGACCCCTGCCTTGGGGCGATCGATGTCGTCGACGACGATCACCGACAGCGTGATCTCGGTTCGCAGCAGGGCTTCCGTTGGATTGTCGGGGTGATACTTGATCAGCGCCGCCGCGTCGCTCGTCGCTCTTGCGGTGAAGTCGACATCGGATGCGCCGTCCGCAGACGCGCGTAACGTCTGCGTGCCCGCGATGGGACCGAGCGTCCAGCTACCGACGGTCGCGATGCCGGCCGCATTGCTCACGGCGTTCGCACCGGTCACGCTGCCGAGGCCGTTGTACACCGTGAACGTCACCGGAATTCCGGGCACGGCATTGCCGTAGACATCCAGCACCTTCACTGCGGGCGGCGTCGCAACTGCGCTCCCGACCGTCGCGATCTGCGCGTCGCCCGCATGCTTCTCGAGCCGCCCGACGCGCCCAGGCGTCGCCTGCGCGGTGAAGGTGAAGCTTGCGGTCGGTGATGCGGATGCGACGAGCGTCTGCTCACCGACCACCGGCCCCAGGAACCATCCGCCGAGCCTCGCCATGCCGTTCGCGCCCGTCGTCACGGTGGTCGTCGTCACGTTGCCGCTGTTCGGCCCGGG
>JANOCW010000450.1:0-2383 GCA_031412375.1 Gemmatimonadaceae bacterium | reverse complement strand
CGAAATGCGCGGGGTCCGTTCCACACCCGCGCATCAGACCGATGACCTCGCCGAGCTCGTCTGTACCAACTCCTTCAAGAGCGAAGATCTCACCAATGCGCACGGCCTGCTCAAGGCCGAAATGCGCCTGCTGGGCTCCATGATCCTCCAGGCGGCGGACGACGCCCGGGTGCCCGGAGGAACGGCGCTCGCCGTCGACCGGGCGGTGTTCGGCGAAGGCGTCAGCTCGCGCATCGTGTCGCATCCGGGCATCGACATCGTGCGCGGCGAGGTCACCGACCTTCCGTCGCCGGGGATCGTCGCCACCGGGCCGCTGACCTCCGACGCGCTGGCCCGGTCCATCGGTGCGCGGCTGGGCGTCGCCTCGCTCGCCTTCTACGACGCCATCGCGCCCATCGTCGCCATCGACTCGATCGACGAGCGCGTTGTCTACCGGGCCTCGCGCTACGGCAAGGAGACGATGGAGAGCGCGGGCGAGGAAGGCGCATACATCAACTGTCCGTTCACTCGCGAGGAATACGAGGCGTTCATTGCCGCGCTCGCGACGGCGGACCGCTTCCACGGCCACGAGTTCGACGAGGTGCCGTACTTCGAGGGGTGCATGCCCGTCGAGGTCATGGCGGAACGTGGCCCCGAGACGCTGCGCTTCGGCCCGATGAAGCCGGTGGGGCTGCGCGATCCGCGCACCGGCCGCGAGGCCTGGGCGGTGGCGCAGTTGCGCATGGAGGACCGTGCCGGCCGCATGTGGAACCTCGTCGGCTTTCAGACGCGGCTCCGCATCCCGGAGCAGCAGCGGGTCTTCCGCATGATTCCGGGGCTCGCCGACGCCGAGTTCCTGCGCTTCGGGTCGATCCATCGCAACTCCTACGTGAACTCGCCGGCGTCGCTCACCGGACACCTGTCCGCGAGGGACGACGATCGGCTGCTGTTCGCCGGCCAGATTACGGGCGTCGAGGGCTACACCGAGAGCAGCGCGACGGGATTGCTCGCGGGCGTCAACCTCGCGCGCATGCTCGGCGGCATGGCGCCGGTGGTGCCGCCGCCGACCACGATGCTCGGCGCGCTCTATCGCTACCTCCGCGAGGCGGAGCCGCGCCACTTCCAGCCCATGAATGCCAATTTCGGGCTGCTGGACGACCTCCCGGAGCGAATTCGCGACAAGCGCCGCAAGCGTGAGCTGCTCGCGGAGCGCGCGCTGGCCGAGATGGCCTCGTGGGCACGGGAGCACGCCGTCTGCGAGGCGGTGCGGTGAGCGACGCGTCGCCCGACATTGACTCCTTCCTGACGCATCTCGAGAAGGAGCGCGACGTCTCTCCCAACACGATCCTCGCCTATCGCCGCGACCTCGCCGAGTTCACCACCCACCTCTCGCGGTACTATGGCGCGCGCGCGTGGAGCTGGCAGGGCGTGGACAGACTCGCGATGCGGGGCTTCCTCGGGGCGCTCACCCGGCGCGGACTGGGGAAGCGGTCGGTCACGCGGGCCCTCTCCGCCGTGCGGAGCTTCTACCGGTGGCTGCACCGCAACGAGATGGTCGAGGAGAATCCGGCTCGCGCCGTGGGAGCCCCGAAGCTGGAGAAGTATCTCCCCGGCTACCTCGATCGCTCGCAGGTGGAGCTGGTCTTCCAGGCGGCAGGCCTCCGCGCGCAGGAGGGCGCTTTCGCCGACGTGCGCACGCTCGCGATCCTCGAGCTGTTCTATTCCACCGGGATGCGGCTGTCGGAGCTGGCGGGGATCAGCCGTGCGGACCTGGACCTCGTGTCGCAGCAGGTGAAGGTGCGCGGCAAGGGGCGGAAGGAGCGCATCATCCCGGTCGGGGATCATGCGCAGCTCGCGCTACGGAACTACGAGGCCAGGCGCGACGAACTCCTGCGCCGCATCGGGCCCGCGGGCGACCGGAACGCCTTCTTCGTCAGCCAGCGCGGGCGGCGACTGGGCGTGAGGGCGATCCAGCAGGCAATCACGAAGCTGCTCGACCTCGTGGACGAGAGCGCGGGCCTGAGCGTCCACTCGCTCCGCCACACCTTCGCGACCCACATGCTCGACGCGGGGGCGGACCTCCGGGCGGTGCAGGAGCTCCTCGGCCACGCCTCCATCTCGACCACCCAGATCTACACGCACACCAGCGTCGAGCGGCTCAAGTCGGTCTACCGGAAGGCGCACCCCCGCGCCTGACCGGTCGCCGGGACGCGCCGAATGCGTCCCGTTCTTGCACAGGGCGAGGGCATGCGAATCGAGCTCATCCCGCTGGTCCTCGGCGTGCTGATCGGGCTGGTCGGCGCCGGCCTGCTCTTCGACGCCTGGCTGCCGGACGGCACGCTGGCCTCCGAGGAGCGCCGGCGGCGGCAGCGCACGGAGCGGAACCACGTCGGCGAGGGAGTGC
>JANOCW010000449.1:0-5800 GCA_031412375.1 Gemmatimonadaceae bacterium | reverse complement strand
CCTCGACGCACTCCGGCGCGCCGCTTCCCTGCCCTGCTTCCGCTTTCGCCACACGCCAGCGGAGCTCCACACCGTCGCGCAGGTCCTCGGCGACGTTCTCCCCGGATGAGCTACCTGCTCTCACCCGATGCCGCCTGTGCCGTCGTCGAGGATGGCGCCGTCGTGCTGCACATGCGGACGAAACGGTATTTTTCGTTGAACGAAACCGGCGCGGCGATCTGGCGGATGCTCGAGGACGACGTGGCGCTGGCGGATCTGCCCATTCGACTCGCGGAGCGGTACGACATCGATGCGGAGGCGGCGGCACTCGCCGTCATGAAGCTGCTCGGGGAGCTCGCTTCGGAGGAGCTCGTCACTTTCTCCGACCGCTCGTGAGCAGGCTTCCGGAGCGCATGCTTGCACTCTCCGCGACGATTGTGCTCCCGGTCGCATTGCGGATGCTGCCGCTCCCCGCGGTGCTGAGGATCTGCGATCGGTGGCCGACGGCGGCGAGCCCCCGCCACCCCCCACACGCGCTCGCCGGGCGAGTGCGCCGATGGCTGTCGCGCGGGCGCGGTCCGTGGGCCAGCACCTGTCTCACCCGCTCGCTCGTGCTGTATGCCATGCTCCGCCAGCATGGATACCGCCCCCGCTTCGTCATCGGTGTCGCCGGCGGCCATGCCTGCTTCGCGGCGCACGCCTGGGTCACGGTGGGCGGGATCCCCCTCGGTGATTCGCGTGGCCTGGCTGACGGGTACAGCAGACTGCTCTCGCACGGTGCATAGCCTCGCCGTGTACGAGGTCGTGTCCGGGATGCTCCGCGGACTTCCTCCCACGCCGCGGCAGCGCCGCGACGCGTTCGATGCGCCACTCGATGTCTGGATGCGTGTCCTCACCTTCGAGGGGTGCGCCGTGCAGTTCGAGCGCGCGCTCCAGGGAGCGGGGTGGATGCGAGAGGCCCCGGCCGGTCTCCAACGCGTCCTGCGCGATGCGACCGGTGCGTCGCTGCGCCATTCGGTCATCGCCCACGAGCAATTGGCCCGGATCGGGGAGCTGACCGAACGCAACGGGATCCGGATAATCGTGCTGAAGGGCGCCGCCCGCCTGATCGCCGGCGCGCTCGGAGGGAGGCGGTCGATCGCCGACATCGACCTGCTCGTCGACCCGGCGGATGCTGGCCGGCTGCACGTGCTGCTGCAGGCCGAGCAGGGCTACGCCGTGACGGGGCCCGCGCAACGGCACCACCTGGCGCCACTCGGCAAGTCGGGCTGTCTCATGGTCGAAATCCACCGTCGGCTGGCGAATGACGAGCTGCCGCTCGACAGGGCCATCTGGCAGGACACCAGGCGAGTCACGGTCGGCCGGGTGACGCTCGAGATTCCCTCGGCGGCCAACCTCCTGCTCCACGCGCTCGAGCACGCGACCACGCTGAACTGGATGAGCCGGTACCGCCTCCGGGATGTGGTGGACGTCGCCGAGTGTTACACCAGCGAGGTCTCCCCCGCGGTCGTGGACGCGTACGTGAGCCGCAGCGGCCGCCGCCCGGCGCTGGAGACCCTCCTGTCAGCGGCGCACGACCTCGAGCCGCGCATACCGCGACGGAGAGCGCGGGCCTGGTCGACCGTTCGACGGGTGTCGATGGCGCGGCTCGGCGTTGCGGTCCCCATCGGCGACCGGCTCATTGCGGAGCGTCTCTTCCGATACATGGGAGTGCTTGCCGAGGCGTCGCCCGCGACCCTCGTTCGGGCCACTGGGAGAGCGTTGAGATGGGTACGGGCGGCGCCGCGTCCCTGGCGGCCGGCGGTGGGCAGCGGCTCAGGACATCCGAAGCTGCCCACGTAGCTGCACCACGCCGGGGGTTCGCTTCCCGCCTCATCGCCCCTCCGGTTTCCTGCCATCGAGAACGAGCGTCGGCGGCGTGTTCGCCAATACGCGGACTCCCGTCACCCATCCGTCCTGCGATCGGGTGCGCACCATGGCGATGACCATGGATTCTCCATCACGTCGGTGGAGCCAGTCCTGCCCACACCCGGTGAGGGCCTCCACAAGCCAGATGTATAGTTATTGGTCGCTTCACGCCGCTGGAAATTGACTAAGGAACGCCTGGAACCCCGGGGACAGGGTTGCTCCCGTTGGTTTGTATCGACGTCTAACACCTTGATACTGCTGCTGTTAAAGCGTGCGTGACCCCGACGTGAAAAAATCTGTGATTTTTGTCCATGGCATTCGTCTGTATAGTATACGGACGCTGTATGAGAATTCGACGTTGCTCCAGTCTCGCCCCTCCAGCCTCAACTTTTATGGCGGTCGCAACCCGACCCAATCCGAGCGCCATTCACCCGGTTCGCGTGACCATCGCGATGGGCGTGATGGCCTGCGTGCTCGCCGGTTGCGGAGATGGGGCTGACCCGACGGGCCCTGCGTATCGCCCCCTGCCCGTGATACCATCCGCCCTGCGCAGCGAAATGGTGGCGACGGTGGACCTCAAGGCGGGCACCCTGACGTTCGGGCCAACGATTGGCGGCTTCAACTCGGCGAGCGGCGTCAGCGCGGCGATCTACGGCAACCAGAATGTCACGGTCAGGCTGTATAACACGCCGGTGGTGATCAGCCCGAGCGCGACCGCGGGCAAGAAGCTCTACTCGGCGATGGTCGGCGTGAAGAACCTGCTGGCCTACCCGATCGGCGACGAGCAGGGCGGCGCGGCGCCCACGGACACGATCGGCATCGATGTGTTCGTGGTGAACGAGCCGTCGGTCCGCGGGACATCCTCGGCGTGCGCGCCCGCGTGCACGGTGACGGTCCGCGACCACCATGGCGTCCGCGCTTTCAGCGCGCCGAACCAGAAGTTCTGGCACTGGAACGATCGGCTCAGTGCAGTCGGTGCCGGCAGCGACACGACGCTCACGCGGGCATCGTTCACGTTCGAGGCCGACACCCAGGTCACGAACTTCAGCTTCACCGTCGTCCTGAACGCGCCCTGGCCCGCCCCGTACGAGACGCGCCACAAGGTCGACTACCAGGGCGACTCGCTCCCGACCGCGAACGGCGGGACGCGCTGGCGCCTCATCCAGACCGGCAGCGCCTCCGCTCCGGTGCTCTCGAACGGGCTCCTCTCCCTGGATCCGAAGTCGGGGGAGCTCAGCTACTATCGTCTCGATTCGCTCGCGACGACCAACGATGCATACATCGAGGCGCGGATCAAGTGGAACGGAACCACGTCCCAGGGCGCGAGCACGGCCGAACCGCGGATCACCCTGGTAGACGGCGCGAAGCTGATCTCTGTGGGTGTCTTCTCGTCGAGCGTCGGCTTCGTAACGGCCTCGGGTGCGCTGGTCGGCACGAGGTACGACGTCGCGACGACTGCCTACCATGTCTATCAGCTCCGGAAGTATGCGGCCGACAGCGCCGTGTTCTATGTGGACGGCATGCGCGGAGGGAAGGTTGCCTATGCCTCACTGCCCGCGTCGCAGTTCGGCGCGCAATCGCGGATCCAGTTCGGCGCGACGAACGCGATCAAGCCCACCACGTCGACCTGGGATTACGTCACGTACGAGATCGGTGCCGCGACACCCTGAGGCCCGGTTGATGTAACGGGGCGCGCCCTGGGCGGTCCTTGCAGGAGATGCCGCCAGACACCCTCGCCCGGAGCACCACCTTGACCGCTCGCCCGACGATCCGGGGTCGCGCACCGCTCCGACTCCGACTCCGTGACCTCGCCGTCCTCGTCATGGCGGGATGCTCGGACAGCACGGCACCGGATTCGATCGTCGTTCCGGCATTCGCGTTCGTCTCGGATGCCGAAGGGGTGCCGGCCATCTTTCGCTACGAGACCGGCACGATCACCCGCCTGTCGCAGGCCGGCCAGGACGACCGCGAACCGCACAGCGCGGCCGGCCGCATCGTCTTCACGTCCCGGCGCGATGGCAACGACGAGATCTACATTGCCGATCTCGCGCTCGCCAACCCGCAGCGGCTGACGAACGCCTCATCCAACGACACGCGCCCGGCCTTGAGCCCGTCGGGCACCACGGTGGCATTCGTGAGCTCGCGGAGTGGCGCGCCCCGGGTGTGGCTGATGGATGCCGACGGCGCGAACCCGCGGGTGGTCGACACCGGCTCGCCGACGTTCGTGCCGGAGGGCAGTCCCTCCTGGAGTCCGGGCGGCGATCGCATCGCCTTCACGTCCACTCGGACCAACACCTCGCAGGTCTTCGTCATGGCCGCCGCGGGCGGACCGGCGACGCAACTCTCCCGGGAGTCGGGCGGCGCCTTCGGCACGGCATGGAGCACGGAGGGCACCGTCATTCATTACATGGCGCTCGCTGGCGGCCCGAAGATCATGCGGGTGCCCGCGACGGGAGGCGCTGCGACGATCTTCGCCGAGGATGAGGCTGGGCTGAGCGAGGTCGCGTGCGCGCCCGGGGCATGCCTGGTCACCGCCGGGCCGCTCGATGCCGCGGGCGACATCATCGCGCTCGGCAGCGACGGACGTTCCCGCCGGACGCTGCTCGCCCGTCCCGCGAACGACCACCAGGCGGCGATCCTCGTCCCGTAAAGAGATCCGGGAGGCGGGGTCAGGGCTCCGGCTTCCGGAAGTTCACGTCGAGCGCCGCGAGGCGCGCGAGATGCACTTCGAGGCGAGCGCGGTAGCTCGGGTAGTCCTTGCGCGCAGTGGGAGTCCATACCGCCTCGGCCAATGCGGTGAGGCGCGGAAAGGCCATGTACTCCACCTTCTTCGGGTCCTTCATGTACTCGGTCCACAGCTGCGCCTGTCCGCCGAGCACGTGCTTCGCGAACTGCGGTTCCAGGTCCGGCGGCATCGGATCGAACGCGTAGACGCTGTCGAGCGGCAGAAAGCCGCCGATGGCGATCGGCTCCCGATCGGTGTCGCGCGACTGGTAGTAGTCGAGGTATGTGTGGCTGTTCGGTGCCATGACCACATCGTGGCCGGCCCGTGCGGCAGCGATCCCGCCCTCGATGCCGCGCCACGACATCACGGCAGCGTTCGGCGCAAGGCCGCCCTCGAGGATCTCATCCCATCCGATGAGCCGTCGTCCGCGTGCGGTGAGGAACGCATCCATCTGGCGGATGAACCAGCTCTGGAGCTCGTGCTCGTCCGCGAGGTTCAGCTCGCGAATGCGCGCGGCAATGCGCGAATCCACTTTCCACTTGGCCTTGTCGGCCTCATCGCCGCCGATGTGGATGTACGGGCCAGGGAAGATCTCGAGCACCTCGCCAAGCACGTCCTGCATGAATGCGATCGTCCCAGGCTCCGCATTCAGGATGTCGCTGTACACTCCCCACCGTTTCCCGACCTCGAGCGGCTCGCGGGAGAGGCCCAGCTCCGGATACGCCGCAATCGCGGCGAGCGCGTGTCCCGGCATCTCGATCTCCGGCACCACGGTGATGAACCTCGCCTGCGCGTACGCGACGACTTCGCGTGCATCGTCCTGGGTGTAGAAGCCGCCGTGGCGCTCACCGTCGAACTTCCACTGGGTGGTATCGCGCTGGTCTCCCTGACGGCCGATCAGCGACTCAGTTCGCCACGCACCGACTTCAGTCAGCCGCGGATACTTCCTGATCTCGAGGCGCCATCCCTGGTCCTCGGTGAGATGCCAGTGAAAGGTGTTCAGCTTGTGAAGGGCGAGGAGGTCGATGTACTTCTTCACGAACTCCTTCGGCATGAAGTGCCGGCCGACATCGAGATGCGCGCCGCGCCACGCGTAGCGCGGCTGATCCTCGATCGACAGCGCGGGAATCCGCCACGCGACGCCGACGACGGGTGCCTCGCGGAAGATCTGTGCGGGCAGCAGCTGGC
>JANOCW010000448.1:0-7725 GCA_031412375.1 Gemmatimonadaceae bacterium | reverse complement strand
GAGCCGATCATCGCAACAAGCGCCTACTATCGAGCGAAGTTAGAGGCCGCGGGCGTCGCGTTCCGGGCGGTTCGGACCGATATCGACCCGACAGATGCCGCCACGGTTGCGCGTATCATGGACCCCGAGCGCGGCAGTGAGTTCGTCGTTCGGGAGGTCGCGCTGGGGAACCTTCGGGAAACGCATGCGGACCTTCGTGCAGCGACCGACGGTGCGGACGCGCTCGTGACGCATCCTCTGACGTTTGCCGGCCGCCTCGTGGCGGAGGAACGAGGCCTCCCGTGGATCTCGACGGTGCTCGCCCCGATGTCGTTCTTCTCCGCACACGACCTGCCCGTGTTTGCCCCCGCGCCCCGGGCACATGCCGCACGCCACCTCGGTCTCACGGCGACCCGGTCGCTCATTCACATGGCAAAGGTCGTCGCTCGCCATTGGGCCGATCCAGTCCGGGCGCTTCGATCGGAGCTCGGGCTGCCGGAGACCGAGGACCCGGTTTTCGAGGGGCAGCATTCGCCACATCTCGTGTTGGCGCTGTTCTCGCGCGTGCTGGCCGCTCCCCAACCCGACTGGCCGCCGGACAGCTGCATCACGGGCAACATCTTCTACGATGGTGCGGGAGTCGGCGAGGGCGGGACTCCCGAGCTCGCGCAGTTCCTGGCGCGTGGGCCGGCGCCACTGGTATTTACGCTCGGGACGTCGGCCGTCGGGGCCGCAGGTCGCTTCTACGAGGAAAGCGCGGCGGCTGCCCGCGGGCTTGGCATGCGCGCCGTACTGCTGATCGGCCACGACCCGCGCAACCGCCCGCAAGGCCCGCCGTCCGAGGACGTGTGCGTCTGTTCGTACGCGCCGTACTCGACGCTCTTCCCGCAAGCGGCGGCGGTGGTGCATCAGGGCGGTGCGGGAACGACAGCGCAGGCGTTGCGTGCCGGCCGGCCGACGCTCGTCGTTCCGTACTCCCACGACCAGCCAGACAACGCGTACCGCGTCGAGCAGCTCGGCGTGTCGCGCACGATGTATCCGCGACAATACAAGGGCCCGCGCGTTTTACAGGCGTTACGGGCGTTGCTCGACGATCCCCTGGTGGCGACCCGTGCGGCGGATGTCGCCGGGCGGGTGCAGGCGGAAGACGGCGTCGGCGTGGCGTGCACGGAGATCGAACGGGTGCTCGGCCGATTGCGCTGATACGCGACACCGACGGTCGCCATCTCGACCCGTTGGTGTTACCATCGTCCCGGCTGGAGCGCACAGGTGGATGCTCCGGGGCTTCACTACTGCTGGCGACTCGAGACCCGTTCCCATGAGCCACCGCTGGGATGTGCGGGAGATGGTGGCGCACAACGTGATCGCTCGCATCGTCCTGTACTACGGAGCGATCGCCGCTGCCGGAGTGCTCGCCGTTCGCGTGCTGCCCCAGGCTGCCCTGGATGTTGGTCGGCAGGCCTTTCGGGCACTGACGATCGGCAACCCGGGCGCGGCGGGCGGCGACTTCCTGAGGGCCGGGCTTCCCGTCACCGTTCCTGGGCTGTCCGCGGCGTGGGTCGTCGCCGTCGCGGTCATCGCGGCATTTGCGCTCGCGCTGCCCGTCGCCTGGACGTACATGTGGACGCGGCAGAAGAAGGGCTACCGGCAGAGTGTCGTGCAGAGCCTCGTGCTGCTTCCTGTCGTCGTCTCCGGCATCGTCGTCCTCGTCAAGAGCAACGTCGCACTTGCGTTCGCCCTCGCCGGCATCGTCGCCGCCGTTCGCTTCCGCACGTCACTCGACGACAGCAAGGACGCGGTATTCATCTTCTTCGCGACAGGCCTCGGGCTTGCTGCCGGCGTGCAGGTCGACGCGGCAGCCATGCTGTCGGTGCTGTTCGTCGTCAGCGTCCTCCTGCTCTGGTACACCGACTTCGCGAGCATGCCCCCGGGACTGGAGGACGAACGCGCCCGTCGGCAGCTCGACCGCGCCATGGCCATCGCGAATCGCACGAGCCAGTTCGTTGCGCGCATCGATCGCGAGGTCCTTCAGGCGATGGCGCCCGCGCAGCTCGATGCGCTCGAGTCGCGCGTGCAGCGCCGGCGATCGGAGGCGGGGCCGGATGTCGCCCCCGCACGCGGGCGGTTCAGCGACAAGCTGTCGATCGCAGTGTCCGACGATGCGGCCGCACGGGAAGTCATCGAGCCGATCATTGAATCGCATTGCCGACGGTGGACCTTCGAGGGGGCCAATGAGAACGGTGACGATGGGATGGTCCTCGAATACCTCGTCGCCGTGCGGAAGTCACGATCCCTCGCCGAGCTCCTCGCGGCGATCGAGCGCGATGGAGCGCCGTTCACGTTGTATGCGAAGTCCGAGACAGTGACGCCCCCGGTGGCGTAGGCTCTCGCGAGAACCCTGGCCAGGCTGGTTGCCATGCTGCGTGCCATTCTGCTGATCGTCGTGTTTCCCCTCCTCGCGGCGCGCGCCCAGGAGCCACCCACGGGCGGCTACGTTCCGCCGGACAGCGTCGTCGCTGCCGCCAGGCGCGCCGCGGAGGTGGCGTCGCGGCGCGCGACGCGCCTGTTCGGCGACTCGACCCCGCTGGCCTTCACGCTCACGGCCGACTTCAAGCGCGTCTTCCGTAACCGCGACACGCTGAGCACCGAGCGATTCCCGGCGAAGCTCACCGTCGCGGACTCGGCGGGCACACCGAGGACACTGGAGCTCGAGGTCAACCCGCGCGGCAATTTCCGGCTGAAGAAGACCATCTGTGACTTCCCCCCGATCAAGCTCAACTTCGCTGACGGGGTCCCGCGCGGAACACCACTGCAGGGGCAGGGCGGGCTCAAGCTCGGCACCCACTGCCGCGGCGGCGAGCGCGAGTACGAGGAATACGTCGTCCGGGAGTACCTGATCTACCGCATCTACAGTCTCCTCACAGATGTGAGCCTGCGGGCGCGCCTGGCGCGGGTCACCTACGTGGACGCAACGGCTCCCGGCCGTGCGTTCACCACGTGGGGACTGCTGACGGAAGACGAGGACGATGCGGCGAAGCGCGTCGGCGGCGTGATCTCGCCGCTGCGCCGCGCCGTCTTCGCCGACGTCGATGCGGCGCAGCTGGCGCTCGTCGCCCTGTTCGAGTATGCGATCGGCAACAGTGACTGGTCACTGTACGCGCTGCACAACATCCGGATGATCCAGATGCCGCAGATGACCTACCTGCCGATGGCGTACGACTTCGACCATGCGGGACTGGTGTCGACCCGCTACGCGAAGCCCGACTATCGGCTTCCCATCAAGACGGTGCAGGAGCGCCTTTACACGGGCCCCTGCGTCGCCCCGTCGGAGCTTGCGCCAGCGATCGAGCGATTCCGGGAACGCCGCGCGGCCATCGAGGCGCTGTACGCGCCGCGCGAGGGCCTCGACACGAAATACGTCGAGTGGGCGCGGCGGTACATCGCCGACTTCTACCGCACGATCGAGAACCCCGGCGCGGTGAAGAAAGAGATCCTCGCCACCTGCCGAAAGGATGGCGATTGAGCGACACCCGCGTTCAAGATCCGTGGGGGAGGAGCCGAGCGCGCAAGCCGGTCGCGTGCGCGCCGTGGCCGCCTATTTGAGCGCGATGTCGGTGTTCCAGATGTCGCGGTGGATCTTCCACGAGCCATCGGCCTGCCGGCGCCATACCACGATGTACTTGCCGTTGTCCGGGACGGCCTTTCCGCCCTTCTCGGTGACCTTCAGGGCGTAGGTCCCCGTCTCGACGGCGAGGTCTCCGCTGACGACGACGTCCTCGGTGGTGAGCTTCATGTCGCTGAGGGCGATCTCACCGAACATGCCCTTCCCGTTCTCCTCGATCGCCGCGCGTCCCTTCCACGCCGGGCCGTTCGGCATCATGATCGCCCCGTCGGACTCGTAGTGCGCAGCGAGCGCCATCGCATCGCCCTTCGAGAACGCGTCCGTGAGGGCGGCGTTCGCCGAGTCGATTGCCCGCCGGACGGCCGCCGGGTCCGGCGCCGTGGCGAGCATTCCGGGGCTCTCCCGTTCCGTCATTGCCCCGTCCTCGGCGCCCTTGGCGCATGCCGCAAGCGCCACCAGACTCACGATCGAGAACAACACGCGACTGATCCGCATAGCTCCTCCGAGAAATAGTGTGAACCGGACGCGGGCGGATGTAACCCGCCTTGAGGACTGATGCAATAGCCGAGGTCGTTTGGGGGCGCTCGGCGCGGTGAGAGGATGTCGATCGGCCCGCCACGAGAGGTCATCGTGGCGGGCCGGGTCATCGGTGCGCCCTGGCTGGCCGGCATCCTCGGCATTCAGGCGTTGGGAAGAGCCTGAACATGAAGAGCATGAAGGGGTCCATGAAGATTCATGAAGGAACTGAAATGATTGATGAAAAATCCGGACACGGGGTTCGAGGCCGCACTCGAGACTTCTCCGGCCTCTCCAATCGCGTCATTGGCTGTGCGATAGAAGTTCATCGAATTTTGGGGCCCGGGTTGTTGGAGTCGGCCTATAGGCGCTGTTTCGCACACGAGCTTCGCTTGCGGGGAATGCGCGTCGCCGTGGAGCAGCCGCTGGCGATCGACTACAAAGGTCTGCGCGTCGAGTCAGCGTACCGCATCGACCTCTTGGTCGACGATCAGGTTCTCATCGAGATCAAGAGCGTCGCGACGTTCGCGGATGTTCACAAGTATCAACTGCTCACCTACATGAAGTTCACCGGGGTACGGATTGGCTACCTCATGAACTTCACCCAGCCCCGCCTCATGGACGGCCTCTTGAGCTTCGTCCTGTAACCCGAGATGCAAACCATGCAGTTGCCGTTCTTCATGCAGCTTCATGAACCCTTCATGCCCTTCATGTTCAGGCTGTACCGCCGTTCACCCCGGCCTCACAACGCAGCCTGAATCGCCTCGACGCTCTTCTTCGCATCACCGAACAGCATCCGGGTGTTCTCCTCGAAGAACAGGGGATTGTCGACGCCTGCATAGCCGGTGGCCATGCTGCGCTTCATGACGATCACCGTCTTCGCCTTCCAGACCTCGAGCACTGGCATGCCAGCGATCGGGCTGTTCGGGTCGGTCTCGGCGCTCGGGTTGACGATGTCGTTCGCGCCGATGACCAGCACCGCGTCCGTGTGCGGGAACTCCTTGTTGATCTCGTCCATCTCGAGGACGATGTCGTAGGGCACGCGCGCCTCGGCGAGGAGGACGTTCATGTGGCCGGGCATCCGGCCCGCGACCGGGTGAATCGCGAAGCGGACGTTGACGCCGTCCTCACGCAGCTTGCGGGTAATCTCGTACACGGGATACTGCGCCTGCGCGACCGCCATGCCGTACCCTGGCACGATCACCACGCTCTCGGCGTCGCGCAGGATCTGCGCAGCTTCCTCGGCGGTCACCGGAACGACTTCCTGACCGACACCCACCGCGAGCGCCGCGCCCTTGCTCTCGCCGAAGCCGCCGGCGATGACGCTCAGGAAGTGGCGGTTCATTGCGCGACACATGATGTGGCTGAGGATCGCGCCGCTCGAGCCGACCAGTGCACCCGTCACGATGAGCAGGTCGTTCGACAGCATGAATCCGGTCGCGGCAGCGGCCCATCCCGAGTAGCTGTTGAGCATGGAGACGACCACCGGCATGTCGGCGCCACCGATCGCCATCACCATGTGGATGCCGAACAGGAACGCGAGCACCGTCATCGCCGAGAGTGCCAGCAGCCCATCGCCGTGATCCGCGCCAACGAACCGCCATGCCAGCCACACGCTCACGAGGAGGAGACCGAGGTTCAGCCAGTGGCGCGCCGGCAGGATCAGGGGATTGCTGCGCACGATGCCCTGCAGCTTGCCGAAGGCAATGATCGACCCGGTGAAGGTCACCGCACCGATCAGTACGCCGATATAGATCTCGGCATCATGGATCGAGCGCTCGACGCCGGTCATCTGGTTGGCGGGGTCCAGATAGCTCGCGAAACCGACGAGCACCGCAGCGAGGCCGACGAAGCTGTGCAACATCGCGACGAGCTGCGGCATGTCCGTCATCACGACACGCTTCGCGATCACGATCCCGACCGTCGCCCCGATCGCCATCGCGGCGATGATGGCGGTGTAGCCCGTCACCCGCGTCATCATCACGGTAGCGAGCACGGCGATCGCCATTCCCACCATGCCGTAGCTGTTTCCGCGACGTGCCGTCTCGGGCCTGCTCAGCCCGCCGAGGCTGAGGATGAACAGCACGCTGGCCGCGAGGTACGCGGCGGATGTGATGCCGGCTGACATGCGCCTGTTCTCCTACTTCCGGAAGAGCTTGAGCATGCGCTGGGTCACGAGGAATCCACCCGCGATGTTGATCGTCGAGATGAGAATCGCGATGAAGGCGAGGATCGTCACGAGGCTCGTGGACGGCCCTGAGACTTCGAGCAGCGCCCCGATCACGATAATGCCGCTGATCGCATTGGTGACGCTCATCAGTGGTGTGTGCAGCGACGGCGTCACGCTCCACACGACCTTGTAGCCGATGAAGCAGGCCAGCACGAACACCGTGAAGTGCGTCAGGAACGCGGGCGGCGCGACTGCACCGATGCCGACGAACGCCGCCGTCCCGACGATCAGAGCGACGGCCGAGCCCACTCCCGGCCGAGGATCCTGCTTCGCCGAGATGGCAGTGTTCACGACCGGTGTCCCGGCAACGGGCTTGCGCGCCGGCACAGTGACCACCGGTGCCGGTGGGGGCCAGGTCACCGCTCCCTGGTTCACCACCGTGGCGCCGCGAATCACCTCGTCCGCCATGTTTACGACCGGGGTTCCGTCCTTTGTCGGACAGAGCTCGGCGATCAGGTGACGGACGTTGGTGGCGTAGAGCCGGCTCGACTGGGCCGGAAGACGGCTCGGCAGGTCGGTATATCCAATGATGGTGACGCCGTGTCGGACGACGACTTCGCCCGGGACCGTCAGCGCGCAGTTGCCTCCCTGCTCCGCCGCGAGGTCCACGATGACACTGCCGCGCGCCATCGATTCGACCATCGGCTCGGTGATGAGCTTCGGCGCGGGCTTTCCGGGAACGAGCGCGGTCGTGATGATGATGTCGACTTCCCTCGCCTGCTGCGCGAACAGCGCCATCTCGGCCTTGATGAACGCCTCGCTCATCACCTTGGCGTAGCCACCATGGCCGCTGCCTTCCTCCTCGATGTCCACCTCGAGGAACTGGCCCCCCATGCTCTTCACCTGGTCGCGCACTTCGGGCCGGGTGTCGAACGCGCGCACGATGGCGCCGAGGCCGGTCGCCGCCCCAATCGCCGCGAGGCCGGCGACGCCGGCCCCGATGACCATGACCTTTGCCGGCGGGACTTTCCCCGCGGCGGTGACCTGTCCCGTGAAGAATCTGCCGAAGTGATTCGCCGCCTCGATCACCGCCCGGTAGCCGGCGATGTTCGCCATCGAGGACAGGGCATCGAGCTTCTGTGCGCGCGAGATGCGCGGCACGGCGTCCATGGAGAGTGCCGTCACCCGACGCGCGGCGAGTCGCTTCAGCAGGTCGGGATTCTGCGCGGGCCAGAGGAAGCCAATCAGGTAGCCTCCTTCCCGGAGGAGATCCGCCTCGTGTTCGCCGGAGGCTGTCGTCTCGGGCGCCCGGACCTTGACGATCATGTCGGCACCGTTCCAGACCGAGCGCGCATCGGGGACGATCGCCGCTCCGGCATCGCGGTAGTTCGCGTCGGTGAAGTGCGCTGACTCGCCGGCGCCCGTCTCGACGGCGACC
>JANOCW010000447.1:0-4406 GCA_031412375.1 Gemmatimonadaceae bacterium | reverse complement strand
TCCACGGTGGACATCTACGGGCAGTCCCGCCGCCAGATCGTCCTCGTCATGAACGAGCCGAAGATCGCGGCGCTCGGCCTGACGCCCGCCGCCATTTCCCAGGCGTTGCGCGACGTCGAGTTCTGGCGCGAGGTCGGCTCGGTGCAGGAAGGCGACCTCGTGCGGACGGTTGTCATCCGGCAGCGCGCCGACTCGCTCGTCGACCTGCGCAAGGTGATCCTGCTCTCGAACGGCGGGCGGATCATCCGGGTGAGCGACGTGGCCGAAGTGTACGACACCTTTCGCGAGCCCACTCGCTACGACCGGATCGATGGCTTTCCCGCGGTGAGCTTCGGCGTGACCCGGGAGCCGCGCACGAACGCCGTCGCGATCGCCGACCGGGTAAAGGCGCGAGTGGATTCGCTCCAGGCGCTGCATCCGCAGGGCGTGCGGTTGATCCTGCAGACAGACGAGAGCAAGGCGATCAAGACGCAGCTCACCGACCTGCGGAACCGGTCGCTGATGTCGGCGGCGATCATCTTCGTCGTCCTGCTGCTCTTCCTCCAGTCGTTCCGCTCGGCATTCATCGTCTTCTCGACGATCGCCTTCTCGGTGCTGATCACCCTGAACCTGATGTACGCCGTTGGCTACACGCTCAACGTGCTGAGCCTGATGGCGCTCGCGATGGGATTCGGCATCGTCGTGGATACGGCGATCGTGGTGCTCGAGAACATCTATCGCCGCTGGCGCCTCGGCGAATCACCGGAATACGCCGCCCAACACGGGAGTCGTGAGGTGGTGCTGGCGATCCTGGCGGGAACGCTCACGACGATCGTCGTCTTCATCCCGTTCGTCTACCTGCAGGGGGAGCTGCGGATCTTCTACCTCCCGCTCGCGATCATCGTCGGGTTCAGCCAGGTGGCGAGCCTGTTCGTCGCATTCACCTTCATTCCCGCGCTCGCCGCGAGGCTGCTGCGCGCGCGAAGCGCCGAGCGTGACCTGCGGTCGGTGGATGCCGCTGAACGGCAGCGTCCATTCTACGTCCGTGCGTACGCCGGGCTGCTCGGGGTCACCCTGCGCTTTCCCTGGGTGTCGGCGATGGTGGTCGCGCTGATGCTCGGCGGCTCGTACTACCTGTTCGACAAGTACGTGCAGCGGCAGATGCGCTGGGGGAACTGGGCGGGGCAGCGCAGCATGGTCGCGGTGCGGGTCGGGATGCCGCAGGGCGAGGAGCTCGAGCGCACCGACGAGATCGCGCGCTACTTCGACTATCGCCTGCGACGAATGGAGGGCGTGGAGTCGTTCACGACCCAGGTGCAGCCGAGGCAGGCGTCGATCGTCGTGACGTTCCCCGACTCGCTCGAGTACACCGAAGTTCCGCAGATCGTGTACGACCAGCTCGTCGCCTACGGCTTGAGCTTCGCGGGGCCGACGCTGAGCGTCACTGGGTCGGGGAAGTCGTTCAACACCGGTGGTGGCGGTGGCATGGCGGGCAACCAGACGATCAACGTCTACGGCTACAACTACGAGAAGGTGCGCGAGATCGCCGAGGAGATCGGTGAGCGGCTGGGGAAGCTCCCGCGGGTGCATGATGTGGATGCGAGCGCGACCGGTGGCTGGGGTGGCGAGCGGGCTGTGGAGCTCGTGGTGCGTGTCGATCGCGAGCGACTGGCGATGAACGACATCACCGCACAGGACGTGGTGAACAAGGTTGCGGCGGCGGTGCGCGGCACCGTGAGCCGGGATCTCATCCGGCTGGGCGGCGAGGACATCGAGCTCGAGGCGAAGCTCGGCGGCTACGAGACATTCGACCTGCTCGAGCTCGAGAGCCTCATGCTGCGCGCGTCGACCGGTCAGGAAGTGCGACTGGTGGACGTCGCGCGGATCGAGGAGCGGCGGGCGCTGAGCACGATCGCCCGCGAGAACCAGCGCTACCAGCGCACAGTGCGCTACGAGTTCCGCGGGCCCCAGAAGCTGGCCGACCGGATCCGCAAGCAGGTCGTTGCGGAGACGATCGTGCCGGATGGATACTCGGTGGTCGGTGAGAGCCCATTCACCTTCTCGCGCGAGGAGGAGAAGCAGATCTACGGCGTGCTCGCGGTCTCGATCATCCTGATCTTCATGGTGACGGCGGCGCTGTTCGAGTCGCTGCGCCAGCCGCTGTGCGTGCTGCTGACGATCCCGATGGCGCTGATCGGCGTCTTCCTGCTTTTCTTCTACGTGAATGCGAGCTTCACGCGCGAGGCGTACATCGGCGTGATCATGATGGGCGGCATCGTCGTGAACAATTCGATCCTGCTCATCGACCGGGTGAACCAGGTGCGGCTGGCGGGACGCCTCGCGCTGGAGGCGGCCATCGTGCAGGGCACGCTCGATCGCGTGCGGCCGATCCTGATGACGACGGTGGTGACGATCACCGGACTGCTGCCGCTCGTGCTGTTCAGCGAGTCACCCGATTCGAACATCTGGAATGCGCTCGGCTTCGCGCTGATCGGCGGGCTCACGAGCTCGACGCTGCTGGTGCTGAGCGTGACGCCGGCGCTGTACTACCTGTTCGAGCGGCGACGGGGGGTCGTCGCTGGCGAGCCGGTGCCCGCATCGTAACGACCCCTGGCTGGGAGCTTGAGCTCTACGCTGCCAGCTCTTCAGCTTGCAGCCGGCACCTCGTTGTTTTCAACCCGACCTCGCGCCCGATGAGCTCCGTGGCTCACGACTGGAACGCTGACAGCGGCGAGCATGCAGTTTCCCGTCGCGAGCTGCATCCTCTGCTCGGACGATTTGAAGAGCGAGGTACCGGCTGGAAGCTGAAGAGCTGGAAGCGGAGAGCTGAAAAACCGAGCGATCAGCGATCAGCGCGAGCGTACGTTGATCGATCCGCCCCCGTCGGTGTATCATGCCCGTCACAGTCGTCAACCGTGGGAGCTACCGGCTTCCTGTCATTCATGGAGTGGATTCATGGCTTTCCCTTGCAGCATCCGGCGCGGCTTCCGAAGCGGCGTCGTGCTCGCGTTCCTCGCAATCGTGGCCGCATGCTCGGATAGCGATCCGATGGACCCCGATCCCGAGCCCGACATTCATCAGATGATCATCCAGGTCGAGCAGGGGACGCAGATCACGTTCAATCGATCCCGCGTTGCGAGTGGCACGCTGACGATCCAGAACAACTCCGTCGTCACCCTCTCCTTTCTTGGCCCTGATGGCGCCGAGGAACCGAACGCGAACGACACCGAGCGCTTCGACCTGCGCGTCAACTATCCGAATGGCAATCCCATCGGCCTGGTCTTCACCCCCAGCGCTGCCGACGAGTACAGCGGAACGTTCACCCGCACGACCGCGTCCACCACACCGATCATCGTGCAGTTCGAGCTGTACCACACGACCGACGATCATTCCGACGGCAAGTGGAACGCGCTGGTGACCGTGCAGTAGTTGCGCGCGCCTCAGCGCGCGCCGAACTTCGCTCGCACGACGCGCGCAGGGCCCGAGTCGGGAACGGTGGCGATGAACAGGTTGTCGTACTCCGCGTCGGCGATGGCGGGCACGTCGGCCATGCCGAGCGCGCGAAGGATCGCGGGAACGGTGTTGCTGTGGCCGATGACGAGCACCACCCGTCCGCGGTGTTTCGCAAGCAGCTCGGCGGCGTACATCTCGCCGTAGCTCCGCTCCCCCGGCTTGACATCGAACGTCGTCACCGGAACTCCGAGCTTCTCCGCGATTGGCCGGGCGGTGAGCTGGGTTCGCTTCCAGGGCGTCGAGTAAATCGCCGTGATCCCTGCGGTGCGCAACGCCTCGATGAGGGCCGCGGCGCGCGCTTCGCCGGCCGGCGTGAGCGCGGGATCATCTTTCGGCTCGGCGGCCTTCTCCGCGTGGCGGACGAGAATGATGGTCGTGCTCGTCTCCGTCACAACGCTGGCGGCCATGCCCGCCGTGAGCACGAGCGCCAGGAGAAGCAGGATGCGCAGGGCGTGGAAGCGGCGACGATGCATTGGGAACCCGTGGGAGCTGGACAACGAGGGGGTGGAGGACGCGCGAGAGTCGGCCGTGCCGACAGCTGCGCGGAGCTCATACATGCGATGACCACCGGCGCGCGTCAATGAGCCGTCCCACTAACCTCGGCATCCTCGGCCTTCGGGCTTCGGGAAGAGCCTGAACATGAAGAGCATGAAGGGTTGCACGAAGGTTCATGAAGAAGAGCAACTGATTGTGTTGGCATCTCGGCGCCCGGTTTGTCGCGCGCGGGCTATATGTACCTCATCGGGTGTTCGCCATTCGCGCGCGACGGCTGGGTCTCTGAGTCGTTGAGCGGTCGGCGGCAGGCGTTTCAGCGGTCAGCGCCTGGCGTGTGCGATTGACGTCCGCAGTTCTCGTCAGAGTTCTCGTCCGCAGTTCCCGCCCCCCCCCGACGGCCGAACGCCAATCCCGGCCGC
>JANOCW010000446.1:0-6797 GCA_031412375.1 Gemmatimonadaceae bacterium | reverse complement strand
TCGATCTCCAGCTCCATGTCGCGCTCCCACTGCCCACCGAGATCGAGCTCCGCGTTTCCCGCCCGCGCAGCGACGCGCATGCGCGCTGCACGGGCGTTGGCCAGTCCCGACGCCGTGAGCGTCGCAGCGCTGATGTCGAGGTCGAGCGTCTCCATCCGCGATCCATTCGCGGTGTCGAACCGTACACGTGCTTCACTGACGGAAGCGTGCACCGCCAGTGATCGCAGCGACAATCCCCCGAAGTCGAGATTCGCCGTCGCCACGTCGAGCCGCACTGCGACGTTGAGCGGGGCGCCGCGTCCGAGCTGCAGTACGGCGTCACCCGAGCCGCGTCCCTCCGTGCTCGCCCTGGTATCAGGACGGGCCTGCGCCCCGATTGCCAGCGATCGCGCGACGGTATCGAACGTGAGCAGCGGTCGTGCGCGCGCGGCGTCGTACCGGAGGTGCAGGTCGTAGAGGACCCCACCGCGTTCGACGGGGCGTGCCTGGAGCTCGCCTCTCGTGTACTCGATGCGCACCGACACCGGACCGGTGTCGGTGGTCGTCCCGGCGGCATCCAGCGTCCGCCATGTCTGTGATGGGGCGGGCGTGGCAGAGGCCATCAGTGCTACAACAGCGATGGCGACCATGCGGATCATCGAGACTTTCCGGTCATCACCGGAGTGGGGCGCCGGGCCGCCGCCACGCCCGATACGGGCGTCGGCGTCTGCCAGCTGATCTCGTCGAGCGGGATGGCCGGAGCCGCGCCGACCACTGCGCGGCGAGATCCGAATCGGGAGAGCATCACCGCGCCGAAGCCCACCGTCACGGCGACCCACGTGACACCGAGGGCGACCAGGCGCATGATCGCCGACGCAAGGGGAGACCAGACGAGTGCCGCGGCGATCACCCAAAGCACGAAGAGGCTGATCACGCCGAGCATGAGCGCTCGCAGCGAGGTCGCGCGCGCCGTGAGGGGCCGGGACTTTCTGCGCTGGGCGATGCCCCCGCCAATCACGACTGCCACACCGAGGAAGCCCAGCGTCATCGCCCCGGCTGCGGCCAGCGCATAGGCAACGATCGCAAAGGGGATGAGCAGCAGGCCGAGAATCGTGAGCGCGAGCCCGAGGCAGAGCAGCACCAGTCCGGGGACGAGAGCGAGCTGGCCGGCGAGCCCGACGAGGAAGGATCGGGACAGCTGGCCCTCCGTCGCCTCCACGACGGCATCCAGCGTCGAACCGGAGAAGATCAGGACGCCGATGCCCATCACGAGGAGGATGCCCAGCGTTCCGAGCGTGATTCCCATCGTCCGCCACGCGCCGGCAACCGGCGACACGGGCGCGGCGACTGCCGCGGGGGCGAGGTTCCCCTCGAGCCGCATGACCGCGCCAGCCACGGCGCCGGTGATTCGCGCCTCACCGTGCACGGCGAGCACATCCCCGGCCACCCGCCCGCTATCGTGCACGATGACGTTTCCATCGATCGCGATGGCATCGCCGTCGACGGTTCCGAAGATCTCGAGGTCGCCCCCGTGTGTCGCAACCGATCCGGCGACCCGTGTTCCGGCGGGAACCGACCGCGCCCCGCGCGTGATCTCGGCGGCCGCCGGCAGGTCGATCTGCGGAAGGTCGCGCCGGATCTCGGTGAGGGTCGCGCTGTCCAGGCCCCGGGCACCCGGCGACGCTTGAGCAGGAAGCGCCGGCGCCGCGCCGAGGACGAGCGCCAGCGCCGCGGCACCCGCTGCCCAGAACCGCATCTTACCGGTTCCGACGCGACGCTGAAACAGCCGCGCGCAGCCCGCCGGCTGCCAGGGCCCCGGAGGCCACGACCGCGATGATCGCTAGTGCGATCCCGGTGCCTCCGCTCGCCCGGAGTGCGCTTACTGCCACGTCACCGAGCAGCGTCCCGGCGAGAGTGTCCAGGCCGGCGAGCAGGAGATCACGCCCGCGCTGGAGGAGCAGCTGTCCCAGGAAGAGGAGGGCGTCGAGGCGCGAGATCAGGAAGACCGTGAGCGTCGTCAGGATGATCCCCATCGTTGCCGCCCCGGCTCCCACGATGATCCGAGCCGCCCCCGAGGCGGGAACGGCGTTGCGAACAGTGTCGAGCGCGGCGACGTGCCAGGGCTGAAAGATCCGGGTGCGCGCCATCACCCGATCGGCAAAGAGCGGGGACGGATCGAAATGCGGGAGATGGTCGAGCGCCTGCACCACGGCGCGCGCACTCTCCAGCGCCGCCTCGCAGCGATCGCAGGCCGCAACGTGCGCACGGAGAGGCGCAACGCCGAACCCGACGTCGCCGTCGAGGAGCAGATCGAATTCGTTGGCTAGTAGATGTCGATGATTCACAATGCCTCCGGAGGTTCGTACGCTTCCGGCTGCGGGGTGGTTTCAGGATTCCGGTCGGCGTTTCCGGACCGATACGAGCCCAGTGCAAGGAGGCCGCCAGCGAGGGTGAGCCGAGTCACTGACGCAGGTGTCCGAGCGCATCCCGAAGCTCGATTCGGGCGCGATGGATGTACGTCTTCACCGTCCCAAGCGGGAGGTCGAGGGTCGCGGCGATCTCCTCGTAGGAGCGGCCTTCGACGTGACGCAGCATGATGCACGACCGGTACTCCGGCCGCAAACGAGCAATGGCCTTTTCGATCTCGCTTCCGAGCTCCTTGGCCTCCATTTCCTCGAGCGCCGACTCCTGGCGAATCGCTACGTCGAATGACGTGGCCTCGGCCTCGGCGGCAGTCGCCGCGTGGGGAGACCCATCCATGCTGATCGTGACGATCTGCCGCTTGCGGAGATGGTCGATCGCGATGTTGTTGGCGATCTTGAACAACCAGCTCGAGAACTTGAACTGGGGTTGGTAGCGATCGATGTTGTTGAGGACCTTGATGAACGTTTCCTGCGCCAGCTCCTCGGCGGTCTCCCGGTCGCGAACCATCCGGAACACGAGCGAAAAAACGGGCCGCTCGTACCGGCGGACAAGCTCACGGAAGGCGGATTCTCGCCCTTGCTGGGCAAGCGATACGACGTCCGCGTCTGGGAGATTCGCGAGCTCGAGGAGTGGCGGCATGACGGGCGGCGAGGACCCGGCGGAAACTCGCCGCCGCGGTGAAGCCGATCGAAGCTATCGTGCCACTCTGCGAGAGGCCAGCGCTTCCTTGCCTCATCCGATGCTCCCGGTCACCTTTCGCCGAATGCCGGCGACCGACAGTGAGCTCGAGGAAGCGCGATCCGCAGCGGCGGGAGGAATCGCGAAGCGGAACTACGTCCGACGCATGTTTTCCGAGATTGCGCCGCGCTACGACCTGCTGAACCGCCTCCTCAGCTTCGGGATCGACCGTTGGTGGCGCGCGCGCGCGATTGCGGCGTTGCGGTGGTCGCGGAATCCCGGCGGCACGTACGTCGATCTCTGCGCCGGAACCCTCGATGTGAGTGCACAGCTCGCACGTCGGCCTGCATTCAGCGGAACCGTGGTCGGGGCCGATTTCGCGGAGCCGATGCTGCGGGCCGGCGCCGGAAAGTCACCGCGGTCGCGTGTCGCGCCAGTCGTGGCGGATGCGTTGGCGCTGCCGCTTCGTAGCAACAGTGCCGCCGGTGCAATCGTGGCGTTCGGAATCCGGAACCTGGCCGACCTCGATGCCGGCATGCGCGAGACGCTGCGTGTGCTCGAACCCGGAGCGCGCTTCGTGATCCTCGAATTCTCGACGCCACGGCTTCCGGTGGTCCGCGACATCTATCGGCTGTACTTCCACCACGTCCTTCCCGCGATCGGGCGCGCCGTCAGTCGCCATCCAACGGCGTATCGCTACCTGCCCGAGTCGGTAGATCGATTTCCCGAGGGGGCCATCCTCGCCGAACGCATGCGCACGGCCGGATTCACGGACGTGAGCTGGGTGTCGCTGTCGTTCGGAATCGCCGCGCTGCATACGGGGGCGCGATCGCAGTGAGCATGGTTGCGGGCCGCCCAACGACGGCGGCCCACGCGTGAGCGCCGAAACGGTCGGGCTCATCTCGGACACTCATGGATTGCTGCGGGCGGACGTATTCACCGCGCTGGCCGGGGTGGGGCTCATCCTGCATGCCGGCGACGTCGGTGGCGCCGACATCCTCGACGAGCTTGCCGCCATTGCACCCGTGCAGGCGGTGTTCGGAAACACGGACCCGCCGGGACACCCTGGCCTCGTCGAACGAATCGAGCGCAACATTGGCGGGGTCTCGATCCACGTGAGTCACGGACACGAGATCGGAAGCCTGAAGCCGGACAGGTTGCTCGCGGCATACGACGCCCAGGTCATCGTGTACGGGCACACGCATCGCCCGCTGATCGAAGCGCACGGCGACCGGCTCGTGGTGAACCCGGGGGCGGCGGGGGCGCGGCGGTTCAAGCTGCTCCCGAGCGTAGCGCTCCTCCGGCTCGAGGCTGGGCGCGCCACCGCCGAGCTCATCGCACTTCAACCCTGACGAACGCCTTTCGTTCGGGGCGACTGGAAGAGGGTCGGTGGTTCAGACCACCCGGAAGTGGGACGCGGGGTAGAGGAAGTCATCGCCGCTATCGTCGTTGATGCGATAGAACGCTCCGTCCGCCTCGATGGCGAGCAGCTCGTAGATCCGACCGAGCGTGAGATCGTGACACCCTCCCGGCTCGTCACAGCCGGGATAAGTCAGCCACGGGTCGAGGCTGATGCATTGCACCAGCGTCGTCGGTTGCCAGGTAGTCGCCATTGCAACTCCACCATCGAGATTTGCCGCGCCGGGTCCGATCGAACGGATGCGACTTCGGCCCACTACCGGTGGGAATTGCAAGAGACTCGCCACTGACCGCGATTCAGGCTGTGCGGCGCGCCGGCCAGCTATCGGCGTCGTGGGTTCGCTCGAGTTCCCTCGGAAAACGCCGGAACCACGACGAGAGCAGGAGCAGCTCATCGATCTCGTGGGTCGGTATGGAAGCGGAGGTGCGCTCGGTCGAACGGAAGACATCATCGACCAGCTCGCGGATGCGGCCGTGATCCTTGCGGCATCGGGGCGCCGGTTCCTCGGCGCGGACTTGACCACGCCGGATCACATACACGCGGTCCTCGCCGTCGAAGCCAGGGACGGTGTAGACGAAGGACAATGTCTCCACCGCGAACCGCAGGCGTGCGAACTGCTCGCGCAGCATCTCCAGCCGCTGGAGCTTGTCGCGCAGGACCGCGGCTCGCTCGAACTCGAGGCGGTCGCTGCTCGCCTCCATGTCTCCCCGGAGCAGCGCCATGGGGCCGTCGTCCGTGCCGTCGAGAAACGCACGAGCGAGCCGAACGCGCTCCAGGTATTCGTGCTCGGCGCAGCCACCGATGCAGGGACCGAGGCACTTCCTGATCTCGAACCGAATACATCCCGGTGTCCTGGGAACGATCTGGAAGAGCTCCCGTTGATCCGCGAATACCATCGACCGGTCGAGCGAACAATCCCGCAGTCCCAGCGCGTCGTTGAGCTCGCGGACCGCTTCGGAGACCCGCTGCGCCCCCTGGAACGGACCGTAGTACACCGAGTGGTCGTCCGTACCTCCACCCCGTACAACGAGCAGTTTGGGAGCGGTGCCGCGCGTGACTTTGATGAAGGCGTAGTGACGCCCGTCGCGCTTCATGGCGACATTGAAACGGGGCCGGAACCGCTTGATCAGGCGGAGCTCCCGGAGCAGAGCGCCAAACTCGCTGGGCGTGTATTCCCAGTCGATGCTGTGGGCTTCCCGGAGAATCCGTCCGCCCTTCTCCCCGGGAAAGGAACAGCGGAAGTAGCTCAGCAGTCGCGTCCGGACCTGCTTCGATTTCCCGACGTAGAGGACTTCACCGTCCTCGGCAACCATCCGGTAGATCCCCGGACGATCCGTCGCGCCGGCGCACACGCTCGCCCGCATCGACGCCAGTTGTGCATCCGACGTGGCGTTTCGGCCCGCACGGGTCAACACTGGCATCGAATGCACAGCACCGTCGCCCGTCCGTCCACCGCATGCGTCGTCACGAGACGCGAGCGGCACCGGGGGCATGGCTTGCCGCCCCGTCCATAAACCTGAAGGCTCTTCGCGAAGCCACCCGGTTCACCGCGCGAATCGCGGAAGTCCCGAAAGGTAGTTCCCCGGGCCGCGATCGCCTCGGTCAGGACATCGACGATTCCGGAATGGAGGGCGCTGACTTCCTGCGAGTCGAGCGACCGTGCCGGGCGCGAGGGGTCCACACCGGCCCGCCAGAGCGCCTCGTTAGCGTATATGTTGCCGACACCGGCGACCCGCCGCTGGTCCATGATCACTTTTTTCACGGCCTGGGACGAAGCCCGAAGAAGAGCCGATAGATGGGACGGCGTGAAGCCCTGGTCAAGAGGCTCCGTCCCGAGCGTGGACGAATACGCGGCGAAGCGCGCGAGTGACATCAGGCTGACCGTTCCCAGGCGTCGCACGTCACGGTATCGCAGCGAACGGCCATCCCCGAGGGTGAACTCGACCGTCGTGTAGGTGCGGATTTCCTCGGAGAGCGTGCCGTCGTCCACGATGAGCGCCCCGGTGAAGCGGGGCTGAACCACGATCCGCTCGGAAGTAGACAGGTCCAGCACGACGAGCTTTGCGCGCCGCCAGCAGCGGATGATCGTGGCCCCGGCCGCGCGCGTTCCGAGCTTTCGAGCCGAGATCCCGCGAAGCACGTCTGGTCGCGGAACGGCGACACGGGCTATTACGCTGTCGCGAATCGACCGATCGAGGTCCCTCGCGATCGTCTCGGTTTCAGGAAGCTCCGGCATGTCGCCCGGTTTCGCGCCACCCGATGTCCCGGCGAAAGTGGCTGCCAGCGAAACGCACAC
>JANOCW010000445.1:0-3853 GCA_031412375.1 Gemmatimonadaceae bacterium | reverse complement strand
TTGAACGCGACGAACAGGTCGAGATCTCCGTCGCCGTCGTGATCGGCCCACGCGTTCGTGAACGCCCCGCCGGTCGAGAAAAGCTCCGGCTGCACCGACACGAACATCGGGGGCTGCAGCAGCGCGGCGCCGGCAAGCAGTGACACGACGGACACGCAGAGCGAATTCACCGCGACACCCGCAGTCATCGCGGGACCTCCCCTTCCGGCCGGGCACCCGACGTCCTGAGCGCCCCGAGCACCGCACCGATGCCGACGAGCGAGGCACTCAGCACGGGCCCGACCGGGCTCGAAAGGGTGTTCACCGCGATCAGGGCGGCCACGAGGAAGCCCCCACCCGCGCATAGCGCCGTCCGCATCGCGTGCTCCCGCGGGACCCATCCGCGCCACACCCCGACCCGGGCAGCGACGAACGCCATGACCAGGCCGCCGATGGCTCCGCCCATGTAGAGCATGCGGGCACCCCCCGCATTACCCAGGATCGACCCGACTGCGCCGCCGAGGCCGGCGAGCACCGTCGCGGTGAAGAACAGCAGCACGTTCGATCGCATGGCTCCTCACTTTGCGTGACAAAGTACCCTACCCTGCGGCCGGGACGAGGTCAATCCGCACCGCATGCACGCAGCCTCGGATTGACCGGCTCCGCGCGCCGCCCCCACCTTCTCGCGATGCCCGCTGCCGCGAAAGCGATCAGCCGCGCGTACTACGGATATCCCCGCCCCCACGACCGGCCACCCCGGCTGGTGTCCCGCCCCCTGGCAACAGAGCAAGGAGATTCAATGTCGCAACTCGCACGATCGACGCGGCGGCTCGCCCGGACAATCCTGGCAGCCCTCGGCGCATCGTTTGCCGCGGTCGTCGTTCACGCGCAGACGCCGCCCCGCACCCCGCAGCCCATCGACGCCGAGTATACGGCGAAGATCAGGGAATATCTGCAGGACGCGCGGATCTCGACGGAGCTCGTCGACCATCTCCCTGCCTCGAGCACGGTCCCCACGCCGCTCAAGTTCCTCGGCAAGATCGTCGGAACGCCGAATCACCTGACGTACGCGAAGGACATCCACCGCTATCTCGATGCGATCGACAAGTCGTCGGACCGCGCGACGATGTGGTCGATCGGCAAGAGCGAGGAAGGCCGCGACATGGTCGTGATGGCGATCGGCGACGAGGCCACCATCCGCGATCTCCAGCGCTACAAGGGCATGCTCGAGCAGCTCACGGATCCTCGGACGACGACCGAGGACCGGGCGCGCGAGATCATCGGCACCGCCAAGCCGATCTACTGGATCACCAGCGGCATGCACTCCACCGAGCGCGGTGGCCCCGAGATGCTGATGGAGCTCGCCTACCGGCTCGTCGTCGAGGAAACGCCCTTCATCCAGCAGATCCGCAACAACGTCATCACCTTCATCACGCCGGTGATCGAAGTGGACGGCCGGGAGCGCATGGTCGATACGTGGGCCTGGAACGAGAAGAACGCCGGCGGCCAGGGACAGGCGCAGCTCCCGCTGATGTACTGGGGCAAGTACGTGCAGCATGACAACAACCGGGACGGCATGGGCCAGTTCCTGGCGCTGACGAAGAACACCACGCGGACGTTCATCGAGTGGAAGCCGACGGTGCTGCACGATCTGCATGAAGCAGCGACCTATCTCTACTCATCGACTGGCACTGGCCCGTACAACGACCAGATCGACCCGATCACCGTGAACGAATGGTGGATGCTCGCCCAGGCCGATGTCATGGAGATGACGAAGCGCGGGGTGCCGGGTGTGTGGACCTATGGCTTCTACGATGGCTGGGTGCCAAACTACATGTTCTTCATCGCGCACAGCCACAATTCGATCGGCCGCTTTTATGAGGTAATGGGGTACGGTCCCCAGAATCGAGTGGTGCAGGGTGGCGGGGCGACGAGCCGCGAATGGTTCCGGCCGAACCCCGCCCTCCCGAGCATCAACTGGGGCCCGCGCAACAACACCAACATCCAGCAGTCGGCCGCGCTGATCTCGCTGAATCATATGGCAAGGAACAAGGACATCTACCTGGAGAACTACTGGGTCAAGAACAAGAACGCCGTCAACAAGGGAAGGAACGGGCCGACCTTCGGGTGGGTCATTCCCGCCACGCAGCATCGCAAGTCCGACGCGGCGACCGCGGTCAACGACCTCCGGCGTCAGGGTCTCGAGTTCCACGTCGCAAGCGCGGCGTTCCGTGCCGGCACCGTGGACGTGAAGCCGGGCGACTGGATCGTGCGCGGCGACCAGCCCTACCGCACGCTCGCCGACATGTACTTCTCGGTGCAGAACTACCCGACAGGGAATCCGTCGCCGTACGATGACACGGGCTGGACCTTCCCCATGATGCGCAACCTCGTCATCACGCCGATCACCGACAAGGCGCTCCTGACCGCAGGCATGACCCCGGTCACTGCCGACGTCCGCGCGCCCGGCGGTATCACCGGCAGCGGCACCACCGTGATCGTCGCGCATACCAGCGACAACAACATGGTGACGCTGCGCTTCAGGTTCGCCGACGTCAGGATGAGCGCGGCCGAGGATGCGTTCGAGGCAGGTGGCCAGCGCTTTCTCGCGGGCTCGTTCATCATCCCGAACGCCAACCGCGGCCGGCTCGAGCCAGTGCTGCGCGAGCTCGGCCTCACCGCCGTCGCCGTCGGGAGCGCTCCGGGCGTGAAATCCCACGACCTCGACGTTCCACGCATCGGCTACGTGCACAACTGGCAGCGAACGCAGGACGAAGGCTGGGTGCGCGCGGCGCTCGAGACGTATGGAGTTCCCTTCCAGTACTTCTCCGACCAGAAGCTGCGCGAGCCGAACCTCCGCGCGCGCTACGATGTCATCGTCTTCCCGCACGGCCAGACCGGCGTCGGCGCCGAGCGGCCGACCAGCGGCACGCCCGTGCCATACCGGAAATCGGCGGAGACGCCGAACCTCGGCTACCCGGACTCGACATCGGATGTGCGCTATGGAATGGGGATGGAGGGCCTGAAGAACCTGTATGAGTTCGTGCAGCAGGGCGGGACGCTGATCACCGAAGGCGGCACGTCGATGCTCTTTCCGCAGTACAACCTGACGCCGGGCGTTCGCGTCGAAACGGACGGTGGCCCCCTGGTTGCGCGCGGCAGCATTCTGCGGGGCATCATCGCCGACATGCGAAGCCCGCTCGTCTACGGATTCGTGAACAACCAGATCCCCGTGTACTTCAACCAGGCGCCGCTGTTCGACGCCGGTCAGACCGCCGCAGCGCAGACGGTCGTGAGTGGGCGTGGCGCGACTGGCGCTGCTGGCGGGGGCGGTGGTGGTGGTGGACGCGGGGCGGGAACATGGCAGAACGTCTCGCCCATGGCGAACCCGCTGCGGCTCGCCACGTGGGAGCCGAACGCGATGTGGACTCCCGGCGCTGCGGTGCAGCCGGCGAATGCTGGGGCGGGCGCTGCCGGCGGAGGTCGTGGTGGCCGCGGTGGTGGCGCCCCGGCAGCTCGTGGCCCGATGATGTTCGACAACATGCGCCCGCGGATCGTGATGCAGTTTCCGGCACAGGCGGACGACATGCTGCTCTCCGGCACGCTCGCCGGTGGCGAAGTACTCTCCAATCGCCCGACGGTAATCGACTCGCCGATCGGGAACGGCCACGTCGTGATGTTCGCGATCCGCCCCTTCTGGCGGTGGCAGACCCAGGGCACGTACATCCTGGGCTTCAACGCAATCATGAACTGGAACGATCTCGACGCCGGAAAGAACCAGCCGACTGTTATTGCGGCGCCGGTGCCGGATCGGGACTGATCGAGATCAGGGCTCGACGATGACAAAAGCGACCTGCGCACATGTGCACAGGTC
>JANOCW010000444.1:0-2689 GCA_031412375.1 Gemmatimonadaceae bacterium | reverse complement strand
CCAGGTGCTGCCGCGCTTCTTTCTCGTGATCGTCGCGATCGCGCTGTTCGGGCCGGGGATCGATCGCATCGTGGTGATCCTTGGACTGACATCCTGGCCGGTGCTCGCGCGCGTGGTGCGCGGCGAGATCATCGCCATGCGTGACCTCGCCTTCGTCCGCGCGGCCGAGGCGGCGGGGGCCTCACGGATGCGCATCGTTGGCCGCGAGCTGCTGCCCAACGTTCTGCCGAGCGTGGTGGTACTGCTCTGTCTCCTGTTCGCGCAGGTGCTCCTCGTCGAGGCGAGTCTGGGGTTCCTCGGATTGAGTGACCCGAACGTCCTGAGCTGGGGGCTGCTCGCTGGTCAGGCGCACGGGTTCCTGCGTGTCGCGTGGTGGCTTGCGCTTTTCCCCGGACTGGCAATCATGATGACGGTGCTCGGCGTGAACCTGCTCGCCGATGCGCTGTCGACGCCGGGCGAGCGAGGCGCAAGAGAAACGTGAGGCGTGTCGGATTCGTTCGTGGGGGGTATCTCTGTTACGAAATTGAACTGACAACGTCCTAGGGGTGGCCAATCTCTATACGGTGTAATATTAGAGTACAGTCGCTCCGGCTCTCCCCCGGATTCGCAGGCAGCCCGGCCATCCCTGGCCAAGAGGGACCATCTACAGACCGTTTCGGCTCCCACCGGAGCAAGGTTCCACGTGACTCGAGAAACTCGACCGTCACGTGTGGACGGATAGCATTGCGTTCGAAAAGTTCGGCGTGCGCATCGGGATTCGGGCAGACAGCCCGGAGCTCATGGAGCTTGCGACATTACGAGTTCCGCCAGGATCGATACCGTTGGCCTCCGACGGCATCGACGTGCTGTTCTCCCTGTCCGGCGGCGGGGCGGCACGGCGAGGCGTGCGCCGATTCGCGCTCCTGTACGAGGGGATCTCCACTCAGTTGCGAACCCTCGATCGCGAAGCGCTTGCCGACGGGCTGGACTCGGCGCTCCACGTCGCGCTCGCCGAGCGTGCGACGGAGTGGGCATTCGTGCACGCGGGGGTGGTCGGCTGGCGTGGCCGCGCCATCGTGCTCCCGGGCGCGACCTTCACCGGAAAGACCACACTCGTTGCCGCACTGCTCCGCGTCGGAGCCGAATTTTATTCGGACGATCGTGCGGTGATCGATCGGCACGGGCTGGTGCATCCCTATCCGAAGCCGCTGTCGATTCGGGACTCGCCCGGGGCGCGGCAGCGGCCGTTCACGGCGGCCGTGTTCGATGCGGAGACGGGGGCGCGACCGCTGCCCGTGGGAGTGCTCGTGTTCACGAACTTCCGGGAGGATGCCACGTGGGAGCCGCGAGCGATTCCGGCGGGTCAGGCGATGCTGGCACTCCTCGAGCACGCCTCTGCCGTCAGGACCCGGCCGCATGCCGTACTGCGACTCCTCGGGCGCACGCTCGCCGGCGTTCCTGCGTATCGCAGCCCGCGTGGCGATGCGACGGCGACGGCGGAGCGGCTGCTCGCATTCATTGATGCAGGTTCGTTCGAAGATGCCGATTCGTTCGAAACGCAGGAACAGCAGTCGTCACCGACCAACGATGTGCTGGCTGGAATGGGAATTCAGGTCGATGGAGAATAGTGCTGACGTGAATGCACCGCTGCTACCGCGCGCGCGCACGGACCAGCTGCTGGTCATGGACATTGACGGCGAAACGCTGGTATACGACCTCGTGCGTCACAGGGCGCATTGCCTCAACGGAGTCGCGGGGATCGTCTGGCGGCTGTGCGATGGGCAGACGGGTGTGGAGGGAATCATGGCGGGCGTGGCCAGCGCGACTGGAGCGAACGCCGACGAGGACCTGGTGTGGTACGCGCTCCGGCGGCTGAACGGGGCTCGACTGATCGAGGGACTTCGGGCGGTCGCGCCTGCACGCGTCGTCACGCGCCGCGACCTTCTTCGGCGCATGACCGCTGCCGGGTTCGGCTTGATGGTGCTGCCGACGGTGGCTACCATCGTCGCGCCGACCACCCTTCAGGCGCAGGCGAGTTGCCTGCCGTCCGGCGCGCTGTGCAGCCGGAGTACTGGTCCGCCATGCTGCGTCGGAAACTGCAGGGGGCAACCCATCGGGGCTGATCTCGGCACGTGCCCCTGACTGTGGAGCGCGCGACGGCGGGTCGTCCGCGTGCGCCCGTCGTCGGCAAGGGCATCGCACGCGCACTGCGCGGTGCGTGGCGGCATGATGCCGACCCGCTTCAGATCTCTGCTCCGGAGCTCGTGCCCTGCGTCGACGCCATCGTGCGATCCGGCGCAGGAGCGCTCGTCTGGCATCGCCTGCGAGCTACTGGATGGCGCGACGGTCCAAGGTTCGAATCTCTCCACGGGGCTCACCGGACGGATCTTCTGCGGTCGGCGGTGAACGTGCGCCATGTGGCCGCGGCGATCACTGCCATGCGCGACGCGGGAATCGATGCCATGTTGCTCAAGGGATGGTCCGTCGCGACGTATTACGCCGACCCCTCCCTGCGCCCGCTCGGCGACATCGACCTCCTCGTTCGGCCGAGTGACGGCGATCGCGCCCGGCGCCGGGCTGAGGCGCTGTCGCTGCGTCGTCCGCCCATCGACCTTCACACCTCGCTCCTCGATCTCACCGACCGAACCGTCGCCGAGCTGTTCGAGCGGTCACGGATGATTCCGTTGGGCGACATCGCCGTGCGCGTGCT
>JANOCW010000443.1:0-2363 GCA_031412375.1 Gemmatimonadaceae bacterium | reverse complement strand
GTCGAGATCGAGTGCATCGCGGCGGTGTGACGAGACCCGCTCCTTCGCCCGTTCCGGCGCCTCGGGGACACGAATGAAGTTGTCGGCCCTCCACAAGATCACCGCTGCCATCGCGACGGCGGTGCTCGTGCTGGTGGTCGGCCTCGTCGGCATCCTTGCCATAGAGGCTGGCCGGCGTGCCGGTGCGCGTGCGCTCGGCACCATCGAGGCCCTGAAGCATCTCGACGGGGTGCTGCTGCATCTCCAGGATGCCGAATCCGGTCAGCGCGGCTTCCTGATCACCAGTGACTCGGCCTATCTCGCACCCTACCAGGCGGCGACCGGCGAGATCGCCCGGGACATCGGCCGCCTGCAGGCGGTGCGCGGCAACATCGTATCCGCCGAGCGCATCAATGCGCTCGCCGGGCTCGTGACTGCCAGGCTCACGGCCCTCGATTCGACGATCCGGCTGCGAACTGAGATGGGTTCCGACTCGGCCGTTGCGCTGCTGTCGATGGATCGAGGACGGCAGATCATGGATAGCGCTCGCGCCTCGGTTCGCAGCATGGAAGGAGATGCGAATGCGGCGCTGAGTCGCCAGCTCTCGAGCGCGCGAACCTGGACCGTGGTCGCGTTCGCGGTGATTGCGCTCGGAAGCGTCGCGGCCTTCCTGCTCGCCGTCTTCCTGAATCGCGCACTCCGTCGTGACGTGGTCGCGCAGCAGAACATGAATGAGCAGCTCACCTACCAGCGGGGGCAGCTCACCGACCAGTCGGCTACCCTCGCGGGCCAGGCCCGAAAGCTCCAGGCGCAGGCGACCGAGCTCGAGGCGCAACGCGATGCGGCAACCCGTGCGGCGCTCGAGGCGACGGAAGCCGCCCAGCGCGCGCAGGAGGGAGCCGTCGCGCTCCGCGAGAGCGAGCAGCGCTTCCGCGAGATGGCCGACACCGCGCCGGTGCTCATCTGGATGTCCGACACCCAGAAGCTCTGCACCTACTTCAACCAGCCCTGGCTCGATTTCACCGGGCGCACGCTCGAGCAGGACCTCGGCACCGGGTGGATGGAGGTCATCCATCGCGAGGACCTCGCCGCGTGCGTGGCGGGCTACTCCAGTGCGTTCGACGCGCGCGCTCGCTTCGAGATAGAGTATCGGGTGCGCCGGCACGACGGTGAATACCGCTGGATTGTCGATCATGGCGCGCCACGATTCACGCTCGGTGGCCAGTTCGTCGGATACATCGGCTCGTGCTTCGACATCACGGACCGCAAGCGGGCCGAGGAGGAGCGGGGTGCGCTCGCGGAAGCGATTCCACAGATCGTGTGGACTGCCCGGCCCGACGGCTGGCTGGACCACTTCAATCGGCGCTGGTTCGACTACACCGGGTTGACGCTGGCCGACACTGAAGGGTGGGGGTGGGACAAGGTGCTTCACCCCGATGACGCCGCACGGTGCGTCGCGCTGTGGACCGATTCGATGAGGACGGGTGACCTGTATCAGATCGAATACCGGCTGAGGGGAGCGGATGGGTCATATCGGTGGCACCTCGGTCGTGCCCAGCCGGTGCGGAACGATGCCGGCGAGATCCTGAAGTGGTTCGGGACGTGTACCGACATCCACGACCAGAAGGAGATCGAACGAACGCTCACGATGCACACCCGGGTGCTCGAGAGCATGCGGGAAGGGGTCAACGTCAGCGACGAGGCGGGGATCATCGTCTACACGAACCGGGCTGAGGATCAGATGTTCGGCTATGGGCCGGGCGAGCTGGTCGGGAAACACGTCACCGTCCTCAACACCTATCCCCCGGAGGTGAATCAGCGGATCGTCGAGGAAGTGATCGAGGAGCTTCAGGCGCACGGCCGGTGGACCGGCGAGTGGGACAACGTCCGGAAGGACGGATCGCCATTCGGCACCCACGCGCGCATCACGGCCCTCATCCACGATGGCATCAAGTACTGGGTGTGTGTCCACGAGGACGTGACCGAGCGGCGCGACGTCCGCGAGCGCACGGTGTTCCTCGACGAGGCCACGCGACTCCTGAGCGGATCGCTCAATTACCGCGAGACCCTCAGGAGCATCACGCGACACTGCATTCCGTTCGTCGCCGACTATTGCAGTGTCGACATCCTGACTGACGACGGGGATATCTCCCGTGTCGAGACAGCGCACCGTGATCCGGACAAGGAGCGAGTGCTGCGCGAGACCTGGACGCGGTTTCCGTATCGTGCATCCGAACGCGTCGGCGTCCCGGAAGTGCTGCGCACCCGGACCCCGATGCTGGTCCCGGAATTTCCGGAGGGTGCGGTCGAGGCGTTCGCCCGGAACGAGGAGCACCTCGCCATGCTTCGCGTGCTCGGCCCGCGCTCCTACATCTGCGTGCCGC
>JANOCW010000442.1:0-3268 GCA_031412375.1 Gemmatimonadaceae bacterium | reverse complement strand
AACGGATACAGTTTCCCTTCCAGGACGTTCGAGGCGCCGCACACGACGTCGACGAGCTCCGCTCCGCCGGCATCCACCCTGGTGACCCAGAGGTGATCGGAGTTGGGATGCCGTTTCGCGTGGACGACCCGGCCGATGACGATAGCGGCGAGATCCGATCGCAGCTCCACGAGGTCGTCAACCGTCGCGCAGCGAGCCGTGATCAGGTCCCGAAGCTCCCTGGCGGAGAAATCCACCGGGACGAGCGAGCGGAGCCAGTCGTACGAGATGTTCATCGGGCCAGCTGCTCGAGGAAGCGCATGTCCGTGTCGTAGAGGAGGCGGATATCGGGGATGCCGTAGCGCAGCATCGCGATACGCGCGGGCCCCATGCCGAACGCCCATCCCGAATAGCGTTCGCTGTTCACGCCCGCGGATTCGAGCACCGAGGGATGGACCATTCCTGAGCCGAGGATTTCCATCCAGCCGGTCTGCTTGCAGCCGGCGCACCCGCTCCCGGCGCAGAGCTGGCATTCCACGTCCAGCTCCGCGGAGGGCTCGGTGAACGGGAAATAGCTGGGCCGGAATCGCGTGCGGGTCCGGCCGAAGAACCGCTGCGCAAAATGGGTCAGCGTCGCCTTCAGGTCGACGAAGCTCACGCCCTCGTCGATGGCGAGGCCTTCGACCTGCGCGAACATCGGCGCGTGTGAGGCGTCGAAGAAGTCGCGTCGATATACATTGCCGGGGACAAGGACGCGGATCGGCGGCTTGTATTGCTGGAGCGTGCGCACCTGCACCGGCGAGGTGTGGGTCCGGAGGAGCGCGCCGTCGCCGAGGTACAGCGTGTCGTGCATGTCCATCGCCGGATGATCGGCGGGGAAGTTGAGCGCCGTGAAGTTGTACCACGGCGTTTCCGCTTCCGGCCCGAGGGCGATGGTGAAGCCCAGCTCACGGAAGATCTCCTCGATCTCCTGCATCACGATGCTCACGGGGTGTGCGCCGCCGCGCCACGTCCTGCGCGCCGGCATTGTGGAGTCGAGATCGGGTCCGCCACCAGACGTCGCGGCGAAACCCGCCGCCGCCGCCGCTAGCGCGGTCTCCAACGCCGCCTTCACACGGTTCACCGCAGCCCCGGCTTCCCGGCGGTCCGCCGGATCCAGCGACGGAAGGGACCCCATGAGCGCCGTCAGTCGTCCGCTCTTTCGGCCGACGAGCGTGTTGCGCGCCGCGGTCAGCGCGTCCGTCGATTCGGAGCCGCCGATGGTCGCGAGGCCTTCCTGCTCGAGCCGGGTAGCCGCCTCGAGGAACTCGACAAGGGACATGGTCGGTGTCACGCGTGAATAGGCGTACGACGAAAAGAGCGGCGACGACGATGACTTCGAGTCACGCCGTCGCCGCTCCGCGTCGGGGACGCGTCAGGCGCATGCGCGCCCGAGTGGTGCGAGCGCTAGGCGGCCGGGAGCGCGGAGCGCGCCTTCTCGGCGAGCGCGGTAAACGCTTCGGGTTCACGCACGGCGAGATCGGCGAGATTCTTTCGATCGAGCTCGATACCGGCCAGCTTGAGGCCGTTGATGAACACGCTGTAGCTCATGTCGTGCTGTCGAGCCGCGGCGTTGATGCGCATGACCCACAGTCGGCGGAAGTCGCGCTTCTTGTTCTTGCGATCGCGGTACGCGTACTTCCAGCCGCGCTCGACGTTTTCCTTCGCGGCCTTCCACAGCTTGCTCCGGGCGCCGAAGGCACCACGGGCCGCCTTCATCACCTGCTTCTTGCGCTTCAGGCGCGCGACGTTCGATCTGACGCGAGGCATGGTCGCTCTCCCTTAAGCCTGGATCAGGCGCTTGATGTTCTTGATTTCGCCCGGCGTCTTGATCGTCGTCGCCTGACGCAGGCGCCGCTTCCGCTTGGACGTCTTCTTCGTGAGGATGTGGCTCTTGAACGCCTTCAGGCGGCGCACCTTTCCCGTTCCGGTCAGGGAAAAGCGCTTCTTCGCGCCCTTGTGGGTCTTCATCTTCGGCACTGTAACAGCTCGCTTATTTCGGCGTGAGAATCATCGTCATCGACTTGCCTTCGAATTTCGGCTCACTCTCGATCTTGGCGACGTCGGTGAGCTCCGTCGCCACCCGGTCGACGACCTCGCGGCCAAGCTCCGGGTGGGCGATCTGCCGCCCGCGGAACATCAGCGTCACCTTCACCTTGTTGCCTTCCTCGAGAAACCGGCGGGCGTGACGCGTCTTCGTGTCGAAGTCGTGATCGTCGATGCCCGGTCTGTACTTCACCTCCTTGAGGTGAATCACATGCTGCTTCTTCTTCGCAACGCGCGCCATCTTCGCCTGCTCGAACTTGAACTTGCCGTAGTCCATGATGCGGACGACCGGCGGGCGCGCGGTTGGTGCTACTTCGACGAGGTCGAGTCCCTGCTCCTGCGCCGCGGCAAGCGCGGTCTCGACGTCCAGGATGCCCATCTGACTTCCGTCGGGTGCGATGACGCGCAATGGGCTGATGCGGATCTGCCGGTTGACGCGAACACGCTTTGTCGGATCCTGAATAGCAGAGCTCCTCGTCGAGGGAAAAACAAAAGCGCGGACCCCCAAGTCGGCGTCCGCGCGATGAGCGCCCCCGGATGAGGGGCGCCTCTGCAGTCGTTCGACTCCTGTAGCACTCCTCGCGAAAACGAGGGCCAGAGGGTGAGGCCGGCGACACCGCCAGCCTGCTTAGCGTATTGTAAGGACGAAACTTACGGCCGTGGGTGCGGGGCGTCAAGCGGGGCCAGCCCGTATGACTTTCCATCGTGCGCCACATGTCCCCAGGCCGTCCCCGCATCGTGCTCGAAGACGAGGAGCCAATCCTCGGCTAGGGCCCGCGCGAGAATCCGTCGCTTGCTCTCGAGTGTCACCAGGGGCTCGACGTCGTACCCCATGATCCACGCCAGCGGCAGGTGCGCCACGGTCGGCGCGAGGTCGCCGAGGTAGAATGCTCGCTCGCCGGCGGATTCGATGAGAATCCCCTGGTGAAACGGAACGTGCCCGGGAGTCGGGATGACCCGGACGCCGGGAACGATTTCGCGCTCCCCGTCGACCAGGTCGAGCTGCCCGGCGGCGCGTAGCGGCTCGAAGTTCGGGGGGAAGTAGCTCGCCGCCGTCCGTTCATTGGTGTGCGTCGCGTAGTCATACTCTCCCCGCTGTACCACGTAGCGCGCGCTCGGAAAGGACGGCAGCACCTCCCCGCCCTCGTTCCGATAGGTATTCCCGCCGCCGTGGTCGAAGTGCAGGTGCGTATTGATGACCACC
>JANOCW010000441.1:0-17836 GCA_031412375.1 Gemmatimonadaceae bacterium | reverse complement strand
TCGGGTTGCGGTCACCTTCGCGGCGGACGAGCCGAAGCAATGAGCTCACCCGGGCACGCAGCTCGCGCGCGTCGAAGGGCTTGGGGAGGTAGTCGTCCGCCCCGGCCTCGAAGCCCTCCAGCTTGTGCTCGACGCTCGATTGGGCCGTCAGCATGAGAATCGGAACCCGGGAAGTCGCCGGATTGCGCTTCAGTTCCCGACAGACGTCATAGCCGGAGAGGCCCGGCATGTTGAGATCGAGGATGAGCAGATCCGGCTCGCGCGCGTTCACCGCCGCGAGTGCCGAGGGCCCATCCACCGCCAGCGCGATCTCGTGGCCAGACGACTCGAGGAGGTCGCGAACCATGTGACGCATGTCCTCATTGTCGTCGGCGAACAGCAGGTAACTCACGATTGACGCATGGCTTAGGGCTCGGTAAGTTCTCGCGCTACGACACTCGTGTCAACTACAATGCACGGGACGGTCCGGCGGTTCTCCGGGCGACCTCTACCCCGCTCCCGGATGGGTTCCGTGGCACACATGACCCGCTTCTTCCCGCACGTTCTCGTCGCGGCCCTCGTCACGGTGGCCGCCTGCCGCGGCGGCGACGACGCCGACAGTGCCCCGGCGCGACGCACCCTGATCGACTCGCGGGATACCGACGACCCGCGTTCCTTGGACCCCGCCCGCTCGACCGACGTTCCGACCGGGCGCGCGGTGGCCTATGTCTTCGACGGGCTCGTTCGTTTTACCCCTGATGCCCGCGTGGAGCCAGCGCTCGCCGAGCGGTGGGATGTTTCGCCCAATGGCCTCGTGTACACCTTCCACCTTCGCCGCGGGGTGACCTTCCACGATGGCCGGCCGTTCACGGCGGGCAACGTCGTCCGGAGCTTCGAGCGCGTGCTGGCCGACGGGGATCGGCCATGGCCCCTCGAGCCCATCCGCGGAGCGACCGCCTTCAAGGCCGGCACCGCACGCACGGTCACAGGGCTGTCCGCACGCGACGACTCGACTGTCGTCATCACGCTCGCCGAGCCGCTGGCGTTCTTCATCAAGCTGCTCGCGATGCCTGTCGCGTCCATCGTCCCCGATTCGCTGCCGCAGAACTTCGGGGAACAGCCCGTCGGCACGGGTCCGTGGCGCTTCGTGGAATGGCGTCACGACGACTACATCCGCTTTGCCCGGAACGAGGCCTACTTCGGCGGACCCCCGAAGGCCGATTCCCTGATGGCGCGGATCATCCCCGAGGCGAGCACGTCGGTGGCGGAGTTCGAGAGCGGCACCGTAGACGTGCTGTTCGTGCCCGAGGGCGAGACCGACCGCTGGCGGGATGATGAGCGACGAAGCCGGATGCTCCAGTCGGCGTCGGGGCTTCGCTTCCTTTACGTCGGGATGAACACCCGACGCCCGCTTCTCTCGGACGTTCGTATCCGCCAGGCGATCAATCACGCCGTCGATGTGCCGACGATCCTCGAGGAGATGATGGGCGGGCGTGGGCGCTGGGCGGCCGGCGTCATTCCTCCATCGCTCGAGGGAGCGGACACAACGCGACCTGGCTATTCCTTCGATATGGCGAAGGCCAAGGAGCTGTTGACCGCGGCAGGGCATCCGAATGGAATCGAGCTCGAGCTCTGGCATTCCCAGGATGCGACGATCTCGCGTCTCGCGCAGACGATCCAGAACTATCTCGCCGTCGCGGGGATTCGCGCGAAGCTCGTGCAGCGTGACGCGCCGTCGGTGCGCGAAGCCGCCCGCGCGGGACAGGTCGATCTTGTCCTCAAGGACTGGTGGGCCGATTATCCCGACGCCGAGAACTTCCTGTATCCGCTGCTGCACACGGCGAACGCCGGCGCGGGTGGGAACGTCTCCTTCTACTCGAACGCCCGGTTCGATCAACTCGTGATGCGGGCTCGTCGTGAGCTGCGCGATTCGGTTCGCATCGCGCTTTATCGCCAGGCGGATTCCCTCGCGTTCACCGAGGCTCCGGTGCTGTATCTCTTCTTCACCGCCGACCTGTTCGCGGTGCAGCCGTGGGTACAGGGATTCCAGGTGCCGGTGATGTTCAACAGCCAGCGGTGGACGAACGCGAGCATTGGTGCGGCAGGCGCGAGCCGGCCCGCCCCAGTCCCCGCCCCGGTCCCTGCGCCGCGACGTGATTCGGGCGCTGCTGCTGCGCCGGCGACAGCCGCTCCACCCGTGACGTCGCCGCCGAATCCACCGGCGGCGAGGCCTCGCGCGACGACTCCGGTGAGGCCCGCCCCAGTCACTCCGCCCGTGACCCCACCGGTCAGTCCGCCGATATCCCCGCCGGTCAGTCCACCGATCACTCCGCCGGTCAGCCCACCGATCACTCCGCCGGTCCGCACCGACACGCTACGACCGCCGCCGCCTCCGCCCCCACCCCCGCGGTGATCCTTCGGCGGCTCCTCCTGGCGATCCCGACGCTCGCCGGAGTCCTGATCGTGGTGTTTCTCCTCTTGTACGTCGCGCCGGGAGATCCGGTGCTGCAGATGGTCGGCGAACGCGCGGATGAAGCGACGATTGCCCGCCTGCGCGCGGAATTGCGCCTCGATGATCCGCTGCCGACGCAGTTTGCCCACTATGCCGGCGGCGTGCTGCGTGGCGACCTGGGCAACTCGTACATCACGCGACGCCCAATTCTCCAGGACATCCTCGAACGATTCCCCAACACACTCCTGCTCGCCGGCGCCGCGATGCTGCTCGCATCGGTGATCGGCATCTCGCTCGGGATCCTCAGTGCTCGCTACCCCGGCGGCTGGCTCGACCGGGCATCGCTCGGAGTCGCGTACGTCGGTATCTCCTTCCCCGTGTACTGGGTCGGATTGATCCTCATCCTCGTGTTCGCGGTGACGCTGCGCTGGCTGCCGGCCTCCGGCTTCGGAAGCTGGGAGTATCTCGTCCTCCCGGCGCTCGCCCTGGGCTCTCGGTCGATCGCCTTCCTCGCGCGCGTCACCCGATCGAGCATGCTCGAGACGCTCGGCAGCGACTTCGTGCGGACCGCGCGAGCCAAGGGTGTCCGTGAGCGCGGCGTCGTGCTGCACCACGCGTTGCGGAACGCGCTGATCCCCGTGATCACCGTGCTTGGCCTCGACTTCGGCTATTATCTCACCGGAAGCATCCTGACCGAGACGATTTTCAGCTGGCCGGGGATCGGACGCTACGTGGTCAACGCGATCGCGCGCCGAGACTTGCCGGCCATTCAGGGATCCGTGCTCTTCCTTAGCGTGGTGTTCGTGCTGGTGAACCTCATTACCGATCTCGCCTACGCGAAGGCCGATCCGCGCGTGAAGTACGAGTAGGGCGACCAGCGACTCGACCCGGCACGCCTGCCCCGCGGGCGACCTCACCCGTCTCCGGATGCCGACAAACGGATGTTGGTGCGCTGAAAGCATTTACATCCGGGCACCCCAAGTCGTCATCATCTAACGGGATCACGGCGGGCAACTTTGCTCGCGGTGGAGCCGCACCACACCTTGAGGATCCGATTCCAAATACTGAACCGGCAATGCGCACGATCACTGATGCGGCAGGCACGACGTGGACGGTCACGGAGGCCTATCAGTTGACGGGCAAACGGAACGGCTCCAGCAAGAAGGGCCGAGCCATCACTCTCGCCGTTCTCTGGTTCGAGAACGACAGCGGTCGCACCGCGAGCGCGCATCTTCCCGCGGGAACGCTCGATTCGGTCTCGGACGATGAGCTCCTGGAGTTCCTCCGCCTCGCCGTGGCGCGGCATGGGCAGCAGCCGTCAACGGGGAGCGGGGAGCGCTGACGGCAGGTCGGATTCGCCCGACGAGCTAATCGTCCTTCTGCCCGAACACCGCCATGTTCGAGCTGTGGCCTGGCGCCACCTTCTTGTCGGGATAGATCCAGTGCACGGCCTGGTTCACCGCCGTCGCGGCCTCGGCAAAACCGCTCGCGATCAGGTCGAGCTTTCCGGGATACGTCACGATGTCGCCCGCCGCGTAGATCCCGCGGCGCCCCGTGTCCATGGTGCTCGACACGACGATCTTCTTCTTGTGCTCGATCTGGAGCCCCCACTCGCCGAGCACGCCGAGGTTGCTGATGAAGCCGAGCATCGGCAGGATCGCGTCGGCCTTCACCTCGCGCACCGTGTTCGTCTTGATGTCCTTGAGCGTGACGCCACAGAGGACATCGCCCTCGCACTGGATGTCCGCCAGTTCGTGAAAGGTGAGGATCTGTGCCCGGCCATCCCCTGTCGCCGCGGCGGCGGTGACCTCGGCGACGGTTGCGGCATGCGCGCGAAAGCGATCACTGCGATGGACGACCGTCACTGAGGCGTCGCGCATCAGGAGCTGATGGGCCCAGTCAAAGGCGGAATCACCGCCGCCGATGATCACCACCCGCCTGCCGCGAAATTGCTCCGGGTCGAGCACGCGGTCGTAGACACCGCGGCCGTACCAGGGGTCGGCCACGGCCTGCGGCAGCCGGCGGGGAGCGAACGCCCCGGTGCCGCCGGCGATGACGATGGCACGCGTCGGAAAGCGACCGTTTTCCGTGACGAGAACGAAGTGCTGGTTGTCCTCTTCCAGAGCGGTCACCCGCTCGCCCAGGTGCACGGGTTGCGCGAACTGCGCGGCCTGCTCGGCCAGCGAGCGGACGAGGTCCTTGGCAAGAACCTTCGGGAAGCCGGCTACGTCGAAAATGTATTTCTCAGGGTAGAGCGCGACGAGCTGTCCGCCGAGCTCGGGAAGGGCGTCGATGATCTGCGCCGAGGCGCCGCGCATGCCGGCGTAGAAGAGCGCGAACAGGCCCGTCGGGCCGCCGCCAATGATCGTGATGTCCCTGATTTCGTGCGTCATGCGACAAACCTCGCCTGCGTGCGACACACCAAGCAAGCCTCGGACGACCACTGATGGATCTCGTCGGCAATTATCTCGAGTACGCAGGCAAGTTCCGCCTCGTCCGCAAGATCGCGGAAGGCGGAATGGCGACCGTCTACGAGGCCGAGCAACTCGGGCCTTCGGGGTTCGCGAAACGGATCGCCCTCAAGGTCATCCACCCGAAGTACGCGAGCCAGAAGGAGTGGCTCCAGCTCTTCATCGATGAGGCGAAGCTCTCGGCCAATCTCATTCACGGCAATGTCGTCCAGATCTTTCAACTGGGTGAGATCGAGGGCGACTACTTCATCACGATGGAGTTCATCCAGGGGCCGACACTCCGCTCCATGGTGGACCGGCACGCACAGCTCGGGACGCCGATCCCGCAGCCGATCGCCGCATACATCATCAGCCGCGTGTGCCGCGCCCTCGACTTCGCGCACAACTTCATCGACGCGAGCGGACGGCGACTGGACATCGTGCATCGCGATGTCTCCCCGGGCAACGTCATGGCATCGTGGGACGGCCACATCAAGCTCGCTGACTTCGGCATCGCCAAGGCGCGGACATCGGTGGATCCCGCCGAGCGCCGCCCCATGCTGATGGGCAAGAAGCACTACATGAGCCCCGAGCAGATGCTCGGGCTGAGCGTCGATGCGCGCAGCGACGTGTTTTCACTGGGCGTCGTCCTGTTCGAGCTGCTGACGCTGCGGCCGCTGTTCACCGAGGAGATGACCGAGCTCGCGATCGACGAAGTGACGATCGCGCCGCTTCCCGACATCCGCGAGCGCATCCCCGGACTCGCCCTGGAGGTCGAGGGCATCCTCTCGCTCGCGCTCGACAAGGATCCCGCGCGCCGCCCGAGCGCGGCGGCGATGGGCCGCGCGCTCGACGCGTGGTGCTCGTCACAGCGCAAGGAAGGCTCGCCGGACCGGCTGCAGGAGCATCTTGCCGAAATCTTCCCCGCGACCTTTCAACCGGCGAGCGTGTCCGGCGAGCAGACGTCATTCTCGAACTTGCGACGGTCGCTGGTCAACGCCGACGGCACGCCTCGGCGCGGCTTCATCGCCCGGATCATGGGGCTGTAGCCCGGGCTGCTCGTCGTTGCGATTGCGCCGGGCGGGAATGCGGGCGGTGAGACGCCCAACCCGGTAGCGCGGTCTTCTCGGTTTCGACCGCTGCGGCGTACATTGCTCCCATGAGGATCTACACCAAGACGGGCGACACCGGCGATACGGGCTTGTTCGGCGGCGGGCGCGTGGTGAAGCACCATCCACGGGTCGAGGCGTACGGCGATGTCGATGAGCTGAACGCGGTGATCGGGATGGCCCGCGCCGTGGAGATGATGCCCAGGATCGACGAGGTGCTCGTTCCCGTCCAGCGAGACCTGTTCGGCCTCGGAGCGCTGCTCGCGACACCTGATCACGAGAAGATGCAGCGCCAGCTGGAGAAGGCCCGCATCGACGCCGAGCGCATCGAGCAGCTCGAGCGCGCCATCGACGCGGCAGAGGCGGAGCTGGAGCCACTGACGACCTTCATCCTGCCCGGCGGGACGCCGAAGTCGGCCGCGCTGCACGTCGCCCGCACTGTGTGCCGGCGAGCGGAGCGTCGCGTGGTCGCATTGCAGGAGCAGGTGGAGCTGCCGCCGCTTGTCGTCATGTACCTGAACCGGCTTTCCGATCTCCTGTTCGTCCTCGCGCGACTGGCCAATCGGCGAGCGGGCGCTGGCGAAGTCACCTGGTGAACTCCGCGCCGGAGAAACCGCCGACGGGCGATGCCGGCCGCGGCCGGGATGATGCGGCGCCACGACCGTGGACGAGGACGGTCGCCGGCTACGTGATCACCGTCGCGAGCGGCTCGCTCGACCGGGTGGAGGCTATCGCGAGGGCGAGCGCACCGGCACACCGGTATGCGATCATCACGGATGACACGGTACGCCGCTTGTACGTCGAGCGGGTGGTCGCCCAGTTTGGGAGCGCGTCCGTGACGGTGCTGTCGGTTTCCCCGGGAGAAGCACACAAGACGCGCGAAAGCTGGGCTCGGCTCACGGATGACCTGCTCTCCGCCGGGCACGGACGCGATTCTGCGATCATTGCGCTTGGCGGCGGCGTCGTCGGGGACCTGGCGGGCTTCGTCGCCGCGACGTACATGCGCGGCATTCCGTTCGTGCAGGTACCCACGACGCTGCTGGCCATGCTGGATGCGTCGGTGGGCGGAAAGACCGCGGTGGACACGCCCGCCGGAAAGAACCTCGTCGGTGCATTTCACCGTCCCGCGGCGGTGATTGTGGATCCCGCCGTCCTCGGCACACTCCCGGCTCGTGAGCTGCGAGGGGGGTTGGCCGAAGCGATCAAGCATGGAATGATTGCCGACGCGGCGTATCTCGATCTGATTCGCCATTCCCTTGCGACGCTGCTTGGGGCAGAGGGGCATCGCTCGCGTTTAATGGCCGAGCTGATCACGAGGAGCATCGAGATCAAGAGCGACGTGGTCGAGGGCGACGAGCGGGAAGCGGGACGGCGCCGGATCCTGAACTTCGGGCACACGCTCGGTCACGCCATCGAGGCGCTCAGCGGCTACACCCTCCTGCATGGTGAGGCGGTGGCGATCGGCATGGCGCTCGAGGCCGAGCTCGCGGAGCGAGCCGGGATCGCCGGGCGCGGAACTGCCGCGGGGCTGCGCGAAGTGCTGAGGAATGCCGACCTTCCGACCGAGCGGCCGCGGAGCATCGATGCCGACCGGGTGCTGGAGTTGGCTCGCGGGGACAAGAAAACGCGTGCGGGAGTCATCGAGATGGCGCTTCCGCTTGCCGTCGGACGGATGGCCGGGGAGGAACGCGGCTGGACGGTCGATGTGGGCGAGGACCTCATCAGGGAGGTCGTCGAGGAACGCGCCGGTCCGTGATGGTTTGAAAACGTCGCAACGTGAAGCTGGCCTTGTAATTGCCCCCGATTCAGACAACCAGAACCAGAGTTGCCATGTCTGCCTTCGCTACGTACCTCGTCGGTTTCATCATCCTGATTTTGGGTCTCGCACTGGCGGCATATCTGCTAAATGTGCCGCCATTGTGGATCGTTGCTGGCGTGATCGCACTGGTCGGAATCGGAGTTTTGACCGCGACGAGCCGCACGAAGACCCGTGATCCGGCACATCGCGACCCGCCGCCGCGGAATCCCCCGTCTGTCTAGGCAGCGATCGCGCTCCCCCGCGCCGTGAAGCGCGATACGGGATAGCTGAACGGCGGTTGAGCTCGCGGGCGACGATCACAATTGATGATTTCCACGCGGATCGCGGCCGATGCCGGATTCTCGCTGTTGACCGCCCTTGGGCCCGCTGTTATCGTGGCCGTCCCTGCAGATATTCTGCGCGGCGTACCATTCTGCCGCCGTACTTCCGCATGGTAAGGGGCGTGTATGCAGCAAGCGGCCGAAACGAGATCCAAAGGTTACTTCCGCTCTTCCCCCTCAACCGCGTTCGACCAGTACCTCCAGGACATCCAGAAACTTCCCCTGATCAGTGACCCGGCCGAAGAGCGTCGCCTCGCCCGCCTGGCACAGAAAGGGAATGAGCAGGCCGCCGAGCGGCTTGTAACGGCGAACCTCCGGTTCGTGATCTCGTACGTCAAGAAGTATCAGGGACACGGGCTCGACCTGAGCGAGCTCGTCGCGATCGGCAACGAGGGACTTCTCAAGGCCGTGCGGAAGTTCGATCCCGACCAGGGCGTGAAGTTCATTTCCTACGCGGTCTGGTGGGTGCGCCAGGCGGTCCTCAAGGCGCTGGCCGAGCAGACCCGGTCGGTACGCATCCCGCTCAACCAGAATTCCCAGCTGATCAAGCTGGCGCGCGCCGAGACCGTTTTGGCGCAAGTGCTGAAGCGCGACCCGACCGACAGCGAGATCGGTCGCCTGCTCGAGGAAACTCCGGAGCAGGTTCGCGCCGCCAAGCAGATGTCGGCCACCGAGCTCTCCCTCGATGCCCCGATCGACCGCTCCGATCGCGAAGCCTCGACCCTCGGCGAGCGATTCGCCGGTGTCGATGGTGCCGAGATCGAGGAGGTCACCGATTTCAAGCTGATGCGCGAGTTCATCGATCGCGCCTTCCGGAAGTACCTCACCCCGCGTGAGCGCAAGATTCTCTACCTGTACTACGGAATGGCCGAAGGCTCCGAGGCGATGACGCTGGAGAAGATCGGCGCGCTGATGGGTGTGACCCGCGAACGGATTCGTCAGATTCGCGAGCGGGCGTTCGAGAAGCTCCGTGAGTCACCCGATGGGATGGCATTGTCAGGGTTCTGGACGGCATAGCCGGGGGGCGGCCTACAGACCCGGACGTCCTGCATGATTCGGGACGGGTTGGAAAGGGTGGAGCCTGTGCGGCTCCACCCTTTCTGCGTTCCGATGATGGCTCATCTACGTAGCGTGACGCATCACTCCGGTGCCGCCCCGTTAATACTTTCCTCGCGTGCGGAGGGTGTCGCCCACTCGGCGGACTTGCATGCATCGAAACCATGGAGGACACGAGATGACCACGGGCGCTCCGGCACGAGTTCCACGGCGGGCGGTGGTGAGCTGGGTGCTGTACGACCTCGCCAACACGATCTTCTCGATGGGAGTGGTGTCCCTCTACTTCTCGCTCTGGGTACGTGACGAGGTTGGACCGGACCGGGCGGACGGCGTCTACGGCATCATCACTGCCATCTCGATGGGAATCATCTTCGTCGCGTCGCCGCTCCTCGGCGCGATGACCGATCGTGCGCGCCGACGGATGCCCTTCCTCATCGCCAGTACGCTCGTCTGCGTGACCCTGACGGCCCTCCTCGCCCGCGGCGGATTCTACGTCACGGCGATGCTCTTTATCTTCGCGAACGTGGCGTACCAGGCGGGGCTGCAGTTCTACGACGCCATGCTCCCCGAGGTCAGCACCGAGGAGAATCGCGGAAAGATCAGTGGGATCGGCGTCGGTATCGGGTATCTCGGATCATACATTGCCGTCGGCCTCGGCCTGAAGCAGGTGTTCGGGTCCGATGACAAGCCGTTTCTCTTCCTCATGATCGCGTGCTTCTTCCTCCTCTTCGCGCTGCCGTGTTTCCTGTTCGTGAAGGAACGCGGAAATCCGAACCCGCGGCCCGTTTTCAGCATGGCGATGGCTCGCGAGTCCACGAGCGAGACGATTCGCACGCTGCGTTCGGGGAGCGAGTATCCCGGCCTGGTGAGATTCCTGATCGGTCGCGTGTTCTACACGGATTCGATCAATACCGTCATCTCCATCATGGCTCTTTACACGGTGAACGTCGCAGTCAGTACCGGGCTCTCCGAGCAGGCTGGCGAGGACCAGGCAAAGCTCATTCTGATGACGGCGATCACGTTCGCCGTGGTCGGCGGATTTGCATGGGGATGGCTCGTCGATCGCATCGGGCCGAAGCGGACGCTCAACTGCGTGCTGTACTGTTGGATGGGCATTTTCCTGCTCGCGTCCGCGGTGGGGATTCTCGGACTTCCGTTGCGCGCCCTGTACATCGTTGCGTGCGCTGCCGGATTCGCGCTGGGCGGCATCTGGGCGGCGGACCGGCCACTGATGCTCCGCCTCACTCCGCCATCACGCATCGGTGAGTTTTATGGGCTGTATGGAATGGTCGGACGCTTCTCCGCCGTGACCGGCCCACTCATCTGGGCGCTTGTTACCGGCGTGACGATTCGCGGGCTCGGGCTGGAACCCAAGGTCGGCCAGGGCATCGCCGTCCTCATCCTGCTCTCCATGATCCTCGTGAGCTACGCAATCCTGCGCCCAGTCACCGACACACCGCGGACCTGGAAGACGCCTGCGCCTTGACGGAGGTCTTCCTGCCATGACGATCCCCGCATTCATCAACCCTGGTGCGGGGAACGCCGATGAAGCGAGCGCAGCGCTCGAGGCAGCGGGCGGCATCGAGGTAAGAAAGACCGAGCCGGCGAATCTGTCCGAGGCGATCACCAGGGCTCTCGACGGTGGCGCACGCCGCATCATCATCGCCGGAGGCGACGGATCCGTCGCCGGGGCCGCCTCCGTCGTCGCCGGTACGGACGTCAGTCTTGGCATCGTCCCGGCCGGCACGCTGAACCACCTCGCGAAGGATCTGGGCATTCCGCTCGACCTCGAGGAAGCGGCGCGGCTGGCTGTTGCCGGTGATGTGATCACCGTGGATGTCGCACGCGCCGGCGAACGGCTCTTCATCAACACAAGCTCACTGGGCGCGTACGTCGTGTTCGTGCGGACGCGCGAGCGACTCGAGCCGCGACTGGGCTACTGGATCGCAAGCTTCGTCGCCTCTGTCCGCCTGCTCTTCACCCTTCGCCTCTTCACCGTCGAGATCGAGGTCGAGGGGGAGAAGCGCCGGTATCGAACCCCGCTCGTCTTCGTCGGCGTCGGCGAGCGTGAGCTGAAGCTGCCGAAGGTCGGGGGCCGCGTCGAAGGCGGTGGACGCGGACTGCACGTCCTCATCGTCCAGGGACGAACCGGCGCACGGCTCTTCGCGCTCGCGCTTGCCGCAGCGGCGCGCGGGCTCGAATCCGTGTCGCGCGGTCCGTCCATCGATGCCTTTCTCGTCGACAGATGCTCGATCGAGCTTCCCCGCCGGACCGGACGCATCGCGGTCGATGGCGAGATCGTCGAGGTGCAGGGACGGGTCGAGTACGCTCTGTGGCGCGACGCACTCCGCGTCGTGGCACCGCCCGCGACGAGTCTGGAAAAGGATTCCGGCGCGGGATAGCTTGGGACGTGACCGAGCGCCTTCTCCCCCTGTTTCCGCTCCCGCTCGTATTGTTTCCCGGAGTGCCGCTCCCACTTCACATTTTCGAGCCGCGCTACCGCGAGATGCTGGCCGACTGCCTCGCGACCGACCGTCGCTTCGGACTCGTGTTCATTCCCGACGACGAATCGAGTGGTCCGGGCCGAGGCGACATCGGGTGCGTCGCGTTGATCCAGACGGCGGAGGAACTCTCCGATGGCCGCTCCAACATCATCGTCGTCGGCGAGCACCGCTTCGCCATCGGTCGGATCGTGAGGGAGGAGCGTCCGTATCTGCTCGGCGAGGTCGCGAGCTACGCCGACCTCGACGAGCCGGTCGACCAGTTGACACCGTTTGCCGATCAGTTGCGTGGCACCTTCGAGCGTGTAGGGAGGGCCGCGCGCACGCTTGCCGATGATCGCGACCCGCTGCCCTCGCTCCCCTCTGATCCGGCGGCTCTGTCCTTCACGATCGCATCCCTGATCGATCTCGATGGTCCCGGTCGCCAGCGACTGCTCGCGTCACGCTCGCCGCTCGCGCGGCTCCGCGAGCTCGATGCGCTTCTGTCGCCCGCGGTGGACACGCTCGAGTCGCGCGCGGTGGTTCACGCTCGCGCCAAGACCAACGGGCACGGGCCGGGCGCGTCGCACTGAGACCTTGGGTCGATCCGACGCAGTGGCGCTTGGCTCGCCCGTGCAGTCCGTCGACCATGGCGGCAGACCAGACCCGCGGTTTACTTACCACCATGTTCCAAGCGGTCCTCTTCGAGCTCGAAGGTGTGCTGGCCGACACGCGCAGCTCCCGGCAGCGTGCCCTGCAGGAGACGTTGGCACAGGATGGGGTTCGGCTCCCGAATAGCGCGTACGAGGCGTACGCAGATCTCCCCGTCCGCAGTGCCGTGGCCGCCGCGCTCGCGACGGCGTCGATCGAACCGGATGAGATCGCGATCGACCTTGCCACGCTCCGCGCAGAGCGTCGCTTCGCCGAGCACTTGGCGCTTGGCCTCACCATGTGCGATGGTGCCCGTGAGCTCGTGGCACATCTCGCCGGCCGCGTGCGCCTCGGCGTCGTGACTCGCGCGACACGCCGGGAAGCCGTGTCGATGCTGTCGGTCGCCGGCCTCGAGTTCGCGTTCGAGTGCGTGATCGGCGCCGATGATGCGATTTCCGCCAAGCCGGCGGCAGCACAGTACGACCTCGCGCTTCGCACGATGTCGCGGCTCCGCCCGGTGGCTGCCGCCACGACGCTGGCGCTCGTGGACGGCCCCGTCGGCATTCGCGCGGCGCGCGCGGCGGGACTGCGCTGCCTCGCGGTTGGTGCCCTCCCAGCGCACCGTGCGATGCAGGCCGAGGGGCTGCTGCCGACGCTCCGTGGCCACACGCTTGGAACACTCGAAGGCGTCGTGCTTCGTCCCGAGGAACGGCTCGCGTGACTGTCTCGCTGATCAGGGCGGACGAAGCCGTGATCGTGGATCTCGTGGGACAGGAGGTCGTGCTGCATCACGGCGATCCGGGGCTCGAGTACGCGACGCTCCGGACCGGTGCGATCATCGTCGACCAATCGCACCGGCTGCGCATGAGCGTGCGAGGCGTGAAGGCGGCCGAGATGATCACCGGCCTCGTGACGAACGATGTGAAGGCATTGACACCCGGCCGTGGCCAGTATGCCGCCGCGCTGACCCCGAAGGGAAAGATCGTCGCCGACCTTCGCATTTTCTGCCGGGGGCGCGAGGAATTGTGGATCGACACGGGTCCACGGTCTGCACCCGGCTGGGCTGGCATCGTCTCGAAGTACCTGAACCCCCGCGCGGCGCCGCACTCGAACATCACTGCGACCACCGCGGACCTCAGCGTCGCCGGCGTTCGCGCGACGGACATCGTCGCTGCCGCAATCGGGTTCGAGAAGACTGCCCTCGAGGGGCTCGATCCCTATGCACACCTGCCGCTGGGTGCGAACGGAGAGGGTGGGATGGTCACGCGGATTCCCGATGTCGGCGTCGATGCGTTCGCGCTCATCGTCCCGAAGGATCAATGCGCGAGTTGGTGGCGTCGCCTCCTCGACGCACGCGCGCGCCCCTCGGGCATCGCCGTGTGGGACATTGCGCGCATCGAGGCAGGACGGCCGGAGTGGGGGATCGACATGGACGATACGACGCTCCCCCAGGAAGCGAATCTCGAGGAGCTGCAGGCGATCTCCTACACGAAGGGCTGCTATACGGGCCAGGAGACGGTTGCGCGCGTTCACTTTCGCGGTCACGTCAATCGTCACCTGCGGAGCTTGCGCTTTGTCGCGCGCGAGACACCGCCGACGGGCGCCCAGCTCTACGCCGAGTCGGGAAAGGTCGTCGGCGAGATTCGCAGTGCAGCACTCTCGCCACGTCTCGGCGGCGTCGCGCTCGCCATGGTTCGCCGCGAGGTCGCCCTCGGCGCGACGGTGAGCGTGCGGTGGGATGGGGGCGACTGCCAGGCGGGAGTCACGGCGCCGCCGCTCGCAACCTAGTGCCCCGCGCGCTCGTCACGGGCGCGACGGGACTCGTCGGCTCGTACCTCGTCGATCGGCTCCTCGCGGATGGATGGCACATCCGCACGCTCGTGCGATCGCCAGCCCGTGCAACGCAGTTGCGCGGGCGCGGCACCGAGATCGTCGAGGGCAACGTGCTCGACGGCGCCACCTTCGCGCGCGCCGCCAGTGAGTGCGATGTCATCTTCCACGCGGCCGCGGCGGTGACTGCATCGGGCGGATGGGACGAGTATCGGGCGACGAACATCGACGGCACGCGGAACGCGATCGAGGCGGCCCGCAGCGCGAGCGCCCGACTCATGCACGTGAGCAGCGTCGCTGTCTACGGCGCCGCTGATCGCTACCGCTCGGGCGATGTCACCGATGAAGAGTCGCCGCTGCCGTCGCTGCCGGAGGATGCGTGGTACGCCCGCTCGAAGCGTGAGTCAGAGAAGCTCGTGCTCGATGCGCACGCGGCCGGCCGCATCTGGGCAACGGCGATCAGGCCCGACGTCATTTACGGCAGGGGGGACCGTCAGTTCACCCCCCGTATCGCGCGCGTCATCTCGCGCGGATTTGCCCCGGTTCCCGGGGGAGGGCAGACGACGCTTCCCATCGTTCACGCCGCCAACGTCGCCGACGCTGCCGTCCGGGCGGCGACGACGGACGCCGCAGGCGGTCGTGCCTACAACACCGCGAACGACTTCGACGTGACGGTCGCCGAGTATTTCCGACTGGCGGGCGTCGGGCTCGGGCGGCAGGTCCGCATGGTACGCATTCCAATCTGGCTGCTGCGCAGCACGTTCACGCTCGCAATGCGCCTTCGCTCGCGCTCCGGCCCTCGCGGGGCGCCCGTGTCGTCGAGCGCCTCCGTCGACTTCCTCACGCGGGACAATCCCTTCGCATCACACCGTGCGCGCGCCGAGCTCGGGTGGAATCCCCCCATGCGTCCGGCGGTTGGAATCCCGGAGGCATTCGCGTGGTGGAAGGAGCACCGCTCCTGACGGATCATGACGTCGAGCGGACTGCCCTCAAGGAGTGGGCAGTCCTCGTCGAGGCGATGGCGCGTGGTGACATCATCGCCATGGTGCGAAAGGGAGGCATCCGTGAGAAGCGGGCAGGCTTCGACGTGCATCACGAACGCTTTCTCCTCTACCCGACGTTCTTTCATGAGAACACCGGAGACCTGGCCTCGCGCTTTCATCCGATGCTCGCTCCGGCACACGACCGTCGTCCGGCCCCGGGGCGGATCCGCATCACCCATCTTGCGGAGTGCGTCGCGGTATGGACGGTGGTCGATCCGGCGTTGCTGCCGGCGATCGAGCAGGAGCATGGCTTGGCACCGGGTGCAGTGCTGTCACGCTTCCACTACCGGGATGATCCGACGGTCCGCATCATCGCCATGCGGATTCGCGCACTGCCCACCGCCGTCGAGATTCCGGAGGCGACACGCTATGCCGGCTGTGTCTCATGGCTCGAGCTGGACGCCGATGTTCGCGTGAGCGATGCACACCCGGCCCTTCCGGAGGCCGACCTGCAGCGCCGTGTGGCTGCGATGAGCGCCGTACTCGGATCGCCGGACCTCCCGTGAGCAATGCAGCGCTACCTCGCGCGCGCCGCTTCCGGTAACTTCCTGATCGTCCCTTCACATCGCTGAATGCTCGTGACAGCATCCTCCTACGCACCGCCCGTGTCCGGCGTCGTCCGCGGCGCCTGCCCGCACGACTGCCCCGACACGTGCGCGATGCTCGTCACGGTGGAGGACGGGCGCGCCGTGCGCGTTGCCGGCGATCCCGACCACCCGTTCACGCAAGGCTTCCTCTGCGCGAAGGTGAATCGATACCTCGAGCGCACGTATCATCGCGACCGCCTGCTGCACCCGCTTCGCCGCACGGGACGGAAGGGGTCGGGCCAGTTCGCGCAGATCACGTGGGGTGAGGCCCTCGATGAGATCGCCGACCGGCTGACGGCGATCTCCCGTTCCGGCGATGGACCGCAGGCGATCCTGCCGTATTCCTATGCCGGGACGATGGGCCTCATTCAGGGCTCATCCGTGGACCGGCGGTTCTTCCACCTGCTCGGCGCCTCGAAGCTCGATCGCACGATCTGCTCGATGGCGGGCACCGTCGTATTGCGTTTGACGGTCGGCGCCAACATCGGCGCCGACGTCGAGGGGATTCCCGAAAGCGACCTCGTTCTCCTCTGGGGAACGAACACGCTGACGTCCAATCCGCACATGTGGCCCTTCGTTCGCGCGGCGCGGGACCGGGGTGCGCCGATCATCGCGATCGATCCGATTCGGACGCGAACGGCCGACCAGTGCGATGAGTGGCTGGGCATTCGACCTGGCACTGACGCAGCGCTCGCGCTCGGCATGATGCACGTGATCTTCAGCGAGGGCCTGCAGGACGACGACTATCTCGAGCAGCACACGGTCGGTGCGGACGCGCTCCGCGCGCGCGCACGCGAGTACCCGCCCGAGCGCGTTGCGGGCATCACCGGGTTGTCGGCCGGGGCGATCGAGTCGCTGGGCAGGCGTTTCGGGCGTGCGAAGGCGGCGTTTATCCGCGTCAACTATGGGCTCCAGCGTCATTACGGGGGTGGCATGGCGGTGCGGACGATCGCCTGTCTCCCTGCCGTGACCGGGCACTGGCGCCGGATCGGCGGCGGCGTTCAGCTCTCGACGAGCGGCACGTTCAAGTTCAACAGGGACGCGCTCGAGCGTCCCGACCTCAGCCCCCCCGTTCGCACGATCAACATGATCCGGCTGGGCGATGCGCTGACCGCCGCCGATGCAGGGGTCGGCGGCCCGCCGGTGAAGGCGCTCATCGTCTACAACTCGAACCCCGCGGCGGTGGCGCCCGACCTTGGCGCCGTCCGCCGCGGCCTCGCGCGCGAGGACCTGTTCACCGTGGTGCTCGAGCATTTCCAGACCGACACCGCGGACTGGGCCGACATCGTCCTTCCCGCGACGACGCAGCTCGAGCATTGGGACGTGCATTATGCGTACGGCCACTACTACGCCACGCTCAATCGCCCATCCATCCAGCCGATGGGCGAGTGCAAGCCGAACAGCGAGATCTTCCGCCTGCTGGGGAAGCGAATGGGGCTGCAGCGCGAGGCATTCGAGGATGACGATCTGTCACTCATCCAGCAGGCGCTCACGGGGGCAGCGCCGGGCGTTCCGCCACACGAGCTTCTCCGCGGCGTCACGATGGATGCGCTGCTCGAGCACGGGTGGGTGCGGCTGAACGTTCCCCGCCCCTACGCTCCGTATGCGGACGGACGATTCTCGACGCCGAGTGGAAAATGCGAGCTGTATTCCGAGCGCCTCGCCGCCATGGGGCTGGATCCGGTGCCGACCTTTCTCGCGCCATACGAGCATCCCGAGGACGTCCCCGAGCTCGCGGCGCGATATCCCCTGACATTGATCTCCTCGCCGCGGCACCAGTTCCTCAACACGACGTTCGTCAACGTCGACTCGCTGCGCGGGCGCGCCGAGCCCGAGTGCCTGATCCATCCGGATGATGCGGCGGCCCGCGGCATCGGGGAGGGAGACCGCGTCGCCGTGCACAACGATCGCGGCGAGTTCGTTGCTTCCGCCCGCGTGGCCGATTCGGTTCGTCGTGGCGTGGTGTGGGCCCCCTCGATCTGGTGGAGCAAGCTTGCACTCGACGGACACAATGCCAACGACACGACGTCCCAGCGGGAAACAGACATGGGACACGGGCC
>JANOCW010000440.1:0-1892 GCA_031412375.1 Gemmatimonadaceae bacterium | reverse complement strand
CGGCGGGGAGGGGAGTGTACTGCGATGTGATCACGGGTCTGGTATCAGCATTCAGCATTCAGGTCTGACCACTGAATGCTTATACCTGACGGCTGACGGCTTCGCAGTCCACTCCCAAAGGCGCCCTTCTTGACAGCCGTTGGCGGCGGACGTACGCTAGCCGCCTGAAGCGGTTCGAATCGAGCCGAATCGGTTCGATGTCTACCCACTCGCCTACGGAATGAAGAGCAACCGACCGACGATCGACGATGTCGCCCGACAGGCCGGGGTCTCCAAGGCCACGGTCTCGGCGGTGCTCAACAACACCGGGTCGGTGAAGGCGACGACGCGCGATCAGGTCGTCTCGGTCATCGAGCTGTTGAACTACCGACCGACGCAGCTCGCCGGGCGATCGGCCGCGCGCCGGGTGAAAAGCATCGGGCTGCTGATCAAGGAGATCGACAATCCGTACTACGCCGAGATCGTGCTCGGCGCGCGCGGACTCGCGAGCCAGAACGGATACACGCTGCTCGTCGCGAGCTCGGAAGGCGAATACGAGGCGGAGCGGCGCGCGATCGAGCTGCTCCAGGCAAAGGACATCGATGGCCTCGTCGCCACGCCGGTGCTCGATGAACATGCCGACCTCTCCCATTTCTTCGAGCTCAAGCGGCGCAACTTTCCGTTTGTGCTCCTCGAGGAAGTCCTCGGAGTCCCGGCGAGTCTCGTCGACGTGGACAACAGTGCGGGGTCACGCAAGGCGGTCGAATACCTGATCGAGCAGGGACACACGCGCATCGCGCACTTCGCCGGCCCGCGCTACTCGATGCACAGCCAGGAACGGATCGATGGCGTGCGTCACGCATGCAGCGCGTCGCGCCTCATTTTCACCGACTACGACATCGTCCCCGCCGGTGCGCATCTCGCCGATGGCTATCGTGCGGCGCTCGAGTATTTCCGGGACCGGCCGGAGAGCGAACGTCCGACGGCCGTGACGTGCTACAACGACCTCGTTGCGATCGGCGTGTGCCGCGCGTTGCGGGAGCTCGGGTTGGGCGTTCCCGACGATGTATCGGTGATCGGCTTCGACGACATTCCGGTGCTCGAGTACTTCCCGACGCCGCTCACGACCGTGCACGTGCCGAAGTTTCGCATGGCGGAGATCGCAACGGGCATGCTCATCCGCCACGTCGAGTCGAAGACGTCGATACCTCCGCAGAAAGTCTACCTCGACGCAGAGCTCGTGATTCGCGGCTCGTGCCGCCCCCTGTGCGCCACGACGCCGGCAATCGCCGCCGCGCCGAGTGCACGCGCTGTCAGCACCGGTGGCGATGGAAGCGCTCACGGGAAGGGCGCTACCGGCGCCGCCCGCCGACCCCACCAGGAATCCGCGCAAACCCGATGAGCAACCTGCGTCGCATCGCTCGTGCATGTGCCGGCATCGTCGTCGCTGCATGCAGCTCGACTCCGCCACCCGTTCCCGCGCCCCAGCCTGCCGCAGAGGCGCCCGCGGTGACGGTTCCCGTTCCCGTGGCGATGCCGGCTCCGGCCGAGCGGCCCTGGCAGCCCGTGTCCGGAAAGATGCTGACGCGGTGGGCAGCGGATGTCCGCCCGGATGCCGTGCTACCAGAGTATCCGCGGCCGCAGATGGCGCGGCCGCGATGGCAGAATCTGAACGGGATGTGGCAGTTCGCGTCGGGGTACGACACGACGGCCATGCCGACGCACGCCTTCGGCCGCGATCTTCCCGATCGAATCCTTGTTCCCTTCGCAATGGAGTCGGCGCTCTCCGGCATCGGGACCCATGCCTCCGGGATGGTCTACCGGAGAATGTTTCGCACTCCCGAAGGAATGGTTCAGGGCGAGCGACTGCTGCTCCACTTCGGGGCAGTGGACTGGCGCGCCGCCGTGTACGT
>JANOCW010000439.1:0-3078 GCA_031412375.1 Gemmatimonadaceae bacterium | reverse complement strand
GGCAAGCGGCTCGCGTTCACGGCGCTCGACAAGCTCTACATCATGGACCTGCCCGGCGGCGCACCGAAGCGCCTCTCCGACGCGCCCGGGCTGGAGTTCCACCCCGCGTGGTCACCCGATGGGCAGTGGGTTGCCTTCACGAGCTGGACCGAAGCGGAGCTGGGCCATCTGTGGAAGACGCGCGTCACCGGCGGCAAGCCTGTGCGGCTGACGCAAGCGCCGGGCATGTATCAGCAGCCTGTCTTCTCCCCGGACGGCCAGCGCGTAGTGGCCATTCGCGGCAGCGCGCCGGCGTTCGCCGAGGAGACGAGTCGTGGCGGAGCGGATCTCGTGTGGGTGAGCGCGGCGGGAGGTGTGACGACCGTGATCGCGCCGTCGGCGGGCGCGTCGAACCTGCATTTCGTCAAGGGCAATGATCGCATCTTCGCATCGGCCGGCGGTCGCGGGCTGATCTCGATGCGCTGGGACGGCACCGACATCAAGGAGCATGTGCAGATCAGCGTTCCCACTCCTGGCGGTGCTGGTGGCGGGGGTGGAGGTGGCAGCGCGAACGCGAGCTGGATCCGGATGGCGCCGGACGGCGATCAGGCGCTCGCCGTCGTTGGCAGTGACCTGTATGTAGCGACCGTGCCGCTCGTCGGCGGCACGACGCCCAACGTCACCTGCGGCGCCACGCCGAACTTCCCCTGCCGGCGATTGACCGAGATCGGCGGCGCGTTCCCGGCGTGGAGCTGGGACTCGAAGAAGGTTCACTACTCGATGGGCAACGCGCACGCGATCTTCGATCTCGATCGCGCGAAGGCCGTGGACGACTCGATCCGCATCGCGACGCGCAATCGTCCCGCACGCGACACGACCGCCCGACGCGACAGCGCCGGCCCGCCGGCGCCCCCCGACCGACCGATCGAACCGGGCGACTCGGCACGCGCGAATGCACCCGCGCCGCAGACGCGCGCGGCGAATGCGTACAAGCCGCTCGAGTTCCGGATCAACGTGCAGGCAACGCGCGACATCCCGAAGGGGACCGCCGTGCTGCGCGGCGCGCGGGTCGTGACGATGCGCGGCGATGAGGTGATCGAGAATGCCGACATCGTCGTCACCAACAATCGCATCGTCGGCATTGGTGCACGCGGCCAGGTCCAGATTCCGACCGGCGCGCAGGTCATCGATGTCACCGGCAAGACCATCACGCCCGGTTTCGTCGACACGCACTCGCACCTGCGCGTCCCGCAGCCCATTCACCGCGGCGAGGTCTGGTCGTTCGCCGCGAACCTCGCGTATGGCGTGACGACGACGCGCGATCCGCAGACCGGCAGCACCGACATCTTCACGTACGAGGACATGATCGAGGCGGGCGAGATCATGGGACCACGCGGCCTTTCGACCGGTCCCGGCGTCTTCAGCGGCGAGAACTTCCGCAACCTCGAGCACGCGCGGCAGGTGCTCAAGCGCTACAGCGACTACTACGGCACCGGCACGATCAAGCAGTACGTCGCGGGGAATCGCGAGCAGCGGCAATGGGTCATCCAGGCCGCGCGCGAGCAGAAGCTGATGCCGACGACCGAGGGCTCACTCGACCTCGAGATGAACCTCACGGAGGCGATCGACGGCTACTCGGGTCACGAGCACACGTGGCCGAGCTTTCCCTTCCAGAGTGACCTGATCACCTTCTTCGCGAAGAGCGGCATCGTCTACACGCCGACCGTGCTCGTCGCCTACGGCGGCCCCTGGTCGGAGAACTACTGGTACCAGCACACCAACGTGCACGGCGACCAGAAAGTGCGCCGCTTCATCCCGCACGGTGAGCTCGACGGCAAGGCGCTGCGTCGCGGAAGCGGCGGCCAGGCCGGCTGGTTCCACGAGGACGAGTACATCATGAAGTACGTGGCCGAGCAGGTTGGTGATCTACTCACCGCTGGCGGCAAGGCCGGCGTCGGCAGTCACGGGCAGTTCCAGGGACTCGGCTACCACTGGGAGCTGTGGTCGATGGCGTGGGACAAGAACAAGGTTTCGCCGCGGATGGCGCTGCGCATGGCGACGCAGATGGGCGCCGAGGCGATCGGGCGCGGCAAGGATGTGGGCTCGATCGAGGTCGGGAAGATGGCCGACCTGGTCGTGCTCGATCAGAATCCGCTCGAGGATATCCGGAACACGAACACGATCCGGTATGTCATGAAGAACGGGCGGATGTATGACGGGAACACGCTCGACGAGATCTATCCGCGGAAGAAGAAGGCGAGTTTCTACTGGCAGCAGGGAGATCCGGCGGTGGTGGAGGGGATGGGCGGCCCGGGTCAGCCGGATTCGGGGAGGCGCTGAGGGTTCGTACTCACCGCAGCGGCCCCTCGCGGGCGCCTTTCTTCATCGCGCTAATCGTGCTCCTGCACGTCGGCGTGATCGCCCTCGCCTACGCCTGGCGACGCAACCGACAGGACGGCGAGCCGCTCATCATCGAGCGCGCTGCAGCCGTCCCGTCGTCCCCGATGGGCTACGTCCGTGGCAGTCCCGACGCCCCCGTCGAGATCGTCGAGTTCGCCGACTTCGAGTGCCCAGGGTGCGGGGAGTTCGCGACGCAGGTCGAGCCCGAAGTGCGGACGCGGCTCATCGAGACCGGGCTCGCCCGCTTCCGCTTCCTCGACTTCCAGGTGAACGAGTCGCATCGGAACAGCCCGATGGCTTCCGTCGCCGCGGCGTGTGCGAACGACCAGGGGAAGTTCTGGGAGATGCACGACCGCATCTTCGCCGGACAGCGCGACTGGAGCTCGGTTGCGACGCAGAATCCGAAGCCGATCTTTCACGGCTACGCGCGCGCGATTGGCATCGACGCGAACGACTGGGAGGAATGCTTCGACGCGCGGCGTCACGCAGACGAGGCGATCACCCATGCCCGGGAGGCTGGGCGCATCAGCCTGCGCTACACCCCGTCGTTCGTCATCGGCGACCAGTTGCTCGCGGGCGGGCAATCATTCGATGCGATCAAGGCCGCGGTGGATCTCGCTACCGGTCCGTCCAGACGGCCAGCTCGTTCCCGCTCGGATCAGTGAAGTGAAAGCGCCGTCCTCCCGGAAAATCGAACAC
>JANOCW010000438.1:0-1744 GCA_031412375.1 Gemmatimonadaceae bacterium | reverse complement strand
CCGGTGAACTACAAGGTCATTCGCTATGCCGACGTCCTGCTCATGCAGGCCGAGGCGCTGAACGAGTCGGGGCAGACTGCCGCGGCGTTCGCGCCGATCAACCTCGTCAGGCAACGCGTCGGCAAGTCGCCGCTGGCGGGCCTCAGTCAGCTCGCGTTGCGCGACACCATCCTGTACGAGCGCATGTTCGAGCTTGGTCTCGAGCAATCACGATTCAACGACCTGCGGCGACACGATCAGCTCCTGCCGTCGCTCGTGGCGCGCGATCCTGATTTCGCGAACTTCGTGATCGGGAAATCGGAGCGATTGCCGATCCCGACGACGGAGCTCAATCTGAATCCAAACCTCAGGCAGAACAACGGCTGGTAGGCATCGCCGTGGGTGGGCAGTGGTGATCGTGTTGGCACGCTCACCACTGCCCGCTCCAACATTTCTTTCATCCGCTCGCGAACGAGCGTGATCCAGGTCCCAGTTGATGAGAGTTCCACCGAGCGCCCGCGTCGCACTATTGCTGTTGATCGCCGCCTGCTCCAACAGCGGCACCGGCTCGACCGACACGGGGGTCAACCCGCCAGTGTGCGCCACGAGCTTCGTGAACCCGATCGGCAACGGCGCGGATCCGTGGGTGGTGCGCTCGGAAGGCAGGTACTACAGCGTCGAGTCGCGCGACAACGGCATCTTCGTGTATCGCTCGGATACGCTCACGAACCTCCAGAAGAACGGCGTGAAGGTGTGGTCGCCGACATCATCGGGATGGAATGAGAGCGACATCTGGGCGCCCGAGCTCCATTTCATCGATGGCCGCTGGTACATCTACTACGCCGCCGGCCGCCCGGGACCGCCGGGCCTTGACGCCGCATTCACCGATCAGCGGGCCGGAGTGCTCGAGTCAACGGGTACCGATCCTCAGGGCCCGTACGTCGACAAGGGCATGCTCTACACCGGCGACGATGTCGTGGGGCAGACGGACAATGTCTGGGCAATCGATCTCACGGCGGCGCGCATCAACGGACAGTTGTACGCCGTCTGGTCAGGGTGGGAGCAGAACCGCACCACGCACGTGACGCCGCAGCACCTGTACATCGCGCGCATGTCGAACCCGTGGACGATCGTCACCAGCCGCGTGAAGATCAGCTCCCCGGAGGAGCAGTGGGAGATCGGTCCGCAGCTCAACCTGCAGGAAGGACCCGGGTTCCTGGTGAACGGAACCAACACGTTCATCGTGTATTCCACCCGCGAATCCTTCCTTCCGGATTATCGACTGGGCCTGCTGCGGCTCACCTCGCCGACCGCCGATCCGCTCGACCCATCGAGCTGGACGAAGAGCGGGCCGGTGTTCACCGGGGCGCCGAACGACGGCGTGTACGGAGTGGGGCACGCCAGCTTCACCCTGTCGCCCGATGGGGCCGAGAACTGGATCGTCTACCACGCCAAGTCGCTGAACGCACCGGGCTGGGACGACCGGAAGGTTCGCACGCAGAAATTCACATGGAACGCCGACGGGACGCCGAACTTCGGGAGACCCACTCCGACCGGCACACCAGTTCTCGTGCCCTCGGGACAATGTCGGTGATGGGCGGCCGCGGGCGGTGACCGCGCCGCGGGCGCTCACCCCGCGAAAACGGCGACTGTTCTTTGCCGTCGCCGTCGCACTGCCATGGATCCTGCTCGCTCTCATCGAGGTCGGCCTCCGCGTCGGTGGCTACGGCAGCGCGTATCCACTGTTCGTGCCGCACGCGGCGCA
>JANOCW010000437.1:0-7461 GCA_031412375.1 Gemmatimonadaceae bacterium | reverse complement strand
GGGACAGGGATGACTCCGGCCTTGAGAATCCGCATCAGCCCGTTGTTGCCGGTCCCGAGATGATACGACTCCTCCTTCAGCATCGGCTTCATCGATCGCGCGAGCGGCCCGAACGCCGACGTGGACATCATCTGCAACTGGTACTTCCCATCGCGGTCGATGAACTCGGTGTAGGCGAAAAAGTCGAGCCAGTTCTCGACGGCCTCGTTGAACGACCCGAGGAGCCGCTCGTGCTCTTCCGCCCGGCGCGAGAGGAGCTTTTCCGCCTCGCGCTTGCCCTCGTCCCCGAAGTGCGTGACGAGCAGATACGACATTTGCCATCCGTGCCGCATCTCCTCCGCCATGACGCGGTAGATGGACATCAGGTCGTAGTCGCTCGGCGCGTTCTGCAGCAATGCCCGCTGCTGCTCGACCGATGCGAACTCCGTATCGCCCTGGAAGACGATCAGCGTCTGCAGCGCATCGCGGATGCGCTGATCAGGAATGTGCATCACCGTCGGCCATTTCCGCTGGCCGGCATAGTGTCCGAACTCGATCTCGGGCACGTCGACGTCGCCGAGCTTGACGTCGAACTTGTAGTTCTTCAGTTCCTTGGCATCGACACCGATGTCGGCCTGCCAGACTTTGAACAGGTCGATCCAGTCATCGAAGTTGCCGATCTTGGCGAGTGGCATGATGCTCTCCAGCTACGAGGGAACGGGTGATCGACGTGAGGTGGTGACGGGTGTATCGGAGGCCGTGCTCGCGCCGCCGAACCGTGGCGCCCGCTTCTCGACGAATGCGCGAATGCCTTCCGCCGCATCCGGGCCGGCGAAGCAGCGAAGCTGGGCATCGAGCTCGTAGTCCAGCATCTCGGGCAGCGTGCGACCGAGGGATTGGTAGACGGCACGCTTGGTCAGCGCGAGCGAGAGCGCCGGCTTCTCCGCGAGTGCCAGCGCATAGCTGCGCACCGCGTCGGCGAGGGCGTCGTGGGGCACCACACGGTTGAACAAGCCGAGCGCGAGCGCCTGGTCGGCATCGAGAGTCTCGGCCCCCCACATCAGCTCCAGCGCGCGCGAGGGTCCGACGAGCCGCGGCAGGAAGTACGTCCCGCCCCAATCGGGGTGCAGGCCGATGCGGTTGAACGACTGCGCGATTCGCGCGCGATCGCTGGCGATGCGGATGTCGCAGGCAAGCGCGAGATTGGCGCCGCCGCCTGCTGCCACGCCGTTGATCGCGCCGATGACCGGCTTCGCGGATTCACGAATCGTCATCACCACGCGGCGCCCGGCTTCCACGAGTGCCGTCATCGCCGTGCTGTCCTGCGCGGTCACGAGCTCCGCCATGTAGGCGACGTCGGCGCCCGCGCAGAATCCGCGACCCGCGCCCGTGATCACGATCACGCGAATGGCGGCGTCGGCGTCGAGCGCGTCGAGCGCGTCGGCGATCTCGCGGCGCATCTCCCCCGCGAAGGCGTTCAGCTTCTCCGGCCGGTTCAGCGTCAGGGTGCCGACGCCCCCGTCTCGATCGAGGAGAACGTTCTGATAGGTCATGGAACGCGCTCGACGATGGTTGCGATGCCCTGGCCGACGCCAATGCACATCGCGGCGAGGCCGTACCGCACCTCGCGCCGGGCCATCTCGTGCACGAGCGTCGTGATGATCCGCGCGCCCGACGCGCCAAGCGGATGCCCGAGCGCGATCGCGCCGCCGTTCACGTTGACGCGTGCCGGGTCGATGCCGAGCTCCCGGATGCACGCGACCGCCTGCGCGGCGAATGCCTCGTTCAGCTCGACGAGGTCGATGTCACCGATCAAAAGGCCCGCGCGCTCCAGCGCCTTCCGGATGGCAGGCACCGGCCCCAGCCCCATGACCTCGGGAGAAACGCCGGCAACCGCGCTGGCGACGATTCTCGCCAGTGGGCGGAGACCGCGCTGCAACGCGACGCTCTCCTCCATGATCAACACTGCACTGGCCCCGTCATTGATGCCGCTGGATGACCCGGCGGTCACCGTGCCTCCGTCGGCGCGAAACGCCGGCTTCATCGCACGAAGTTTTTCGATCGTCGCGTCGGCTCGGGGATGTTCATCCACACTGACGGTGGTTCGTCCCCCGCGGCGGTCCCGCACTTCAACAGGTACGATCTCGCGCTCGAACCGCCCCGAAGCCATCGCGCAGCCGGCGCGCCGCTGGCTCTCGAGTGCGAACGCATCCTGATCCGCGCGGGTCACGTGGCATTGCGTGGCAACTGTTTCCGCGGTCTCCCCGAGGCTGATCGTCCACGCGGCGGGCATCTGCGGGTTGATGAACCGCCATCCGATCGTCGTGTCCGCCGTATCCGGGGCAGCGCGCGGAAACGACTCCTGCGGCTTGAGCATGACCCACGGAGCGCGTGACATGCTCTCCACGCCGCCGGCGATGAAGCAGTCCCCTTCGCCGGCACGAATCGCCTGGCTCGCGCTGATGATCGCCTGCAGGCCTGACCCGCACAGTCGGTTGACCGTCTGGCCCGGCACTTCGACTGGCAGCCCCGCCAGCAGCGCGCTCATCCGCGCCACGTTGCGATTGTCTTCCCCCGATTGATTCGCGCAGCCGATGATGACGTCGTCGACGCTGGCAGGGTCGATGCCCGCGCGCGCGACGAGTGCCCGGACGACCGTCGCGGCGAGGTCATCGGGGCGGACCCCGCTGAGCGCGCCGCCATGCTTGCCGATCGGCGTGCGAAGCGCCTCGACGATCACCGCCTCACTCACGGTGCGCGACCGTCACGACAATCGCTACGACAGGTCCACCCATACCGATTTCACCTGGGTGTAGCCCTCGAGCGCATGCATGCCGAGATCGCGCCCGAAACCCGACTGCTTCACGCCCCCGAAGGGCGACGCGGCGTCGTACATGTTGTAGGTGTTGATCCACACCGTGCCCGCCTGAACGGCACGCGCGGCGCGCAGCGCCTTTTTGATGTCGCGCGTCCAGATCCCGGCGGCGAGGCCGTAGACCGTCGAGTTGGCGAGCGCCGCGGCGCCCTCCACCCCATCGTCGAAGCTCATGACCGCCAGCACTGGACCAAAGATTTCCTCGCGGGCGATGGTCATGTCCGACGTGACATCGTCGAAGATGGTGGGCGCGACGAAGAATCCCTTCCCGTTCACCGGCGTGCGCATGCCGCCGGACCGGAGCGTCGCGCCTTCGCGCTTGCCGGTCTCGATGTAGCCGAGCACGCGGTCCATTTGCTTCTGCGTCACGAGCGCACCGAGCCGTGTCTTAGGCATCAGGGGATCGGCTGCGACCATCTTCTGCGCACGCTCGAGCACGCGCGTCATCAGCTCCTCGCGGACCGAACTCTCCACGAGCAGGCGGGAGCCGGCGGCACACACTTCACCCTTGCCGTAGAAGATTCCGGAGAGCGCGCCACGCGCGGCGGCGTCGAGATCTGCGTCGGCAAAGACGATGTTCGGCGATTTGCCGCCCAGCTCGAGGGAGACTTTTTTCAGTGTCGCGGCCGCCTCTCGCATCACCTGCTGCCCAACCGCGGTCGAACCGGTGAAGGCGATCTTGTCGACACCGGGATGGCGGACGAGCGCCGCGCCCGCCGTTGGTCCGTAGCCGGTCACGCAGTTCAGTGCGCCGGGCGGAAATCCCGCCTCCAACGCGAGCTCCGCAAGGCGCAGCGCCGTGTACGGCGTCTGCTCGGCCGGCTTGAGCACGATCGTATTTCCGCAGGCGAGCGCAGGGCCGACCTTCCACGCCGCGAGCGACATGGGGAAGTTCCACGGCACGATCGCACCAATGACTCCCAGTGGCTCGCGCAGCGTGAAGTTGAGGAAGGGACCGTCCACCGGAATGGTCTCTCCGTGGATCTTGTCCGCCCAGCCGCCATAGTACTTGAGCGTGTCCGCGGTGAGACGCACATCGATCATCGACTCGAACACCGGCTTGCCGTTGTTCAGCGTCTCGAGCCGCGCCAGCTCGTCGATGTGCGCGAGGCACAGCTCACCGAGCCGGTAGAGCAGGGCACCGCGCTTGCGCGCGCTCATCGAGCGCCAGGTTCCGGACTCGAACGTCGCCCGCGCACTGGCCACCGCGCGGTCGATGTCGGCCGCATCTCCTTCCGCCACGGGCGCGAGCTCCACTTCCGTCGCCGGGTTCACAACGGGGAAGCGCTTCCCCGACGCCGCTTCGACGCGGTCGCCCCCGATCACGAGCAGGTCGGGGAAGCGATCGAATCCGATCGCGCCCGGGGCGGCCGTCACGTCACTTTCCCTTGAACACGGGCTGCCGCTTCTCGACGTACGCGGCGATGCCCTCCTTCGCGTCCTGGCTCTTGAAGAGCAGGTTCTGCAACTCGCGCTCGAGGGTGAGGCTCGACTCGAACGACATCTCCATCCCGGAGACCACCGACCGCTTGATCTGCCCGACCGCGAACGATGCCTTGTTGGGAAGCGTGAACTGGTTCGCGTAGAGCATGACGTTGTCCCACCAATCGTCCTTCGGAAGTACCGAGGTGACGAGGTTCATGCGCTCCGCCTCCTCGAAGGAAAAGGAACGCCCCGTCACCATCAGCTCGATCGCCTTCGCCTTGCCGACGATGCGCGCGAGCCGCTGCGTGCCGCCGGTACCCGGCAACACGCCGAGGTTGACCTCCGGAAGCCCGATCTTCCCCGCCTCGGCGCGCGCAATGCGAATGTCGGCCGCCATGGCGATCTCGAGCCCGCCGCCGACGCAATGCCCGTTGATCGCGGCGATAACGAGCTTGGGCGTCTGCTCGAGGCGGCTCAGCGTCTCGTTCGCGTGCAGGCAGAAGTAATACTTGAAGACCGGGTCGGCCTCGTTCAGCATCTTGATGTTCGCCCCGGCGCTGAAGAACTTCTCGCCCGCGCCGCGAATCACGATCACCTGCACGTCGTTGTCGAATCGCGCGCGGAGGATGCATTCATCGAGCTGGCGCATCATCTCGTGGGTGTACGTGTTCGCCGGCGGATCGGAAAGCAGGAAGACGGCGACGTTGCCTTCCTTGCGATACTCGACCAGCGTCCGCGTGCCCTTGTCCGTCTCGGTCATCGTTGCAGTTGCCATCGTGCGCCTCGCAGTTGGGTGAGACCGTCAGCCGGCGGTGGTGTGCGGCAGCGCCGACTCGGCGACCGGGTGCCCGACGTATCCACCGAGAAACAGTCGGGTCATGTTCTGGCTGAGCAACCGCACGTCGAGATCGCCGAGCGGGTCGTACCAGTTGTAGATCCAGTTCATCATGCCGAACAGCGCGTAGGCCGCGACGCGCCGGTTCGCGTGGGCCGGCCCGTTTGTTCCCTCGAGGCGCGCGAGGATGTCCATGAGAATGAGCGTGTACGCCTGCTTCCGCGCATTGACTCGTGCGAGGAAGTCCCCGGTCAGCGCGAGCGCCTCGTGTGAGAGTACCTTCATCTCGGCCATGTGCGACGCGAAGAACTCCAGGTGATTCTCGATGAACCGCTCGAGCTGGCGCACGGGATCCGTGACGCCGTCCAGCGCCTCCTCCAGCTCCGCCACGACCGCCGCGAAGTTGCGGTCCTGAATGAGGAAGAGCAGCTCTTCCTTGCTCTTGACGTAGTAGTAGAGCCCGGAGAGTGACGTCCCCGTTTCCGTGGCCAGGTCGCGCATGCTGGTCTCGTGGTACCCCCGTGCGGCGAACACACGCGCGGCGCTCGCCAGGAGGGCGTCCAGCTTCTGGTCGTGCGGGAGCTGCGACACGAGCGCTCCTGTGCGGAGGAGACGGGGCTTTCGAACGGTCGTTCAGCCGTAACGTACCCCGGCTTCCCCAGCCCGTCAACCAGTGCACGAAGCGACGGTCTGCCTTCGCCTTAACGTCGTCCGCGCGGGTGCGTCCAACGACCAGACCCGAATGACCGAGGCCGGCCGCATGCCCGAGGAGGCGACCGACAGTGCATTGATCGCTCGGTGGAAAGCGGGTGACGAGCGGGCCGCCTCCGAGCTGGTGGCGAGACACGCGAATTCCCTCGCGCGCTTCGCCTCGACACTCGGCGAGCGGGATGAGATCGAGGAGCTGGTGCAGGACACCTTCGTCCGCGCCTTCGGCTCCATCGACAGCTTTCGCGGTGACAGTACGCTCCGCACCTGGCTGTTCACGATCGAGCGGCGGCTAGTGGTGGACCGGCGGCGTGCGGCGCGGAGACGGCGCGGTAACGTCGAGATCCAGGAGGGCGATGTGTCGACGGAGTACACGGCGCTGGACGGAGTGCTCGCTGACGAAGCGGAGCAGCGACTGGTGGGTGCGATGGGTCGCCTCTCGCCCATGCAACGCGAAGTGTTCACGCTGCGGGTGAGCGAGGGAATGTCGTACCGGGATATCGCTGCGCTGGTCGGGAGCACCGAAGGCGCGGCGCGAGTTCACTATCACAACGCCTTGCGCGCGGTGAAGGAGTTGATCGATGAATGATTGCCCGAATGCAGGCATGCGTGACCAGCTCTGCGATGTCGTGCATGGGACGCTGCCAGATGCCGATCGCAAGCGCGTCGAGGATCACATTGCCACGTGCGTCGACTGCGCAGCAGAGATTGCGCTGCTGCGGCGTGCGCGGGTCGCGCTCGCCCGTCGCTCCCCGGTCGTTGAAACCGCGGCGATCGTCGCCGCGCTCCCTCGGCCACGGTCGCGCCGCGTTCCGTCGTTTGCAACTTGGCGGATTGCGGCAAGCATCGCCGCGATCGCGGTGGTAGGGGCGTCGCTGAGCCTCGTGCGCAACGACCGGCCTGTCAGCAAGGCCGGCCAGGGTTCGCAGGTGGTGTCGGGCGCCGATGCGCAAACGCTCTCGTTCGCCGGACGCCTCAGCAATCTCGACGATGCCGACCTGGAGCAGCTCCTGTCGGAGATCGATGGATTTGATGGAGTGACTGCGGTCGAGCCGAATGCAGTGCTCCCGGTGCCCACGTGGGATGGAGGAACACCATGAATGTGAATCGTGTGATGTTGGGCGCGAGCCTCGCGCTGGCCGCACTGGCCACCCCAGGGGCGGCCCAGCAGCGGAGGGCCGCGACGCGGGCAGCGGGCACCGAAGCGCAGCAGGCCCCGCGCGGGCGCGAGCAGCTGGAGCAGCGGGTGCGCGAGAACTTCGCGGCCCAGGTGAAGAAGCGGTTGCAGTTGACCGACGATCAAATGACCAAAATGATGGCGGTCAACCAGCGACTCGAGGCGCAGCGTCGCGAGCTCTTCCAGCAGGAGCGCACGTCTCGCATCGCGCTGCGCACGGAGCTGCAGTCCGCGGACACCGCGGTCAATCAGGCGCGCGTGGCCGAGCTGCTCGACACGCTGCTGCGGTTGCAGCGCAATCGACTGGAGCTCGTCGAGCGAGAGCAGCGCGAGCTGTCGGCATTCCTCACGCCGGTCCAGCGTGCGCGCTATCAGGCATTCGTCGACTTCATGCAGCGTCGCCTAGACGACATGGCGGATGGGCGCGGGCGCGGGGAAGGTTTGCGGGGCGGGGGGCCGGGC
>JANOCW010000436.1:0-4763 GCA_031412375.1 Gemmatimonadaceae bacterium | reverse complement strand
CGCGACCGAGGACGTCGTGGGCGAGCTCTACATGGTCGGTGGGGCGGTAATGGCCCTCGCGTTCCATGCGCGCCCGTCGACCAACGATGTCGATGCACTGTTCATCCCCAAGGAAACGATTCGCCGCCTCGCGCGGGAAGTTGCACGGGATGCGGGCGTAGCGGACACCTGGCTCAACGATGCGGTGAAGGGCTTCCTTGGCGATCGTGGCGAGTTCTCGACGTGGCTCGAGTTGAGTCACCTCCGGGTGTTCATTCCCATACCCGAATACCTGCTCGCGATGAAGTGCATCGCGTTCCGGCTCGGCCCGGAGTTCCACGACGAGGATGACATCCGGTACCTGCTTCGGCACCTGAACGTCGAGCGCTCCGCCGATGCGCTCGCCATCGTCGAGCGATATTTCCCCGCCGACCGGATTCCGCCGAAGACGCGCTTTGCCCTGGAGGAACTTCTGGACTGACCGCCGGCGCGATCGTCTTGCCCCCCTCCTCCCACGCCGAGCACATTATGCCCATGCCCGTGACGCCCCCGACCGCGGCACCCTCCCTCACCCCCCTCGGCCGACTCCTCCTCACGCTCGCGAGCGTCGTCGCTATCCTCGCCGGGATGCGCGCCGCAGCATCCGTCATCGGCCCGGTCTTCATCGCGCTCCTGATCACCATCGCCTGGAGCCCCGGCTCCACCCGCCTCCGCCGCTATGGCTGGCATCCCACCATCGCCGCACTCACCGGCATCGTCCTCGGCGTCCTCGCAATGACGGTGTTCGTCGCGCTCGTGTGGATGTCCCTCGTGCAGTTGCAGGCGCGGCTGCCGGAGTACCAGCCACGGGTCGCGGCGATCCAGCAGTCGATCACGGTGGCGCTTGCGGACCTGCCGATCGATACGTCGCGGCTCTTCTCGAGCGAGACGCTGCAGCCGGGCGCAATCGTCGGCTACGCGCTCCGCGCCATCCGCCGGCTCACCGAGACCGCCGGCAACCTCGCCATCCTCGTACTGCTCATGGCGTTCATGATGATCGAGGCAGTGCGCTATCCCGAGAAGCTGCGCGATGCGCTCGCGTCATCGTCTGCGGCGGTCGATCGCGCGAACCGCTTCGGCGCGAGCATGCGGAGCTACGTCGTGATCAATGCGATCTTCGGTCTCATCGCGGCGGTCGCGAACACGGCGCTCCTGCTCGCTCTCGACGTGGACTTCGCGATCCTGTGGGGCGTCGTTTCGTTCCTGCTGAGCTTCGTGCCGAACGTCGGGTTCCTGATGGCACTCGTGCCGCCGGCGGTGCTCGCGCTCGTGCAGTTCGGCGTCGCACGCTCGGCGATGGTGGTGATCGGCTATCTCGTGATCAACTTCATCGTCGACAACATCGTGAAGCCGCGCTTCGTCGGCGAGAGCCTCGACCTGACGCCGATCACGGTCGTGATTTCCCTCGTCTTCTGGGGATGGCTGCTCGGCCCCGTCGGCGCGCTGGTCGCGGTACCGCTCTCGATCGCGGTGAAATTCCTGCTCGAGAGCTTCGAGGAGTCGCGCTGGCTGGCGCATCTCATGAGTGACAGGAGCCCGGTTCCGGTAACGGCGCCTACGGCCGCCGCCGCGCCTTCCCCAGATAGTCGCGCCCCTTCGCCACCGCCTCCGCCGCAAACATTGACGACTTGAGCATCGCGCGGCTCAGCGGCACCTCCGCGTATCGCGGGACTTCCGCGCGCAGCTCACGCACGAGATTGCGCAGCACCCGATCGGCGCCGGCATACGACGCAATGCGGTCGGCCGTCCGCTCGAGCACCCGCCGCGCACGATCGAAGTCGCCTTCACGATTCGCCTCGGTCGCCTCGGCGCGGGCGCGAGCGGCGTAGAGCGTGCCGACCTCCCGATCGACTTCCACGACGCGCCCTTGGGCGTCGTTCTCCCCATGGGAGGCGTACGTCCAGGTGATCCTCTCCTCGGCGCGCTCGAGTCCCGCGCCCTCCGCCGTCATCGCGACGCGCAGGGTCGCCGCCTCCCCGGCTTGCCCCGGCGCGAACTGCACGCGGATCACCGCGAGAATTTCCTGCCCTGAGGAGAGATCGCCGAGTTCCACCCGCAGCTCGTTGCCACCCGGCACCCGCGCGGAGCGGAAGCGGTTGAGAACCTCCGCCCGCGCACCCCGCGGCAGCACGATCTCGAGCGCCGCGCGCCGCGCGACGACTTCGAGCGCCTCACCGAGCTCGCTCGTGAGCAGGTCAGGGATCTGCGCCGGCGTCTCGATGAAGTAGAAATTTCCGCCGCCCTCGTGCGCCATGTCGCGCAGGAGGCGCTCGTCGAAATCCTCGCCGACGCCGAAGGTGGACGTCGCGATCCCGCGCTCGCGCAGCCCGGCAGCGTGCCCGGCGAGCGCGCCGCGGTCGGTGATGCCGTGGTTGGCGAGGCCGTCGGTGAGCAGCAGCGCCCGCGCGATCCCCTCCTCACGCAGGTACTCGGCGATCTGCTCGCAGCCGCGCATCCATCCGGCGCAGAGGTCCGTCGATCCGCGCGGACCGACCTCACGCAGCGCCTGGAGCGCACGATGCTTCGCGTCGGGCGTCGCCCGCGTCGAAGCGTGAAGGACATCGACCTGCTGGTCGTACACGACGAGCGCGAACCGATCCTCGGGACGCAGCATCCGGAGCGCCTGCTCGACAGCCTCGCGTGCGAGCTCGAACTTGCGCGCACCATCCATCGACCCCGACCGGTCGAGGATGAGCGCAATGTTCACGGGGAGTCGCTCTCCGCGCTGCGGCGCTTCGGGCGCGACGCCGGAGACCATGACGTAGCGAGTACTCGATGCGCCGGCGCGAATGAGCAGCCGGTCGGTGGCAATGGAAAACGTCATGGTCACTCCTCCTCGAAGATGTGGCGAGCGGCTTCGAGGAGTCGCTCGACCTGCTTGATCTGCCCCCGGGCCAGCGGACGCCGTACGTGCAACTCGACGTCCGGCCCGAGCGCCATGCGATCCCACTGCGACCGTGCCGGCGCCTTCAGGCGCGGTGGGTCGTAGAACTGGCTCTGGGCCGACAACGCAGCCAGCGGCCGCGACTCTTCCCGCATCATCCGCGCAGACAACCTCGCCGGTCCCTCTGACAGCACTTCCCTGATGTAGTCCCGCGCGTCTCCCACCTTCCGCGCCGGAGGCCGCGCCGCCAGCTCCCGGATTTCCCGCGGTCCGAGCTCCTCAAGGCGCCGGCGTATCTCCGCCAGCGGGAGATGCTCCTTTTGGAGCCGGCGGATCAGTCGCAATCGATCGAGGTGCTCGGGCCCGTAGTGCGCACCGGGACCCCGTGTCTCCGGCGAGGGCACCAGGCCCTGCTGGATGTAATACCTTACCGTACGCTGACTTACGTCGGCACGACCGCTCAGTTCAGCCAGGTCGTACGATTCGGGTTCGGGGAGCATCGACGTAATGTGTCAGTGTGACGTGCCAGTGTCAAGACTGGCATCCACGCGCTGTCAGGCGTCCCGCTTGCGCGTCCGGCGCCGAGCCGGCCAGACTATCGATCATGCCGTTCGCGCAGCCGTTCGATCGGTGTCGCGCGCGATCGATGCGTCCTGTCCCCCGACCGGAGTTACCATGTCCGACGAAATGGGAACATTCCGCGTAGCAGTCGAGATCGAGAACCCGCTTCGACCCGGAGAGCGGCGCCAGCTCCCCAACGTACTCGTCGACACTGGCGCGGAGCTGTCCTGGTTTCCCGCGACCGTGCTCGAATCGCTCGGCATCGAGCGGCGGAAGACCTGGCGATTCCGGCAGGCCGACGGCACGGTGCTCGAGCGGTGGACGGGGCTGGCGTTCGTCCACGTGTCGGGCTCCGACGCCAGCGACGACGTCGTCTTCGGTGAGCCCGGCGACCTGGTCCTCCTCGGATCACGCTCACTCGAGGGTCTCAACCTTCGCATCGAGCCGGTGAGCAAGCGGCTCGTCGACGCCGGCCCGGCGCCGGCCGCGGCGGCGGCCTGACCGCATTCACCTGCGATCCTCGCATATTGGCAGGCCCTCTTCCGGACACGGAACGACGTCTCTAAGCCACGAACGCACATCCAGCTCTGATGTGCGTCCATGGGCCCTTGCCATCTTTTCGCCGAGCCGAGCACAGTATTGCCATGGGACTCTCCCTCTGCTACGAGATGCACCTTCCGGCGCTGACATCCGAGGACGATGTCAGTCGCCTCCTGGATCGCCTGCACGCCTTTTCCGGGACGCTCGGTTTCGAGGCGCTGTCTCCCATCGTTCGGGTCGCCGAGGGAGAGTCGACCGCGCATCGGGGCCTGGCCTTTTCCGACCTCACCAAATTCTTCCGGGTCATCGCGCCGATCGTCGCCGAGCCGCACGACGGCGACGGCTACGACATCCTTCCCCGCGGTGAGGGGTCACGCAAATCCGCACTCGGCTTCGTCGTGGCGCCAGGCAGGAAATGCGAAGCGGCGCCGATCGGCTTCGTGGCGCCGCCATCGGCCGCCGAGCTCGCGCTCTGCGCCGGGAAGGATGTGCCGGCGGGCTGGTACTGGCATTGGTGCTGCAAGACGCAGTACGCATCGGTCGTGAGCGACGAGCACCTGATTCGGTGTCATCTTGGGCTTGTCGCGTTGCTGGAGGAAGCCGCGCGGCTCGGCGTTCGCACCGAGGTTCGCGACGAGACCGGCTACTGGCAGACGCGCGACACCGCACACCTCGTGCGGGAGGTACACCGGATGAACGGGATCGTCGCTGCCTTCGGGGGCGCGCTCAGCGATGCGATCTCTCCCGCAGCCGACGTTCA
>JANOCW010000435.1:0-16428 GCA_031412375.1 Gemmatimonadaceae bacterium | reverse complement strand
CGTGGCGCGGTCGACCTTCGCGCCTCGATCGAGATCATCCCCGATCCCCCACCGTTCCGCGAGCGGGACGAGATGCCGCAGGTCGGCCGGCACCTGCGCCGAATCGGCGCGTTGTGCGGGACCGTCGTTGCCGGATGCCGGGAGATCCTTGCTGCCATCTGATCCTCCACACGCAGCGAGAGTGGCACAACCGAGCAGAACGAGCAGCACGCGAAGTCCTGTCATTGGGTAGCGCTCCCGACTAGCGGTTGGGTGGCCGGACGTTCGCAACGAGGTACACTGTTCCGGGGTTCGCGCCATCATGCAGGCCTGCTCTCGCGAGCGACCATGGCGGCGACGAACACGATGAGCAGCGCGTTGACCGTGTGAAGTGCGGAGACTGCCGGTGCGCTCATTCGCGGCGCGAGAGCGAGTACGGGCTGAAGCATGGTGAGGGGAACGAGGCCAACGGCAAGCAGCCGTGCCCGGCGCGAAAGTCCGGCAGCGGCAGTGAGCGTGGCGAGCGTCAGCGCGCCAATGACCAGGCCATATCCGATCATCGCGTGTGGCACGAATGTCGTGGCGCCGAACGCACCGAGACCCGCCGCGTAGAACTGGAGTGCGAGTGCGACCAGGTACGTCGCGACACACGTGCGTTGCGCGCCGTGGACGAAGGACATACGACCTCCCGGGAAAGGGTGAGCCGAATCGGTGTCAGGTCCCTGCGATCTCGGGCTCGATCCGGCGAAGCCCGAAGCTCTCAATGACCCGCTCGGCGACGTCGGTTGCTGCGAGCGCGGTGTTCTCGATTTGGAGATAGTCGGTGCGGCCGACGAACCGGCCCCGGGAATTGAGTTGATACTTCTCGTCCAGCTCGAGCAGCTGAGCCCGCGACGTGACGAGATCGCGCTTGAACGGCTTCTCGGCCAACCGGAACTCGGTCTCGTTACGGCGCAGGCGCTCCGATTGGGCGCATTCCAGCTCCACGTACAGCACCCGTCCACCGCGCGAGCGAAAGATCGACGCATACTGCTCGACGGTGGCGTCGTCGGAGGCGTGATCAAACGCCCAGACATAGGTGAAGATCATCCCGGGCAGGTCGCTCGCCGCCACTTCCTCGAAGATGCGCCGCCTGAACTCTCCGACGAGCCGGCTGAACGGTGGCGTGCCGTACGGGAAGAAGCGCAGCGCGAGATCGATCGTGTGGTGGTTGTGGAACAGCGTGAGCCCGGTTCGCTGGGCGAGCTCGTGGCCCACCGCCATCTTTCCGACCGCTGGCGGGCCCACGACGAACACGAGTGTCGGCGGTTCATGAGTGTCGCTCATCATAGGCCGTGTGACGGAACTCCCGTCAGCGAGGCGGCGGCGATAGGGGCGGGGGCGCAAGAGGTGGCGGTCGAAAGACAAACGGGATGGTGACGGCCTGGCGGAGCTTCTTGCCGGGGCGGCGGGGCGGACACCGCTCTACACCGTCGGCGGCCGTGCGGCACCCCCTGCCTTGTTCGATCTCCGCTGGTATGAACCGCGCGTGCGAAAGAACTGCCAGCACTTCGCGCGTAAACGCTGCATGAGGCGAGGCGAGCACTGATGCGCTCTTCATGTCCGCGCGGCCGGATGGCTCGACGTCCACACGAACCAACACCGTCCCCGTGTCGCGCGTCGCCATCAGCTCGGACGGATAGCGGGGGGTTGCAGTGCCGGAAATCATCAGGGGTGGCTTCTCGATGAGGTAGTCACTGCTGTCGATCGTCCGCGTTGCGCCGCCATGCGCACAGGCGCTTGCCGCTGCGATGACTGAAACATGGGCGAGTATTCCGTGCCAGCCGACCTGGCGTTTATCTGCTCTCAACCATGCCTCCGGGTTTGCTGGCTGGCGCACGATCAGCGGTGTGAGTTCGGCTCATGATGCGACGCACGAACAAGCGCCACAAGAGAGCGACCGTCGCGTCTTGCGCTGCCCGAGGTCACCCGGTAGATCAGACGAAACTCCGATCCCGTTGCAGAAGCGATCCTCGACCGCTCCGCGATGCCGGGCATCCCCAGCAGCCCCCCGATGAACCGTTCCACGCTCGACGCAGGCCGCACTCCTCAGCGTCACCGGGGCTATCTGGCCTCGACCATGGCGCGCTCCGCGGCCACCGGATGCTTCCTCCTCCTCGGCGCCTGCTACCGCTACACTCCGACGACCGATGCACCGGCGGCAGGGAGCGATGTGCGCATCCACCTCACCGCGGCGGGCGCAGCGGGCCTCGCACCCGTGCTCGGCGCGGGAACGACGAGCGTGACCGGCCGAGTGGTGAGTGCCACCGACTCCGATGTCACCCTGATCGTGAGCGAGACCGGACGCGGTGAGAGCCGCGTCTCGTGGGGCGGCGAGCGCATTACCCTCCCGCGCTCGGCGCTCGCAAGTGCCGAGCAGCGATCGCTCGACCGCGGGCGAACCATCGGCGTCGCCGCCATCGGAGTCGGCGCAGCCGGAGTGATCGCGCTCGTCGTCAATGCGATCAGCTCCCGTTCAGGCGGGGACGGTGACGGGACGGTCGTCATTCCGCCGTCCTAGGCGAATCCGCCGGGCCGAAATGCAGCGCGGCCCCGTGCAAGGAGCACGGGGCCGCGCCGTTTCACCCATCCGTCACTGACAGTAGCCCGACCCGTTGGTCGGAAGTTCCGGCACGAGCGGGTTCGACTGACGCTCGATCGCCGCGACCGGGAAGAAGCACGACTTTCGAGCCGCGACGGACGTCAGGAGCCAGCGGTCGGCGTCGATGCCGAACCGATACAGGTCGTGCAGCCGCCGGCCCTGGAAGAAGAGATTCACGCGACGCTCGTGGATGAGCATGGCGAGTGGGGCGGGAGTGACGCCATCCCACGCCGGGAGCGCGTCCAGCGCGCGAACGGCATTGATCCGGATCCGCGCCTCGCCGATGTTTCCCTGTGCGATCGCCGCCTCGGCGAGAATGAGGTGCATCTCCCTCGCCGAAGTCATCGTCATCGGAAGCAGGGTCGTCGATGACACCCGGCAGCAGTCGTTGATCGCCCGGGCGAGGACCGGATCGGGGAGCCCTGAAATGGGATCCAGCAGCTTGATCCCGGGCAGTCCGGCCAGGACCACCGTGGTCTTGAGGGGATCGGGGTTGACGTATTCCCCACCAGCCCGGATCTCTGCGCGCGAGTTCATCTCCGAGCCGATGTTGTTGGTGCCGGTGTTCACCGCCGTCGGCGTGAGACGAAAGCGGTAGTCGCTCGACATCAGGGCGAGCGCGGCGGTCGCATCGGCGCTCGCACCCGCGTCATCCACGAGCGGATTGGCCGGAGTCGTGCGCGCCGGCTTGAGCTTCTGCCAGAGCGCCCGCGAGAATTTTGCCCGTGCGCGCAGGCCGAGGATCTGCCCACGCAACTCAGCGCTGCCGAGCGACTGCGCGATCACGAGACCGCGATCCAGATACCCGATCGCGGAGTCGTAGGCCACCGTCATGTTCGCCTCGCCGACCGGCGCGGCGAACACCGTCCGGTCGGACGTCAGCACGAAGTCATCGTACATGTCGCCGATCGTGATGTACGTGACTGCCCCGTACACGTACGTGCGCAGCAGGTCGGCCCGGTTGCGCAGCTTTTGTGAGGCGTCGAATCCCTCGAGCCGCGCGATGGTGTAGTCCGACAGCCAGCGCGCTTCGCTCATCAGCGGGTACGCCGCGTCGGTGTATTCGTTCTTCGGATCGGACACATCGCCGACGTCGAGCTTGCCCCAATCCTCACGGGACCCCACCCAGGTGAGCTCATCGCTCGCCACCGAGTACGGACCGTAGATCGAGGACAGCGCTCGTGTGATCGATCCGCCGAGACCGTTCGCCTGGATCGCCGCGCTCGCCGGGTCTGCCAGCGCGCCCTCATCGACGGCGTTGGGGTTCTCGACCTTCGTGTCGAAGACGCTGCAGGCGCTGAGCAGCACGCCGAGCGCGGCGAGTGCTCCGCGCGCCCCCACGCGGGACGCGGTGCTCGCCAATCGTGAAGCGAGGCGGCCGCGCCGATGCGAAACTCTGCCAGTCATGGTCGCCTCCTCAGTAGCCAAGATTGACACGCAGGCCATACCGTCGTGGTATGGGCATGCCGAAGGAATCGTTGGAATCGTTGAAGTTTGCCTGCACGCCGCCACCCGGCTCGCGTCCGCCGTAGCTGATTTCCGGATCGGAGCCGGAGTAGCTCGTCCACAGCGCGAGATTGCGCCCGGAGAGCGTCACGGACATCGACGCGGCGCCAAGCCGATTCGCGAGTGCGGGCGACGCGTTGTACGTCAGCGACAGCTCGTTGAAGCGCAGGAAGTTTCCGTTCTCGAACTCGCTGAGTCCGTTCTCGAGCAGCCGGCGATGCTCCCGAATGTAGGTATCCGCGGCGGCGACGCGCTGCTCGGGCGTGCTCGCCGGGTTGAGGAGCGTCGCCTCGATCTCGGCGTAATCGCGGAGGTTGGATCCGATGGTCGCGTGCTGCGCGCCGCGGAACGCATGCGTCAGGTTGTGAACCAGGTATCCGGTGCGCCACTCGAACAATCCGTGGAGCTGCCAGTTCTTCCGGAAAGTCACATCGGTGCCGAAGGTGCCAGTCCAGTCGGGGAAGATGTCGCCTATCCGCTGCTCCGCGAGCTTTCCGCTGCCATCATAGTCGGCGAGCAGCGGCTTCAGGGCGTTCTGGACAGCCGCCGTCTTGAGATCGCGGGGCGACGCGAAGTATGTGAGCAGCTCCGCCTCGGTCGCTGCGCGGCCGTTGCCGTTGAGACTGATCGGGAACTGGCCGGGGGCGTAACAGGTGATATCCGCGTTCGCGCTGTTCTTCGCCGGCGTCGATCCACCGCCCGGACACCCCACGGCAAGCCTCGGTACATAGATCGAGCCGAGGGGATCACCTTCCTTCAGGAACACACGGTGGCGCACGTATCCCGGGTTCGTCTTGATCTGGGGCGTGCCGAGGCGAACGACAGTCTGCTGAATGTAGGACGCCGTGACGTTGACGTCGACGGCGAGGTCGGCCCGATTCACTGCGGCTGCCCGCGCACCGAGCTCGTATCCGTTGGCCTCGATCTCACCGATGTTGTCGAGCTGTGCCTGCCGGAAACCACCGGACACCGGGAACTGGCGCGCGATCAGGACATCCTCGACTCTGCGATGCCACGCCGTCGCGGTGAGGCCGAGGCGCTCCCCGAGCAGCCCCGCCTCGAATCCGCCTTCGATCTCCGTCGCGACTTCGGGCTTGAGGCTCTGGTTGCCGAGCTGCGACGGAACCAGTCCCGCGCCAAGCTCGGAGCGCAGTGGGGCGAACGTCGTGAACTTGTCGAACCCACCTGGCTGCCGGCCCGAGCGTCCAATCGCGGCGCGGAGGCGCAGGGTCGTAAGACCAAGCGGGCTGTTCCAGCCGGTGATGTCACTCGGAATCACCGACAGGCTCGCCTTCGGGTACCATACCCCGGGCGCGTCCTCACCGAATGCGCTGGCGAAGTCGTAGCGTCCGCCAACGGTGAGGAACGCCCAATCGCGGAACCCGAGCTGTTCCTGCGCGAAGTACCCGCCGTTGATCGCGGTCTGGAAGCTTTCGCCGACGATGATGTTCGCGCCGCCCGCACCAACGACCGCAATGCCGGGACCGGGGAAGTTGATGGACTGGCCAGACGAATTCGCCCCGCGATCGTTGAACACCTGCACGCCCACCACCAGCCCCGACGAGACATCCGACGTGATCGGCCGGTTCCAGGCGACCTTTCCGTCGAGCGTCATGACGCGGGTCTGGGACTCATTCACGCTTCGCGAGCCCTCGATGTTGTTCGTCGTGTACTCGTCGACGTCGTAGCGGAAGCGCGAGAAGTTGAAGCTGCGCCGGTTCGAGACGTCCCAGCCGGCGGTGAAATCCACGTTGATCTCGGTGCTCGGCGTGTACGTCGCGCTCACGGCGCCGTTGTAGCGGTTGATCGTCTCTTCCGCGACCTGCTGCAGCGACTCGCGGATCGTCATGAAGTTCGAATTCCCGAACGCATTCCCGCGGCCGCTGCACTGTCCGGGCGATACGTAGCTCGACAGTCTGCAGTTGGCCGCCTCGGGCCGGGCATAGTTCGCCAGCGCGTACGTCCCATAAATGCTGTTCCCGATGATGCCGCCGCCGGGAACGGCGCTGAAGATGTTGAAGTATGAGCTCCGGAACCCGAGGCGCACGTTGGTGATCGGGAGCAGCGTGAAGTTGAGCGAGGTCTGGATGCGGCGCAGCGCATCCTGCGCCGGACCGAGCGACTCCCCTCCGATCGGGCCGTTCTCGCGCTGATAGCGCCCCGACGCAAAATAGGTCATCGACTGTCCGCCACCGGAAACCTGCCCGCCGAGGGTGGACGCCATGCCGGTCTCGCTGAAGTAGTCCCGCCAGATCGGAACCTCGAACACCTGGAACGGCTGCAGGCCGGGTCGGTTCCAGTACGCGGCGAGACTGTCCGCCTGGCCCTGGGTGCGCGCATATCCGGCGTTCGGCGGCACGCGGTCGGGAAACTGGATCGCTTCCTGGTCGAAGCTGAACTTCCATCGCGGCGCGCCGGCGGTGCCCATCTTCGTGAAGATCTGGATGACGCCATTCGAAGCCTCGGTCCCGTACAGCGTGGCTGCCGCGGCACCTTTCAGGATCTCCACGCGCTCGATCGACGAGGGATCGATGTCATCCAGCCGCGATGTGCGCGCGCCTCCGTTGTTGATCCGGATTCCATCGACGAAGATCACCGGCTCGTTCGACTGCGACAGGCTGGCGTTGCCGCGGATGCGAATGCGCGCGCCTTCGCCGGTCAGGCCGGCGCTCGTGATGGCCGAGAGCCCCGGTTCGCGTGCCGCGAGCAGCGAGGACATGTCGCGTATCGGAACGTTCTCGGGAGGCTGAATCACCGCCACCGTGTTGCCGAGCCGCTTGACCTCGACCTGCTGGCCGCTGCCGGTGACGACGACCTGCTCGAGCTGGAGGATGGAAACCTGGAGCCGGAAATCCGCCATGGTCGACTGGCCGGCGACGACGACCACGCTCTGGCTCGCAGGTCCGTAGCCGATGCGACGGGCGCGAAGCTCGACCTGCCGCGCCGGGGCACCCGTGATCCGATAGGCCCCCGTCTCGTTCGTCGCGCCGCCGAGGTTGGTCCCGACGATGGTGACCTGCACGTTATCGAGAGGACGTCCGCTTGCCGTCTCGGTGATTCGGCCCTCGATGACCCCGGTGCCGGCCTGCTGGGCGCCGAGTCGGGCGGGTGAGAGGGAGAGCATCCAGAGCGTCGCGGCTGCGACAACCGATCTCCAAACAATCACTTTGCGCATGCCTTCCTCCTTGCCGGGATGTACGCTGGGAGCGTGGCGGGGGGCCGCGACGGTGACTGGTCGCGGCGTGCGAGGATACCACATGATGGTATCCCAATACGGTGATACGGTGCGCCCCTCAGTCACGCAAGGGTGCCCCTGCCTCAGCAGGCCACTCGTCGGTACGGGAAGTCGATTCCACGCAGCTCCAACCCACGCAGCCCCTCGACCCGGGCGATGAGCGAATCAGCGCCCCGCCGGCGGTAGATGACGCGCTGCGGAAAATCGTGGGCGGGGTTCTCGAACGTCACCAGCGAGTCGCCCGTCGTCGCTGCCTGGAATTCCGCGGGGGCCTGACCCGACGGCGTCGCCGAATAAACAGTTCGACCAGCGCGCTCGAAGATTCGCAGCTGCTCGTACTCGACCACGGTGTCACGGCGCGTCGTCCGACCCATGCCCAGCATGACGCCGCCGCGTGGCCGCATCCACTGCTCCTCGACAATCGTCGCGCCGCTGCTCCGCTCCCAGCAGCCGGCCATCCACCCGAGCCGCTGCACGCCGGTGGGTGGCTGATACCACACCGAAGTCACGATCGGGCCGATCGCCCCAATGAGGATCACGGCTGCCTTCCCGACGAGAGATGCCATCGGCGAAGTCAGGTTCGACAGAAAGAAGCGCATTGGAATCTCCGCGGGGGTATGCGATCATACTGCACCGCCATGCGCCGCCCGGCCAGCCGCCTTCGCTCCGGCGTCAGCCCAGCTCTGTCCGCACCGCGGCTGACGCGCGCTGAAGCCGCTCCTCCCAGCTCCCGGCGATCGTCACATAGCGTGCGCCATTGCGATCGAGCGCGCCGCGAAACAGGGCATGCATCTCATCTCGCCGATCGCCGCGATCGCGCTGCGGGTCGGCGATCCATGGGACATCCACGTCCAGGAGCAGATACAAGTGAGCCTGCCGCTCTCGCGCTACCCGTTCGATCCACGGTTCGATGGATCCATAGTAGTGGACTCCATACACGACCGTGCTGATCAGATCCGTATCGAGGATCAGCACCCGGTCGGCACGACGTGCATACCGCGCCTCCACGTCGAGCTGTCCGACCGCAATCACCTCGACATCGTGCTGGTCGAGCGGCGCGGCCTTTCGGTCGAGATAGTCACGCGCGAATTCCGGCGACACCACCGTCCCGATCTCGTCGGCCAGCCTCGCCGCGAGGGTCGTCTTTCCGGTGGACTCGGAGCCGGTGACGACGACTCGGCGGACGAACCACGGGCGCACGGGAGCCGGGATGTACTGCCAATGCGCCATCGGGTCCCGTCGAATCGCGGTGCCCGACACCCTCACGACGGATCGTGCCCGGTCGATGAGCACATGCCGCGACCCAATGCGGCGCGCGAGCTCATCGCCGTAATCCTCGGAGGTGAACACCGCATCGGGAGTGAAGCCGAGCGTGCGCCCGATCGCCGCCGTCCACATCTCCCAGAACTGCGGATGGTCGTGCGGCTCGGAGGGCATCTCTTCGTTCAGCCCGATCACGCGCACGCCGGGGAGTAGCTCGCGCAGCCACGCCACGCGCTGGGCTCCCGGGATCGGCTCTCGCGCGAGCGAACAGACGAGCACCGTCAGCTCGTCTACCATGCCACGCGCCGTCTCGATCAGGTGAAGATGGCCGGCGTGGGGTGGAAGAAACTTGCCGAGGATCAGGCCGGAACGGGGGCGCTGAGCGTTGCCTTCCACTGGAAGTATCCCCAGGCGGCGAGAATCGTGAACACGACGTACAGCACCGCCGTGGGATAGAGCTCCTTGTAGATGAACATCGCGATGTAGACGAGATCCACCGCCACCCAGACGATCCAGTTCTCGAGCAACTTCCGCGTCATCATCCACTGTGCGACGAGGCTCGTGCTCGTGGTAGCCGAGTCGAGGTACGGAAGCGACGCATCGGTGTGTCGTCCGAGCAGGACCCCGGTGAGCGCCGCGCCGGCAACGCCGAGCAGCACGAGGATGATGTAGTGACGGGGGCGTGTCCGCGTGACCTTCAGCGTCGTGCGGCCCGGTCCGCCATACAACCACTCGTACCAGCCATAGAACGAGATCACGATGTACACAACCTGCAGTCCCATGTCGGCATACAGCTTCGCGCGATGGAACACGATGACGTAGAGCGCGACGCCCGCGATCCCGATCGGCCAGCTCCAGATGTTCTGGCGGACGCTGAGGTAGACTCCGATCGCTCCCAGAATGGCTGCAGCGATCTCGATCGCGTTCACGGGGCGGTCGTCCGCTCAGCCGACGTCGGGCGGTCGCACCGGCAGAACCAGCGTGAACGTCGAGCCCTGCCCCCACTCGGACTGGACATCGATGTCGCCGCCGAGCAGTGCTGCGAGGCGCTGGGAGATGAAGAGCCCGAGCCCCGTCCCGCCGAAGCGTCGCGTCAGCCCTGACTCGAGCTGGGTGAAGGCCTGGAACAGTCGAGCGCGATCCGCGGCGCGTATTCCAATGCCCGTGTCCGCGATCGTGAATGCAACGCGATCCCCGATCATCGACACGGCCAGCGATACCCGTCCGGCGTCGGTGAACTTGATGGCATTGCCCACGAGATTGACGAGAATCTGGCGAACCTTGTCCGGATCGCTCATGAGTCGCAGGCCTTCCGGAACCTCGGCGGTGAAGCCGATCCCGCGGTGGCGCGCCTGGGGCTCGACGATGGCGAGGACCGATCGAATGAGCACCGGCACGTCGACGGTGGCGAGGCGTGCGGTCTCCCGGCCGGCCTCGAGGTTCGAGAAGGTGAGGATCTCGTCGATCACGACGGCGAGATGGTGGGTCACCGACCGCATCCGGTCGATGACATCGGCCTGCTGGTCCGTCAGCGGGCCGACGATCTCCTCTGCGAGCAGCTCGCCGTAGCCGGTCAGCGCGGTCAGCGGCGTACGCAACTCGTGCGACATGGTCGCCATGAAGTCGCTCTTCGCCTGACTCGCCGCCTGGGCTTCATCGACGAGGTGCAGTTTCCACAATCCGAGCGAGGCGTGGTCGGCAATGTCCTGGAGCCGCTCGCGATCGCGCGCGCTGAAATCCGGTGCACCGGCGCTGCGCGACACGCTGAGCACGCCAAGCACCCGGTCGTGCGCGATGAGGGGCGTGATGAGCACCGGGCCCGCCTGCTGGAGGGCGCCGATCTGCTGATGCTCGGGAAATCGGGCTGCGCCGAAGCTCTCTGCGACCATCGCCCGCTGCAGGACCGCCCTGGCGGTGAGCGATCCCTCGAGGGGAAAACGCGTACCGCGGAGAACGTTCGCGCCGCCCGCGGTCGCCACGACCTCGCCTTCGCGCGCGTGGATCTTCACGACGGCGCTTCGTTCGGCCCCACAGTGCCGAAGCGCGTCCTCGCTCAGCAGCCGCAGCAGCGCATCGAAGTCGTTCTCCTCCGCCATCGCCCGCGTCAGCCGGCGCAGCGCATCCGTCTCGGCGCTTCGATCCGCCAGCTCCATCTCCTGGGTGATGCGGTCGCTGACCTCGCGGAAGATGATGAGCAGTCCACCGCCCTCCACCGGATAGCTGAACGCGTCGTAGACGCCTGCGGCTCGCCCGTACTCATCGCCCTCGTACTGCCAGCGATGGATCTGGTGCGCCTGGCGCGACATGATGGTTTCGCGCAGCGCTTCGCCGACCGGCGTGTTCGCGAGATTGGAGAACGCCGCGCGCATCGGCTTGCCAAGCAGGTCCTTGCGTGGAACCCCGGTCATGCGCTCGGCGGCGGCGTTCCAGTAGGAGAACCGCCAGCGCGCGTCGAAGACGCACAGGCCGTCGGTGATGCTCTCGAGCAGGCGATCGTGTTGGCGAACGAGCTGCGCGAGGGATGTAGCGTCGCGCACCTCGAGCACGAGCATGCCGAAGCTGTTGCGCGTCGCCTGGATCTCGAGCATCCCCTCGCGGAAGGGGAGGTGGGTCCGGCGGGGAATGCCATCGACGAGCGTCGAGGCGGCCGATTCGTTCTCGGGGGTGCGTGCGAGCTGCGGAAAGACCGTCCACAGATCCCTGCCCACACAGTCACCGGGCGCGGTGCCGAACAGCGCGCTCCAGGCACGGTTCACGAAGATGACCGCGCCCCCCGGGGCGATGAGCGCAATGCCGCTCGAGACGAGGTCGAGCACGGCAGTGCCGCTCGGCTCGGCACTCGGTCCCGTCACCATGGGTGACACTGCGATGCCGGGCATGCCGGCTGGATTCCGTCCTTCGTGACTCACGACTACCAGAACTTCGGACTCGCGGTGAAGGCGCTACCGGTGGGACGCGGGTCGTGCCCGGACGCCCACCAGGCATCGCCTGATGCTGAGTTCAGCTCGCGCTTGGAACCGTCATCATGCGTGGAAGGCCGCGAGCGGGCGAGTAGTCCACGGCCCGTCGTGTCATCTCGATCAGGCGCAGCGCCGCGTCGGGGTCGAGTGTCGGCAGGTACATGAAACCACCGATGCCGTTGACGTCGAGGACATGCATTTCCTCGGGACGGCGCGTGAGACTCACGGCAATGAGCGGTACATTCGCCAACGCTACCTCCCGCTCCCAGTGGTCGGGTGGGATCGAGGCGAGCAGGTCGTAATCGCAGATGACGACGTCCGGTACGGCGGCTGCCAGCGCAGCCCGCGCCTCATCCAGACCGACGACGCTCACCGTTCGCAGCCCGATCCTGTCGAAATAGACGCCGAGGTGATCGCTGAGGAAGCGATGTCGGCCGACGCAGAGCGCGGTGGTGGGAGTTTGCATGGGGGCGAGAAGAATCTAACTCGCCCGGTCACGGATGATAGGGTGAGAGCTCAACCCTTGTGACCGTCATCACACTCCCGCGTGCTGCTCGGCGCCCTGCTTCGTGTTTTGAGGGACGACCAGGCGGAAGCAGCTTCCCTCGCCGGGCTTGGACTCGGCCTGGAGCGTCCCGCCGAGCAGCTTCGCGAGACCGCGCGAGATCGGGAGTCCGAGGCCGGTGCCTTCCTGCTGCGGGCCCGGTTGTGGACGCTTGGGTCGGGTGAGCTGGACGAACTCGTCGAAGATCCGCGCGACATCTTCCGGGGGAATGCCCTGTCCATGATCGATGACCTCGATCTCGAACTGGCTATCCTCCGTCGGCCCGCACACGACTTCGATCGGCTTGCCTTCCCCGAACTTGATCGCATTCGAGAGAAGGTTGAGCAGGATCTGACGAAGACGCCGCGGGTCGCTGATGATCCTCCGGGGTCCACCCTCCATCGTGAGTGACAGCGGCGATCCCTTCTCGTCGGCGAGCGGCTGCACCGTGACGAACAGGTCCTCCACCAGGTGCGGAAACTCGACCTCCTGCAGGTCGACCTCCATCTTCCCGGCCTCGATCTTCGACAGGTCCAGAATGTCGTTCACCAGCTCGAGGAGGTGCTTCGCCGCCTTGTGGGTGCGCTCGATGCCTCGCTGCTGCTTCTCGTTCAGCGCGCCGTAGATGTGGTCGAGCATCAGCGTGTTGTAGCCGATGATCGCGTTGATCGGCGTCCGGAGCTCGTGGCTCATCGAGGCATAGAAGCGGTTCCGCGCCGACATCGCGCGTTCGAGCTCCGCCTGGCGAGTGTGCAGCTCCTCGTTCAGCGCCGTCAGCTCCGCTGCGGAATTCGCGAGGGAGACCGCCTGCGACCGGAGCGCTTCATCGGCGGCCCGACGTTCGGTGACGTCGCGCGCGATCAGCGTGTAGACCTTGCCCGCCGGCAGGTCGAGGCAGGAGATCGACGCTTCGAGGGGAATGGAGTCGCCACTCGCCCGCGTCCCGGTGAACGACTCGACCTGGGGCGTCCGGAACTCCTGTCCTGACCCATTGTCCGATTTCGTGACGGCAGAAACGCCGCAGATCGTGTCGAGGTAGTCGTCCTTGAATCCGGGGGGAACGAAATCCCCGAGCGGGCGGCCGATCGCTTCTTCCGCCGTACAGCAGAAGAGACGCTCGGCGGCGGCGTTGAACATGGTGATGCGCTGCTTCTCGTTGAACATGATGATGGCGTCCATGGCCGATCCAACCACTTCGGCCATGCGCGCTTCACTCTCGCGCAGCGTCGCGACATGGCGGAGCTCGATCTCGCGACGCTCGCTCTCGCGAAGACGCTGTTCCTGTTCCTTGAGCTGCTCCTGCTTCCGGTGAAGGTCGATGAAGACGGCCACTTTCGAGCGGAGGACGTCTGGCGGGAACGGCTTGAACATGTAATCCACCGCGCCGACCGAATACCCCTCGAACACGAACTGCTCGTCCTTGCTGATCGCCGTCAGGAAAATGATCGGGATGAAGCGCGACTTCTCGCGCGCCTTGATCAGCTTCGCGGTCTCGAAGCCGTTGAGGCCGGGCATCTGGACGTCGAGGAGGATCACGGCGAAGTCCTGGGCGAGGATGCGCTTGAGCGCCTCGTCGCCGGAGTTTGCCCGAACGGTGTTCGCGTCGAGCGGCTCGAGGAGCGCCTCGAGGGCCAGCAGGTTTTCCGGCCGGTCGTCGACCAGCAGGATGTTCGCGCGGGGCAGCGGGTTCATGCCGACCGGCCCAGCGAGGGCGCCTGGCTGCCCCGCGACGCCGGCTGTCGCTTCACCGCCAATCGGGTGAGGTACGCCGCCATCTTCTCGATCGGCAGCACCTTCGCCGTGGGAACTGCGTTCAACGCTGCGCGAGGCATCGTCGGACTCTCGGCCGTGTCGGGCTCCTGGACGATCGCGATGCCTCGGCGGGCGACGATCGTGCGCAGTCCCTCCGACCCATCCTGGTTGGCCCCCGTCAGCACGACACCGATGGTCAGTTCGTTGTAGGCGAGCGCAACCGACTCGAACGTGATGTCGATCGAGGGCCTGCTGTAGCGCAGGGGAGCCTCGGTAGAGAGCGAGAACGACCCGCTGTCCACGAGCAGGTGGTAGTCCGGAGGCGCGATGTGCACGTGCCCATCGACGATCGGTGCCTTGTCCTCGACCTCGCACACCTTGAGCTTCGAGACATCCTGCAGGAGCTCGGCGAGCGCGCTCGTCGAGTCGCGGCTCCGATGCTGGACCACGACCAGGGGGAAGGGAAAGTTCGCCTGGAAGCCACTGACCAGCGTCGTCAGTGCCTGCAGTCCACCCCACGATGCGCCGATGACGACGATGCCGCCCGACATCACTTCACCTTCCGGTAGATCTTGTCATGCAGGTCGATGGCCTCGTAACACCCCTCGAACTCGGAAAACTTCAGTGACTCCTTGCTGCCGAGCGCGAGGATCCCGAACGTCGAGAGGCTTTCGTAGAACAGGTGGTGCACCCGGTTCTGGAGCGCCTTGTCGAAGTAGATCAGGACGTTGCGGCAGAGGATGACGTTGAACTCGGCGAACGAGCGATCCGTCACGAGGTTGTGCTGCGAGAAGACGATATTCCGCAGCAGCGCGGGACTGAACAATGCGCCATCATACTTCGCCGTATAATACTCCGAAAACGAGCGCTTGCCGCCGGCGTTGATGTAGTTCTCGGTGTATTCCTGCATCCGGTCGAGCGGAAAGATCCCGGACTTCGCGCGCTGGATCACGACGTCATTGATGTCGGTGGCATAGATCCGGGCGCGCTCGTACAGCCCTTCCTCCTCCAGCAATATCGCCATCGAGTAGACCTCTTCCCCGGTCGAGCAGCCGGCATGCCACAACCGGATGAACGGGTACGTCCGCAGCAGCGGAATCACCTGCTCCCGAAACGCGAGGTAGAACTTCGGGTCGCGGAACATCGCGGTGACGTTGATGGAGAGATCGAGCAGCAGTTTCTCCATCATGTCCGCGTCGTGCAGCACCCGGTCCTGGAGCGCGCTGATGCTGTGAAAGCGCTCGGCCTCGATCCGCTTCCACAGCCGGCGCCGGATGGACGCGTAGGCATAGGAGCGAAAATCGAATCCGTAGTGGCGGTAGATTCCCTCCATCAACAGCTCGATCTCGATGCGCTCGAGCGCGGGGTCGTAGGAGGCCGGCGTGTCGGGAAGCGACGTCCCCGGCGTCCGGCTTACCGGTACAGCCATACACGCATGAGCGACAGCAGCTGTTCGGTGTCGACCGGCTTGGTGATGTAGTCCGAAGCCCCCGCCGCGATGCACTTCTCGCGGTCACCCTTCATCGCCTTCGCCGTGAGGGCGATGATCGGCAGGTTGCGGAACTGGCTCATCTGCCGAATCGCCCTCGTCGTCTCGTAGCCGTCCATCTCCGGCATCATCACGTCCATCAGGACGAGATCGACGTCCGGCGTGCTGGTGAGCGATGCCAGGGCATCCTTCCCGTTCTCGGCGAAGCTCACGTTCATGCCGTGACTTTCGAGCACGCTCGTCAGCGAGAAGATGTTCCTCACATCGTCGTCGACGATCATGACCCGCTTGCCGGAGAACACCCCATCGGAGTTATGGAGCCGCTCGAGCATGCGCCGCTTCTGGTCCGGCAGCTTCGCCTCGACGCGGTGGAGGAAGAGCGCCGTCTCGTCGAGCAGGCGCTCCGGCGACTTCACATCCTTGACGATGATCGTCTCCGCATACTTCCGGAGTCGCGTCTCCTCGGATGACGACAGGTCGCGGCCGGTGTAGACGATGATCGGCAGGTCCTTCCGCCGCTCGTCCGCCTTTACCCGCTCGAGGAGCTCGAAGCCACTCATGTCCTGGAGTCCGAGGTCGAGCACCATGCAGTCGTACGGAGTGCTCTCCAGCTCGGCGAGCGCCTCCTCGGCCGTTGCGACAGCCTTGATGCAGACATCCTCGTGGGCGATGAGCTCCACCATGCTCTTGCGCTGGTTCTCATCGTCCTCGACGACGAGCAGGTTGCGGACGCGATTGTCGATGAAGGTGGAAATCCGGCTGAAGGCGTCCTCCAGGGCGTCCTTGCTCACCGGCTTTCCGAGATAGGCGATCGCGCCCTGCTTGAGTCCTTCGTTCCGCTTCTCCACCCCCGAGATGATGTGCACGGGGATGTGGCGCGTATCCGGGTGGTGCTTCAGGCGGTCGAGCACCGACCATCCGTCCATCACCGGCATGTCGATGTCGAGCGTGATCGCGTCGGGCTTGTACTCGTGCGCGAGCTCGATGCCCTCCTCACCGTCGAGCGCGAGGATGCCGAGGAAGCCCTTCTCGCGCGCCATGTCGAGCAGGACGTTCGAG
>JANOCW010000434.1:0-2273 GCA_031412375.1 Gemmatimonadaceae bacterium | reverse complement strand
GCTGCGCGCGACCCGATCGATTCAGCGGTATGCGCAGGATGCGGTGGCTCCCACGCTGGGCATTGCCTCGCACACCGTGGCAATCCCGGCCCTCGACGGCACGATCGCGGTCGCCACGGAGGTGCTGGCTGCCGCCGAGGGGGTCGCGACGAAACTGGGCACGATTGCGACGGTGCTCGAAGCCCGCGCCGGGCGCGGATAAGGAACCCCATGCTGCTGACCCTGACGCTCATCATCGTCGCCCTCGTCGTGCTCGCGCTCGCGGGCTTTCTCGCGCTGGTCGCGGTGTCGCTGCGATCCGCACGCCGCAGCCTGACGACCATTGCCGACGGCCTTGAAGCGGTCGCCGGCCACACCGCGCCGCTCGAACAAAAACTGGTGACCATCAACGGCGCGCTCAGCGCGCTCGCCGGCGGTCTCGACGCCGCCGATGCCAACCTGGGGCGCGCGGCACGCGCGTTCCGCCTGTAGAGGACTCTTCATGTGCTTCAAGAATCTGCCCGTTGAGTTCGATCAGGATGGCCGGCCGTTTCTCAAGGACGGCATCGCCGACCCGTACGCGGCGGTCACGACCGCGCCGCCGGCCGGCGTGCCGACGCAGCTGCCGCACGACCGGATCGAGGAGCTGGTGCGCCGCAACGGCCATATCAAGTCGGTGGATTTCGATCCGGTCACGCGCATCGCCGGCGCGCTGGCGCTGCACACCGTCGCCGATCTCAAGGAACGCCGCGTGCTCGAAGCGCGGTCGATGGCGACGCTGTTCCGCGGCTACGAAGTGATCATGATCGGCCGCGATCCGCGCGACGCGATCTTCATCACGAGCCGCGCCTGCGGTGTCTGTGGCGGTGTGCACTCGACCTGTTCCGCCCTCGCGATCGAGATGGCGATCGGCTGCCGGCCGCCGAAACTCGGCATCGCGATCCGCAATATCGCGCTGGCGCTCGAGTTTTTGTACGACCACCCGCTGCACCTGCATCTGCTGGCCGGGCCCGATTATTCATCAGCGATGATCGAGCCGACCAACCCGGCGCTGCTGGCCCGCGCGCGACGGACGCCATCGAAATACCCCGACGTGCACGGCTACAAGATGGTCGGCGACCTGATGGACGACCTCAACCCGTTGTCGGGCCGCCTCTACCTCGAAGCGCTGCACATGACCCGCGTCGCGCGCGAGGCCTACGTGCTGATCTGTGGCAAGTATCCGCATCCGCAGACCATCGTGCCAGGGGGCATGAGCTCGACCATCGACCTGACCGTGATGAACGAGATGTTCATCAGGCTGGCGCAGTTCTTCGACTACTCGAAGCGGATCGCGCGCACCTGGGACGAGATCACGGACTTCTTCTACGACGCCGACGTCAACTACAAGAAGGTCGGCGCCCGCCGCATGAACATGATCGACACGGGCATCTTCGACCATCAGGACGAGTACGACGCCACCTACGCCAACGCCGGCGCGTGGGGCGACAAGCGGTGGGCGACGCCAGGCGCGATCGTCGACGGCAAGCTGGTCACCACCGACCTCCACAACATCAATATGGGGCTGGAGGAGTTCGTCGAGCACTCGTTCTATGATGAATGGACCGGCGCGAAGACGCGCTTCCCCACGGATCCGGCCGGCAAGCCGCTCTCGCCGTACCACCCGTGGAACAAGATCACCAAGCCGCGGCCGCAAGGACAGAACTGGAAGGAAAAATACACCTGGGACACCGCGCCCCGATGGGATCGCCTGGCGATGGAGGCCGGGTGTTACTCACGGTTGTGCAGCACCGCGATGGCGCAAAAGGTGGCGCCGAGTCCGTTCATGGAGTCGACCGGCCATTCGATGAAGATCGTGGTACCCAAAGGCGCGCTCCCCGAGATGGAGCTCGAGTGGCACGTGCCCGATGTCTGGAACGCGTTCGAGCGCAACCGTGCCCGCGCCTACTGCGTGCCGTTCACGGCGATGATCGCGCTCATCAACTGGCGGGCGGCGATGGAAGAGCTCAAGCTGGGTCATACCCAGACCAGCACGCCATTCGAGATTCCGAAGAGCGGCGAGCAGATGGGCGTCGGGTTCTGGGGCGCCGGCCGCGGCTATCTCACGCATCACCTCGTCCTCGATCGTGGCGCGGTCGCCAACTACCAGATCATCACGCCGTCCACCTGGAATGCGTCGCCGACCGATCGCTGGGGACAGCCCGGGCCGTACGAGGAGGCGGTCATCAACACGCCGCTGCTCGAAGAGTCCGACGATCCGAAAAAGTTCACGGGCATCGACGTGCTGCGCACGG
>JANOCW010000433.1:0-1704 GCA_031412375.1 Gemmatimonadaceae bacterium | reverse complement strand
CACCACGTTTTCGTATCCCCAGTGCGGGCCGGCAAGCGCGACGGCGCCGAGCGCGCCCGCGGTGCCCAGCCGCGCGACGCGCGCCCACGGACCACCGAGCGATGCCCACGGAATCAGCCGGGCTACCATCGCATCCCCGCCCAGCCGCGCAAGCCGAGCCCGGCGGCGCCGGACGCCGAGCACGATGAGGAATCCAAGCAGCGCGGGAAGCGCGAGAGCCAGTGCGAGGAGCGCTGGCTGGTCGAACACATCGTTCACGGAAGCGGTGCCCTCCACGCGGCGAGCCCGAGCTCCAGGAGAAGCCCGAGCAGCGCGAACCCGATCACCCACCGATAGAGCTCGGTGTAGCGCGTATAGGTGCGCGTCGTGATGGGCACTCGCTCCAGACGATCGATCTCCGCCGTCACACGCCCCAGCGACGCAGCATCGGTCGCGCGGTAGTAGCGGCCACCCGTCGATTCGGAGATCTCGGTGAGGAGCGCATCGTCGATCTCGACGGGGCGCATCTCATAGCGCAGGCCGAACGCGCCTCGGCCGACTGGTGTCGGCGCCATCCCCCTGCTGCCGACGCCGATCGCGTAGATCTTGATGCCGAATGCTCCCGCAGCTGCTGCCGCCGTGCGCGGGTCGATCGAGCCGCGGTTGTTCACGCCATCGGTGAGCAGCAGGAGCACCCGCGAGTTTCCGGGCGCATCACGAAGTCTGTTTGCGGCCGTTGCGATGGCGGTCCCGATTGCCGTTCCGTCTTCGAGCTGGCCAGGCTGCAGATTCTCCACTGCCGCACGGACCACGGCGTAGTCGGTCGTCAGCGGGACCTGGGTCAGCGCCTCGCCGGAGAACGCGACGAGCCCGATGCGATCGCTCTTCCGCATGGTCACGAACTGGGCGACCCGCGCACGCGCGGCTTCGAGGCGATTCTGCGGCGGGAAGTCCTGGGCGAGCATCGACGTCGAGATGTCGAAGGCGATGACGATGTTGATCCCCTCGCTGCGGATCTCCTCGTTGCGGCCCGCCGAGCGCGGTCGCGCGGCCGCGATGATCGCGGTGGCGAGCACGATGTTCCGGAGGGCGAACAGCGTCCAGGAGATCCACCGCCCACTCCGCGGGCCGGACTTCAAGGGGCCGACCCGCGAGAACACGATCGCCGCCGGCCGCCGACGCCGACGCCAGAGCCACCACGCGGGAAGGAGCAGGAGGAGGAGCAGTGCCCACGGGCTGGCGAAGCCGATGTGGAGGTTCATGCGTGGGAATCTATCACGCCGGGGCTGTCAGCGGCGCAGGACGAGGTACGCTGGACTGGCGCGCTACAACCAGCGCCTGAACTTGAGGAAGGCCACCAGTGAGACCCCGATGCCGAGTTGCAGCGCGACGAGAATCCAGAAGCCATACGGATGGTTCGCCAGTGGGATGTCCGCGAAGTTCATTCCGTAGATGCCGGCGACCACGACGAACGGCACGCTCATCGTCGCGACGACGGACAACCCTTTCGTGACGTTGCCGAGTCGGTTGGATACCTGCGACAGATAGCTGTCGAGTGTGCTGCTCAGAAGCTCGCGGTAGTTGTCGAGCGAATCGCTGATCCGGAGCATGTGGTCGTACACGTCGCGGAAGTACACCTGGGTCTCCGGCGACACGAACGGCGTCGGCCTGTTCGTCAGGATGTTGAACACCTCGCGCTGTGGCGCCAGGTACTTGCGGAGCGAG
>JANOCW010000432.1:0-1758 GCA_031412375.1 Gemmatimonadaceae bacterium | reverse complement strand
GAGTGCTCCTGCAGGTTGTGGCCTTCGCCCGGGATGTACGCGGTGACCTCGAACTGGTTCGTCAGGCGCACGCGAGCCACCTTGCGAAGCGCGGAGTTCGGCTTCTTCGGCGTCGTGGTGTACACACGCGTGCACACACCGCGCTTCTGCGGGTTCCCCTTGAGCGCCGGGGCCTTTTCCTTCTTCTCGACGTCGCGGCGGCTCTGCCGGACGAGCTGATTGATTGTCGGCATCTCTTCAGGTAGAACAGAAAATGCGCCCAGGTTGGGCGCCACAGACCGATGAAGATAGACAGCCCAGTCGGGCACGTCAACCCAACGACTGACTGAAAGTCGGGGGTGCAGCCCCACAACACGAACGGCCCGGACCATGGATCGGGTCCGGGCCGTTCGCCCTTCGGGTGCGCCTTGCCTAGTCGTCCAGCGCGCCGCTCCCCAGGCCGCCACTGCTCTGCCCCGATCCGAAGCCAGCATCGGCCATCGTCGGGTTGAAGAACGCCGCGAGCGAGGGATCCAGCGCCGGGGCCGCTGGCAGCGACCCCGTTCCGCCAGGCCCACTCCACTCCGGCGGAGCGACCATCTCGACATCCACCTCCTGATACCGGTACATGCCCGTACCCGCCGGAATCAGGTGGCCGATGATGATGTTCTCCTTCAGGCCCAGCAGGTCGTCCCGCGCTCCGCGAATCGCCGCATCCGTGAGCACGCGGGTCGTCTCCTGGAAGCTCGCCGCCGATACGAACGACTGTGTCGTGAGGCTTGCCTTCGTGATCCCGAGCAGCAGGGGCTCCGACGTTGCCGCCGTCGCCTTCTTCTTCTTGGACCGATCGTTGACGTCGCGGAACTCCTGCTTGTCCACGTGCTCGCCCTCGAGGAACTCCGTCTCCCCCGGATCGAGCACGCGGATCTTCTGCAGCATCTGGCGCACGATCACGCCGATGTGCTTGTCGTTGATCTTCACGCCCTGGAGCCGGTAGACCTCCTGCACTTCGTTCAGGAGGTACTCCTGCACCGCGCGCGGGCCCTTGATCCGCAGAATGTCGTGCGGGTTCACCGGACCTTCCGACAACCGGTCGCCGGCCCGAACGCGATCGCCCTCGTGCACGCGCAAGTGCTTGCCCGCGGGGACCTCGTACAGCTGCGGCTCCTGGGTGTCGTCGATCACGGTCGTGCCGTCGCCCGTCGTCTTCATCGGCGTGACGAAGATCTCGCGCTTGCCGCGCTTGATCTCGCCGAACCGCACGACGCCATCGATTTCCGAGATCGTCGCCGGATCCTTCGGGCGACGCGCCTCGAACAGCTCGGCGACACGCGGCAGGCCACCGGTGATGTCGCGGGTCTTGTACGCTTCACGGCCGATCTTGGCGATGATCGTACCCGCCGTGATCCGCGCGCCATCCTGGACGGTGAGCTGAGCGCCCACCGGCACCACGAAGTCGCGCAACCGCTTCTCCTTTCCGCTCTTCTCCTGCCAGATCTCGATATGCGGGTGGAGCTTCTTCTCGCGATCCTCGATGACGACGGTCTGCCGAAGACCGGTGAGCTCATCGAGCTCCTCGGTGACCGACTCGTCTTCGACCAGGTCCACGAACCGGATCGTGCCTTCCACGTCGGCGATGATGGGGTTGGTGTACGGATCCCAGCTGAAGATCACCTGGTCCCGCTTCACATCGTCCCCATCCTTCACCATCAGGATCGCACCGAGCGGGACCTGCAGGCGGGCGCCGACCGACGCATTCTTCTCGGCCGAATTCCGGAT
>JANOCW010000431.1:0-1612 GCA_031412375.1 Gemmatimonadaceae bacterium | reverse complement strand
GTGCGAACGAGCTCAAGCGCCTCTACCTCCTCGCCATCGCCTCCGCCCGGAAGACGGTCGACATCACGACGCCGTATTTCGTGACGGACGAGTCGAGCCGGTGGGCGTTTGCCGACGCCGCCAAGCGTGGCGTGAAGGTCCGGCTCCTGGTGGAGGGCAACCTCACCGACGCCATGCCGGTGAAGTACGCGTCCCGCGACGCCTACGAGCTCCTGCTCGGACAGGGGATCGAAATCTACGAATACCAACCGACGATGCTGCACACGAAGACCTTCATCGTCGACGGCATCATGAGCATCTTCGGATCCGCGAACTTCGACAACAGGTCGCTCGAGCTGAACGACGAGTTGAACGTCGCGGTCAACAACAGGGATCTGGCAGCACGGCTTCTCGAAGACTTCGAACAGGATCTCCGCGTCTCGAAACAGCTGCAGCTCGAGACCTGGAAGAAACGTTCGTTCCTGCAGAAGACGCGCGAGAATTTCTGGTCCTACTTCGGGGAGATCTTCTAAGAATTGCGGATTCGTTGATTTCGGATTGCGGGTTGATTGGGGATTAGTCGATTGGCGATTGCGGAGTATTCGGTGATTGCCGATTGGCAATAGTCCGCAATTTCCGAATACTCCGAAATCCAGGATCCGACATCCCAAATCAATTCGAATTGCGAAATCAACGAATCCGAATTGGTAGTATCTCTTCATGGTTCGAGTTCGCTTTGCCCCGTCGCCGACCGGGTACCTTCACGTCGGCGGCGCCCGCACCGCTCTCTTCAACTGGCTCTACGCGCGGCGGCACGGCGGCACCTTCGTCGTGCGCATCGAGGATACCGACGCCGAACGATCGTCATGGGAGATGGTGGCCGGCATCGTCGAGGGCCTGCGCTGGCTGGGGCTGGACTGGGACGAAGGACCGGACATCGGCGGGCCTCATTCACCGTACTTTCAATCCGAACGGCTCGACCGATATCGGTCGCTGGCGGATCGGCTCGTCGCCGACGGCCATGCCTACCACTGTTACTGCACACCGGAAATCATCGACGCGAAGCGTCAGTCCGCTGAAGCGGCCGGAGGCGGGTGGGCCTACGATCGCACCTGCTGCTCACGGAGCGCCGCTGACCTCGCGGCGCTCGAAGCCTCGGGCGCGCTTCGCGCGGTGCGTTTCAAGGTCCCCGCCGGCGAGACTGCGTTCACCGATCTCGTTCACGGGCGCATCGCCTTTGACAACGCGCACATCGAAGACTTCGTCGTGCTGCGATCCGACCGTCAGCCCACCTACCATCTCTCTGTCGTCGCCGATGACATCGACATGGACATCACTCATGTTGTCCGCGGCGATGACCACATCTCGAACACACCCAAGCAGGTCCTGCTTTACGGGGCCTTCGGCCGGCAGCCGCCGTCGTTCGCGCATGTGCCGCTGATCCTCGGTCCGGACAAGAAACGGCTGAGCAAGCGTCACGGCGCCACGTCAGTTATGGAGTATCCACGCGCCGGCTATACCCCCGAGGCGATGGTGAATTTCCTGGCCATGCTCGGGTGGTCGCCGGGCGGGGACTGCGAGCTGTTCACCAGGGATGAGCTCGTCGCAGCGTTTGCGCTCGACGGGATCAGCG
>JANOCW010000430.1:0-2664 GCA_031412375.1 Gemmatimonadaceae bacterium | reverse complement strand
CGGCGGTTTCGGCGATCGCCATCGCATGCTCGGCAGGGCCGGTCGGGCCTGGCGCGGGACGCGGCTTCGAGGTTTGGGCCATGGACCAGTCGCCCTCACCCGGCAAGACCTGGGGCGGGCGAATCTTCATCTATAGGAACGCGAGGCCCGGGGACGGCCCGGGAATACTGGGAGCCACGCCCGAGACGATCGACCTCGGCGGCGCAACGACCGCGCTGTGTCAGTCGACGACCGGAGCGGCGCCCGTGCAGGCGCACAACGTCACCTTCACTCGCACGCACTCGCACGCCATCATCGCCTTCCTCGCGAGCGGTCACGTCGCCATCCTCGACGCCGCCACGCGAGCGCCGGTCGCCTGCCTCCAGATGTCTCTCGGCGCGATGCAGATGCGCCACGCGCACCAGGCCGTCGCGTCCCCCGATGGCTCGTACATCCTCGTCGCGAACCAGATGGGAAAGCTCGTCGAGCGGATCGACGCGAACTTCGCGACCAACACCTTCACCCTCAACACCGCGGCGACGCTCAACCTCGCGACTTGCACGACGCCGAGTGGCGCTGCCTGCGAAGCGGCGGGAGTGAGGCCCAACAATTCGCCCGTCACCTCCACCATCAATGAAGCCGGCGATCTCGCCTTCATCACGATGCGTGGGGGCGGCCTCTTCGCGATCAATCCGCGCAGTACACCGATGTCGATTCGCGCTGAGTACGACATCTCGACCGTCGCGCCGCAGGGACTGGCGAGCATGCGGGTGGGGGATGACCTGTTCGCGACGTCGGGCGCGAACAGCTTTCGCGTCTACCGCTTTCCTCTCACCGCATTCTCGGCGTCCACAGCACGCGCGCCGAATCAACCGGCGCCCACCGCACTCGTCTCCGAAGCGACCGCCGGCCGGGATGGCCACGGCATGACCCTGTCGAAGAGCGGAAAATATCTCTGGGTCACTGACCGCGGCGGCAATGTCGTCGAGATCTTCGACGTCACCACCGGCGCTCGCGAGGCGCAGCTCAACCTGACCGGCGCCGTGAGCGCGGATCCTTCACCCGACCTGCTCGCGACGTCGCCGAACGGCGAGGTGATCTTCGTGACGCTGAAGGGCCCGAACCCGTTGTCGGGGATTCCGTGGGGGACCGGCTTGACACCCGGGCTCGGGATCATCGCGGTGGAGGAGGGCGGCCGGAGCGGACGCCTGGTCGAGATCCTGCCGATCACGAACAAGGATGCGAACGGTGTGGAGCGGGCGGACCCGCACGGGTTGGCGCTGCGGGTGAGGTAGGGTGGGCGAGGGGGTAATGTCAAAACTGGCATGACCCCCTCGCTTCGAAGCACGGCCGGCATCAGGGCCCGAGCGCGCCCCGGAAATACTCCGGGAGATCGAGCATGAAGGTCTCCGACGCACCTCACGGCCGCAATGTGAGCGCGGTTGAGACATCGACGTCGTCCGCGCCCGGACGTACGACCCGAACGACGCGCCGCTCGCCGTCGACGATCCAGTAATCCGGAATTGCGAGATCGCGGTAGAGACTGCGCTTCTCCACCCGGTCGCGACGGCGCGTGGTATCGGAGATGACCTCGACGACGACGAGCGGGAGTGGTGCCGCTTCCCATGTCAGCGGCCCCCTGGCGGGATTTGGACGCACCATGAGATCAGGCTCGACCTCCGTGTCCGTTCCGACGCGTACGATGCCTCGAGGGAAGGAGACCCGCCCGAGCTCATGCCTGGCGACATAGGGGAAAAGCGCCGCCGCGAGGTCATCGACGAGGCGCTGGTGCGCATACGACGGTGCCGGTGTCACGAAGAGCTGCCCGCGGACGAGCTCGTACCGGTTCCCGTCGTCCGGGAGGCGATGCAGCTCTGCGAGCGTCCAGCGGTCGAGCGTATCGGGCATGGCCATGGCGTTGTGCGCCCCGGGTCTGCGGCGACGGAAGGAGGTTGCATGACGCAGCATGCAGGGCGCCTTCGGAGCGACCGTCATCGGATCATTCGACGCATCATCGTGGTGCGTCCCGTCTGGCCGAGCCTACGTTCGGCAGGGGCGCCGAGTCAAGGGGAAGCGCGTACGCCCCAGGGCTCGCCGTACACGCGCGCAAAGAAGGCCGGGATATCGACCACGAGCGCGGTCGTGACTCCGGGAGGATTCCACGCCATTGTTCGATCCAGGACCTCCGGCCGCGGATCCGCGCCGACGTTGCGCTCGATGATCCGCGCGTCGAGGTCGACCACCCAGTACTCGGCGACATCCACGCGCGTGTAAAATCCTCGCTTCGTGACGCGATCCGCGCGCGGGTTGGACGGCGAGATGACCTCGGCGGCAAGGATGAGGCGCGTCGTCTCGGGCCAGTGCATGGGACGGCGGACATCGACGAGCGGAGACACGAAGATGTCCGGCTGGACGATCGTCCCCGGCTCGAGCTCCAGATCAGCCGGTGAGAGCTCGACCACACCAATGTCGTGCGCACGGGCGTACGGATCGAGGAGCCGGAACAGTTCGGCGACCGTGTGCTGGTGGAGCCGCCGCGGTGCGGGGGTCACGAGGAGCTCGCCGTCGATGAGCTCGTAGCGGGGCCATGCGCGTTCCTCGTCCTGCATCGCGCGAACTTCCTCGACGGTCCATCGGCGGGAGGCGGCGGGCATGGACATAGTCTGCTCGGCGATGAAGACGGCG
>JANOCW010000429.1:0-6613 GCA_031412375.1 Gemmatimonadaceae bacterium | reverse complement strand
CCAAGGACCTCTGGCTGCATGACGGAAGCGAGCCGTTCGCGCTGAAGAGCTTCGTGCGCGACGCCCTGTACGTTCCGGACAGCCGGCAGGCCGAGCGGGTGCTCGATGATCTTCGGAAGACGCGTGCGCAGATGGCTGTCGTGCTCGACGAGTACGGCGGGACGGCCGGGATCCTCACGATGGAGGACCTCATCGAGGAAGTGATCGGTGACATCGCCGATGAGTACGACATGGCGACGCGCGATTCGATCACGACGAACGGCGTCCTCGAGCTTTCCGGCTCGATGTCCCTCATCGACGTGCGATCGGATCACCGGGTGCCGATCCCCGAAGGCGACTGGACGACCCTCGGCGGCTATGCGTTCTCCAGGCTCGGTCGAGTGCCCAAAATGGGTGATCGCGTGCCCTTCCCCGGCGGCGACCTCGAGATCATCGCGATGGATGGCCGTCGTGTCGCCGGCCTGCGTGTGCACTACGCCAGCAAGGATCGGGTTCCGGCGTGATCGATCCGAAACCTCCAGCCGCGGACAACAACGCGCTGGTGGTCAACGAGCGGCTGGCCATTCCGCGTCATGAGCTAACGGCGCGTGCCACACGCGCCGGCGGGACTGGGGGCCAGCACGTCAACACATCGTCCACCCGGATCGAGCTCGTGTGGAATGTGCGTACGTCTGCGGCGCTCGACGAGGAGACTCGCGCACGCCTGCTGACGAAGCTCGAACGGAAGCTCGGTGGCGAAGGAACGCTGCGAGTGGTGGCGAGCGATCGGCGGAGCCAGCTCCAGAACCGTGAAGCGGCGGAGGAACGGCTCGCGGACATGGTGCGTCGCGCCCTGCTCGTCCCGAAGAAACGGCGCGCGACGAAGCCGAGCCGGGCGTCGAAAGAGAAGCGTATCACCGAGAAGAAGCAGCGCGGCGAGACCAAGGCGACGAGGCGGAAGGGCGACTTCGACTGACATGGGGAGCGGACGACTGAAGTCTGTCGTCTTCAGTCATCAGTTATCGGTATTCAGTCTCGCCAGGCTACTCGCCTGACTCGATCTCGCGCTTGATTCGGCCGATGGCGGTCCGGGCGTGAGCCGCGGCATTCGAGCTGGGATAGCGGTCGGCGATGCGACGAAGCTCGACCAGGGCGCGGGATGGCTGCTTCAGGGGCCCGAGGAGCAGGTCGATCAATCGGTTGGAGACGTAGATGTCCTGCGCGGAAGCGACGGCTGGATAGCGCTGGATCTCGCGGAAAAGTGCGACTGCGCGCTTGGGATCCCCGCCAGGGCCCATGTGGAGCTCGGCGGCCCGGATCCGGACGTTGATGCCCGTTTGTGCAGTGATCGGCGTGCTGCCGATCGCTGCCTCGAGTGATTCGAGTGCGCCGGCGATGTCGCCGCGGGCCGCGAGCGCATCCTCACGGGAGAACTGGTGCTCGTACGGCGTGGTCTCCCCGGTGGGCAGGACGAAATGGGCGAATCCTTCTCCAATCGTCGTCGCGAATCGGAATCCCGCCCACGTCACGGCGCCGGTAACGCCCGCTGACAGCGGCAGCGCGAAGAGCAGAGGGACGCCCAGTCTCGCGAAGAGAAAGACGCAGCAGCCGAAGATCAGCAGCATGTAGGGCACCGCCCTGTACAGCAGTGCGGCGTTCGGCCCGCGGCGATCGCTCCGGGTGAGCCGGTATTCCGTCGATCGTCGCGGGTCCTCTGACAGGTTGCTCCAGCGCGGCATGGCCGCCTCCCGGCGATGTGGGGCACGTTCACGGCGCGAGTGCCGGAAGACGGAGGACGCCGCTCGCTCACCCCGCGCAACGCAGAGAATGTCGGTCGAGAGAGCCGCGCCCCTCCGGAATCGCCTCGTTGCGGAACGATCGGTGCGATGCGGTAGTCGCGGCCGGCTCTACGCCAGCTGACGCACCATTCCGGATTGCCCTCCTCGACATTCAACGCAAATGACGACAACCCTCGATTCCGCGGTCGGTTTCGCGGCCCTGGGCCTGAACGATACCCTGATCGCCGCCCTGACCGCGCTCGGCTATGAAGAGCCGACGCCCATCCAGCGGGAAGCCATTCCTCCACTGCTTGCGGGCAAGGATCTCCTTGGCCAGGCGGCGACGGGCACCGGCAAGACCGCTGCGTTCGCCCTGCCGCTGGTCCAGCGCATCGCCGACGAAGGCAAGGACCGCCGCGGCACTTCCGGGTTGATCCTCGTTCCGACCCGCGAGCTGGCAATGCAGGTGGCGGAGGCCGTTCATCGCTACGGCCGGTCGCAGGGCGTCACCGTCGTGCCGATCTACGGCGGGCAAGCCATCGTGTCCCAGCTGCGGGCGCTGAAGCGTGGGGTCGATGTGATCGTCGGCACCCCCGGGCGCATGATGGATCACATCAAGCGCGGCTCACTCAAGCTCGAGGGCGTGCGCACGGTCGTGCTCGACGAAGCCGATGAGATGCTGGACATGGGCTTCGCCGACGACCTGGAAGCAATTCTCGAGGCCACGCCGGCAACCCGCCAGACGACGCTCTTCTCGGCCACGATGCCGCCGCGCATCGCGATGATCGCGAGGAAGCACCTCCGCGAGCCCGTGCACGTGAAGATCGCGAACGAAAAACTCGCTGCGGGCGCCGTTCCGCGCGTGCGGCAGGTGGTCTACATCGTTCAACGCGCGCACAAGGTGGTGGCCCTCGGGCGGGTGCTGGACATGGAGAATCCGACGGCGGCGATCGTCTTTTGTCGCACCCGGACGGAAGTGGACGAGTTGACGGAAACGCTCAACGCCCGCGGGTATCGCTCCGAGGCGCTCCACGGCGGAATGTCGCAGGAGCAGCGCGACCGGGTGACCAAGAAGCTGCGGGCAGGCACGGCCGAGCTGCTCATCGCCACCGACGTGGCCGCGCGCGGACTCGACATCGAGCACCTGAGCCACGTCTTCAACTACGACGTGCCGTCGTCGCCGGACATGTACATCCACCGTATCGGTCGTACGGGCCGCGCCGGTCGCGAAGGCGTCGCCATCACTCTCGCCGAACCGCGGGAGCACAGGCTGCTTCGGAACATCGAGCACCTCACGAAACAGCGCCTGCAGATCGAAGCCCTGCCCACGGTCGTCGACCTGCGAACACGTCGCCTCGAGCTCACCAGGGCGTCGCTGCGCGAGGCGCTGCTCGGCGGCGACCTGGATGGCTACCGCGTGGTGGTCGAGTCGCTTGCCGGCGAGTTCGATTGCGTGGACATCGCGACGGCAGCGGTGAAGCTGCTGCACGAGGCCGAGAGTCCGGGGGAGGCAGATGAGGACATTCCCGCTGCGGCACCGCCGCGCGATCGCGAGCGCCAGCAGCAACGTCGGGAGCAGCTCGCCGGCGGCAAGGGAGAACGAGTCCGCTCGGCGAAGGAAGGCCGGCCGAAGCGCCAGCCGCGCGCCGACGAAGGCGGTGGCGAGCGATCAGGCTACGAGGTGACGCGACTCTGGGTCGGGGCAGGACGCAATGCCGGTGTGCGACCGGCTGATCTCGTCGGTGCCATCGCCAACGAGGCGGGCGTCGACGCGCGCGTCATCGGCTCGATCGACATCACGGACCGCTTCTCGATCGTCGAGGTACCCGAGGACGCAGTCGAGGAAATCATCTCGGCGCTGAGCGCGACCAAGTTGAAGGGAAAGCGCGTGCAGGTGCGGAGGGATCGAAGCTGATCCCGTCCCAGCGAACGAATGCACGCCGTTCAGCCAGTGCCAGACGGGGCCGCTAGAGCAGCCGCGACATGAGCGTCGCGCCGCGCTCGTAGATCCTGTGGTGGATGGGTCGCCGTCGCCACTCGGCGATGACGATCTCCTTCGAGCGGGTCAGGTCGTCGAGGAAGAGTGACTCCAGTGTCGAGGCGACGCCGGTGTCGTATGCGGTGACCACCGACTCGTCGTTGAGGGCGAAGGACCGGTTATCGAAGTTCATCGTGCCGACCACGGACCAGATGCCGTCGGCAACGGTAGCCTTCGCATGCATCATCGTCGGCTGATACTCGAAGATTCGCACGCCGCCTTCGAGCAGTTGCGCGTAACGCGCGTGGCTCGCATGCCAGGTGAGCTTCGTGTCGGTGGGCGGGCCGGCGGTGAGCACCCGCACATCCACGCCGCGCCCCGCGGCATCGGTGAGCATCTTCCGGAAATCATCGTCCGGGATGAAATACGCATTCGCGATGTAGAGCGTGCGCGTCGAGCAGGCGATGGTCAGGGCAAAGAGCCGCTCGCTCGCGGTGCTGCCGACCGTCGGGGCGCAGTGAACGGATGCAGCGAACGTCTCGCCAGCGGGTTCAGCCTGCCCGTTCGGGAAGAGCTGTGATCCCGCGAGCAGCTCCTTCGCGGCTTCGGCCCAGCCGGCGACGAAGATGGCCTGATGCTGGGCGACGGCGGGGCCCATGAAGCGTACGTTGGTCTCACGCCAACTCCCGTTGGTGCGGCCGTCCCCGTACCACTGATCGTCGATGCCGAAGCCGCCGGTGTACGCGATCCGGCCGTCGACGACGACGACGCGAATGTGCGAACGACTCTGCGCCTTGTGCATCTCGTACCAATGCGTCGGGCGAAAATCGCACACCGTGACGCCGGCGTCGGTGAGCTCGCGCGTGTACTCGTTCGTCAGCCTCCCCGAGCCGAACGCGTCGCGGAGGAAGAGCACCCTGACTCCCGCACGTGCACGGTCGACGAGGATCGCCTTCAGCTCGTCGGCCATGCGACCGGGTTGGCAGTAGTACAGGTGAAGGGTGATCGATTGGCGCGCGCTCCGAAGGTCTGCCCAGAGGCGCGGGTAGGTCGCGTCGCCGTTGGCGAGTATCTCGATCGAGTTCCCCTCGTGCATCCGGGCACCCGACGCGAGCTGAATCTGTTCCCGGAAGGCCTTGCTGGAGACGGGTGGGAGAGGCGAGTCGTCAAGCGAACGAACGCGGCTGACCGGAGTTCCGCGGGTGAGGTGACCGAAGCCCGCGAATACGAAGAAGAGCAGCAGCAGTCCGAGCACTATCAGTCCAGCAATGAGCAGAGGATGCATGCGCGAGGGAATTGTCGTCGTCGTGGGAACCGGGCAGGAGCGCAGAAGTTACACTCCGCGGCGGAGGACCGCGTGCGCCGGATGAGGGTATTCTCCGGGATGCCCAGTGTCCGCGTCCCCGCGCGCCGCATCGCGACATTTGTTTCGCTGCTCGCCCTTTCGAGCGTCGACGCTGTTGCTCAGTCATCCCCGGATTCGAGCGCCCGTGCCAATGCGGGAGCGGCGCGGGGAGCCGTGATCGAGCTCGCGCCGGCCACGCCCCGCCAGGGAAGCATCGTTCGCATCACCATTCGCGGCGTTGGTGACGCTGCAGCGAAAGCACCTGTGATCACCCCGGCAGACACGGCTTCGCCCGATTCGCTGCCGACCGTGACCGTGATCCTTCGGCCTCGCCTCGATTCACTTCGCGCTGTCCTCGACACGCTCGCCCCGCGACGGGATACGGCGGGATCGAGCGGCGATCCCGTCGCTGCACGAGGTGACAGCGCTCTGCGCATCGCTTTTCCGCTCGACACTGCTGCGCGACTCGACACCCTCGCAGTGCACGCCACCCTCTTCGGGGAGCCACTGCATTTCCGGCGCGAGAACTCGGGAGCGTACGTCGCCATCGGCGGCATCCCCGTGGACGCGCCCGCGTCGGTGCGCCTTGCAATCGTCCTCACGCACGCCGGCGGCGACGTCGATACCACGGTGGTGCCCCTCGCCATTCGCCGAACGGCGTACAAGATGGAGAAGCTGAGCGTCGCCCCGAAGTTCGGTCAGGCACCCGACTCCGCCCTCGCCGCGCGCATCGCGCGCGAGCAGGCGCTTGCCGCAATGGTCTCGCGCCGGTCGCATGAGTCGCCGCGACTCTGGGACGGAGACTTTCAGCGCCCGCGTGATGCGCGTGTGACGAGCGCCTTCGGCGACGGGCGACAGTTCAACGGGGCCATTCAGAGCAGGCACATGGGACTCGACCTCGCGGGAGCAGTCGGGGCACCCGTGCTTGCGACGAACCGCGGCGTCGTCGCGCTCGTCGGCGAGTTCTACTACGCGGGCAACGCGGTCTATATCGATCATGGCGCCGGGCTCGTCACGGCCTATTTCCACCTGAGCGCCGTGGACGTCGCGCAGGGCGACACGGTCACACCGGGCGTGCGGATCGGGCGGGTTGGCGCAACGGGACGCGTGACCGGTCCGCACCTGCACTGGGTCGCGCGCTACGGTTCAGTCTCCCTCGACCCGTCGACACTCCTCGAGCTGAACGCGGATGGAGGCCCCGCTTCACCGCTCCCGGGCCCGCCAGTGATCCCACGTCCGGCAGTCCCGCCCGCAAATTCGCAGACGCCGACTGCTCCGGTGATCCTCAAGAGCCCGCCGCCCCACCTTGATGGTCAGCTCTCGGACGCCTGGAGCTCCGTGCGCTGAGCCAGCCACCGCCGGGCGGCATCGACTTCATCCGGCGCGAGGTTGTGGCCCTGGTCGTCCCACGCGAGGCGGACGTCCGCGCCGGCCTCCTCGAACATCGCGCCGGATGAAGTCGATGCCGCCCGGCGGTGGCTGGCTCAGCGCACGGAGCTCCAGGCGTCCGAGAGCTGACCATCAAGGTGGGGC
>JANOCW010000428.1:0-2910 GCA_031412375.1 Gemmatimonadaceae bacterium | reverse complement strand
GATGAACAGCGCATCGATGTCGTTCTCGACCATCAGCCGGCGGGCTTTCTCCATTCGGGCGCGCCGCTCGTCGTCGGAGATCGGGACGATGCCCTGGGTCATCGGCCGGAGTGCACGGATCGCCTCCGGCACGGGAATCTCGGATCCACGCGTGGCCGTTGGCGTGACCGTCACGTCGGGCTCGCCGGTGGTGCCGCCAGCACCGAGGGAGGTCGCGCAGCCGAGGGCGGTGGTGCCGAGAATGCCGGCCGACCCGGCAATGAAGCGTCGCCTATCCATGGGAATGTCGATTCGGGGGACGAAGCACAGGGGGCGCTGGAGAAGTGGCATCGGCGCAAGCGCGTCGGTCGCGCCAGGCCTGGTGCGCGGGATATTGTATCGAGTGCGTGCAGTCTCCGCGAGAAGCGCCTTGGCGGCGCGTGTCAGACGATCACTCCTGCCGTAACGCCCGCATCGGATCCACCCGGGATGCTCGCCACGCCGGAACGTACGCCGCGGCGAGCGCCACCAGCCCGATGACACCAGTCGCTGCGAGGACGGTCGCCGGATCGTGGCCCTCGAGGTTGAAGAGCAGCGACCGCGCCGCTCGTCCGATCGCGATCGCCGCGACGACCCCGATCACGCCTCCGACCAGCGTCATGCGTCCGACCTGGCCAAGCACCATCCGGCGGACACGCTGCCCATCGGCGCCCAGCGCCATGCGAACACCAAACTCACGGGTGCGCTGCGCGACGGTGAACGCGAGCACGCCGTAGAGGCCCACCGCGGTCAGCAACGTCGCGACGATCGCGAACGCAGCCGACAACTGCCCGATCATCCGATCCATGAAGGTGTTCTCCCTCACCTGCTGCGACATGGTCGTCAGGCTCACCACCGGGAGGTTGGGATCGAGCGCCGCAATGGCTCCCGGTATGGTCCGCAGCAGTTCCCCTGTCGCCCGCGAGCTGCGCACGTAGAAGATCAGTGCACCGATCGTGGTGTCCTGCCGGTAGGGAGTGAGGAACAACGGCGGCATCTCGCCCTTCACGCTGCTGTACTTCGCGTCCTTCACGAGACCGACGATCTCGATGTCCAGCGGCTTCGCGGCATCCCCGGATTTCGCCATGCGCCGACCGATGGGGTTCGGCCCGAGGTTGAACTTCTTCGCGAATGCTTCGTTCACTACGGCGACCCGCGGCGCGGTGCGATCATCGGCGTGAGTGAACTCGCGGCCCGCGAGCAGCGGGATGCCGAGTGTGCCGAGGTAGGCCGGGCCCGTCTCACTGAGGCGTGAATTCGCGTCGGTGTCCGGATCCTGCCGGAAGCCCTCGACGCGGACGTTGGTTCCCGTCGAGCTGTTGGTCAGCAGCGGCACGGTCGACGCGGCAACTCCGGTCACGCCCGGGAGTGCGCCCAGCACGTCCTCGACGCGCGCGAACAGTGCGTGCGACCGCTGTGGCTCGTAGCCATTGAGCATCGGAGCGAGTCCGAACGTGACCACGTTCTCCACCTGCACGCCGAGCTCGACCCGGCTCACGTTACGGAGGCTTCGGATGAACAGCCCCGCCGAGATGAGCAGTGCCATCGACATCGCGATCTGCCCCGTCACCAGCGCCGCGCGGAAACGTGCCGACCCGCGAGTGCCCGATGTCCGCCCGCTGCCCGTCCCTGCCCGGATGGCCGTGATGAGGTCTGGGCGCGTGCTCTGCAGCGCCGGGAAAAGCCCGAAGAGCACCCCTGCTCCCAGCGAAAGCACTGCCGCGAAGAGAAGCACCGACGGGCGAAGCTCCAGCGCGAGCGCCGCACCGGAACCCAGGCCTGCGTCACGCGGGATGAGCGACGCGATGATGCCAAGCGTTCCCTGCGCGACGACCAGACTCGCCACGCCGCCGAGGAACGCGAGCAGGCAGGACTCGATCAGCAGCTGGGTGAGGATCCGCCCCCGGCTCGCACCGAGCGACAGGCGAATGCCCATTTCCGTCGTGCGTGTAGCGGCGCGTGCGAGCAGCAGGTTGGCGATGTTCGCGCACGCGATGACGACGACGAGCGCCGTGATCGAGAACAGCAGGGTCAGTGGAGTGCGAGTCGCCCCCTGCAAGCTGCTCTGGCCACGACGGCCATCCTCGACGAGGATCTCGCGCGCTTTGAAGCGCGCCATGGACTGTGCGCTCATCTCCTTCTGGAGCGGCGCCTCGACATCGCCGAGGATCCGACGATAGACCCCGTTGACCTCGACGCGGGCCTGGTCGATGGAGACGCTCGGCTTCAGTCGGGCGAAGAGATACGTCCAGTATCGCCGCCGGTCTTCGAGCGCCCCCGGCGGCGCCATCCAGGGGGCCACGACTCCGATCTTCGTCAAGGGCACGAATGCCATCGGCCTCACGCCGACCGTCGTTCCATCGAACCCCCGAGGCGCCACGCCGACGATCGTCATCGCATGATCGTTGATCGCGAGCCGTGTCCCGAGTACGCCGGGGTCCGCGCCGAGATGCTCCGTCCAGTATCGATGCGAGAGCACGGCGACCGAATGTGCACCGGGCGTGCGATCATCGGTGTCGGTGAGGAGTCGCCCGAGAGCCGGCCGCAGCCCGAGCAGCGGGAAATAGGAACCCGACACGAGCACGCCATCGGCGAACATCGCGCCGCGCTCGTGGGCGATGTTGGCGGGAAAGAGGCGATGAGCGGCCACTCCCGTGAACGACGTCGGCGCGCGCTCGAGATCGCGGAACATTGGATAGCTGAACACCACCTCGCAGCTGCCGGCCTGGTTGCAGTTGTCCGTGCCCGGCTTCGGCCCCGGTGCCGAGAGATTGACGAGTCGGTCGGGCGGCTGAACCGGCCGCGCCCCAAACACCCCCTCCACCCAAACCCCCTAAGTCCCGCCGGTTGACCCCAAGCCCCGCGCGAGGCCCCGCAAGGCGGTCGCCACGA
>JANOCW010000427.1:0-2589 GCA_031412375.1 Gemmatimonadaceae bacterium | reverse complement strand
CTTTTTCGGATTCGAGAAGTTGACCGTCTTCTGGATCGGTGCCACCGCCGGTGGCGCGGGCGGATCGGCATCGCCGTCGGCTGACTCGCCAGGCTCGCTGAACTCGCTGGGGGCAGCGAGTGTAGCCGGTGCATCGGGGTCCGCCGCGAGCGCAGGCTCGGCGGGATCCTCGGCAACCGTCCATCCTTGTCGCTCGCACTCGCTCGGCAGCTTGTCGCCCCGGAGTCGCACGAACACGGCGTGTCGCAGCACGCCATCCGGCGTGAACTCGGCGAATCGCAGCTCGCACACATACAACGGCCTGACCCAGGTCGTGGTGGTCGTTTCCAGAATTTCTGCGCTGGTTCGCGGCGCCGCGCCGGGGGCAATGACGGGCCCCGCGCAGGGCGGGTCCGGTTGCACGCCTGGCGTGAGGAGCGCGCTGATCTCGGTGAGCAAGGCTTCGTTGAACCCCGTGCCGACGCGACCTGCGTACACGAGCGTGCCGTTCACCATGTCGGCCACCTGGAGCGCGCCGAGATGCGACCGCGAGCCTTTCGGCGCGGTGAAGCCGACGATGATGAAATCCCCGGTGCGATCCGCCTTCATCTTGAGCCACTTCGCTGACCTGCCACTTCGATAGGTCGCGTCAGCCTTCTTCGCGATGATCCCTTCGAGCCCGATCTTGCTCACTTGCTCGAGGAAGGCTTCGCCGTCGCGCTCGATGTGATCGAGCGAACGCAACGGACCGAGTGCAGGGATGGCGTCCATCAGGAGCTGCTTGCGCTGGACGAGTGGGAGATCGCGGAGGTCGAAATCCTCGAACGCCAGCAGGTCGAACGCGTAGAACACCGCCGGCAACTCGACCGATGCCCGGCGCACGTCGATGGCAGACGTTAGCCGGCCGCGACGTTGGAGTCGCGAGAAGGATGGTTTCCCGGCGGTGTCGAGGACGACGACCTCGCCGTCCAGGATGCAGTCATCGAGGGGAAGCTTGCGCACGGCGTTGGCGATTTCGGGAAACACTCCGGTGTAGTCGTTGCCGTTGCGGGTAAGCAGCAGCGCTTCGCCGCGCGACTTGCTTGCGAGCAACCGGTATCCGTCGAGCTTGAGCTCGAACAGCCATCCGTCGCGCGTGAACGCTTCGTCCGCCGACTCGGCGTGCATCAAACCCACCTTCGCCGGGTCGACGCGCGCGCGCTTCGCGTCGGTCTGCTCGAGGGCGGCACGGAGGCGCGTCGCTGGCGACGCACCCGCCTTCACCTCCTCGACGGTCAATCCAGAAAGCACCGATGCCTCGGGAAACTCGTCCCCCGGCGACTTCACCCAGGCATCGCGCTCCTTGATGAGGAGCCACTCCTTCTCGGTCTTCTTGATCTTCACGAGCGTCCACTTCCCGTGCAGCTTGTAGCCCTTCAGCTCGAAGAGGAGCTTCCCCTTCTCCAGCCCCGTGCGCCAATCCTCCAGCGGGACCCATTCGCCTCGGTCCCACACGATGACACCGCCCGCGCCGTAGTTGCCGGCCGGAATGACGCCCTCGAAGTCGCCGTACTCGAGCGGGTGGTCCTCGACCTTCACCGCCAGCCGCTTGTCGGCCATGTCGTAGGACGGCCCCTTCGGAACCGCCCATGAACGCAGGACGCCGTCCATCTCGAGGCGGAGGTCGAAATGGAGATTCCGCGCGGCGTGCTTGTGGACGACAAACAGGTTGCCGGGAACCGGCGAGACCGTTCCCACGGGCTCGGGGGAGCGGTCGGCGGATCGTTTCGCCCGATACGCACTGAGATTGTCCCCCGGGGAGCCCGGCGGGGCGTCACCACTTTCAGCCATGCTCGTCTGGAAGGAGCCTCTAGGCGTCGCGGAACTTCGCCGTTATAATATTGTCACAAATGTGCGGCGCCGTTCCGAAATGTGCATAACTCCTCAGCCCCGCGTCGTATGCCCGCTCGCTCAATTGGTACCGCCACCATCTCGTTTGGCCTCGTCTCGGTTCCGGTCAACATCTATTCGTCGTCCGAATCGAAGGCGAGCGTGTCGTTCAACATGCTGCACAAGAAGTGCGGCGGACGGCTCAAGCAGCAGTACATCTGCGCCAAGGATGACAACGAAGTGGTCGGGCGCGACGAGACCGTCAAGGGCTACGAGTTCGCGAAGGACCAGTATGTCGTCCTCTCGGCCGAGGAGCTGAAGGCACTCGAGGAGAAGGCGACCGGCATCATTGACGTCGTCGAGTTCGTGCCCCTCTCCCTCGTGGACCGCGAGTATCTCGAGAAGGTCTACTACCTTGGCCCCGACAAGGGCGGCGACCGCGCCTACCGTCTTCTCGCCGAGGCACTCAAGGAAACCGGCCGCGCGGCCCTCGGGCAATACGCGGCGCGCGGTCAGCAGCACCTGATCCTGCTGCGCCCGCTGAACGGCGTGCTCGTGATGGAGCAGCTCCACTACCGCGACGAAGTTCGGGAGACCAGCGAGGTCCCGGTCCCCGCCGGCGAAGTGAAGCCCGCCGAGCTGGCCCTCGCCAAGCAGCTCATCGACCAGACGACGAACGAGGTCTTCGAGCCGACCAAGGACAAGGACACCGTGCGCGAGCGCGTGCTCGAGGCGATCCAG
>JANOCW010000426.1:0-1835 GCA_031412375.1 Gemmatimonadaceae bacterium | reverse complement strand
GCGCGACGCCGGGCATGGCAGCCATGGACATGTCGGGCATGGCGATGGCGAACATGGACATGTCGGCGGCGAACGAGCCGTCATCTGATGCGCCCGATCACGAGCCGTGCAAGCTTCCCTGGGCTCCGGACGGCTGCCGATCGATGACACCGTGCGCGCCGCTCGCGTTGGCATCGCTCCCGCAGGCGCTGCGAATGGCCGACGACACCCCGCTGGCCATCGCGTCGCAGCTCGCACTCACTCCGCCGTCGCAGGTCCGCGCCCCCGAGCTTCCCCCTCCGCGGGCGTAGTCCACCTCATAACACGCTGTTCGTGAGCCTCTCGCGGCCGTCGCGCTCTACCGACGGAGCCGCGGAGGGGAGGTCGCGTACGCTGCCGCTCATCCAGAGCTGGTCCGACGCGCACCGTGGACTTCAATCCGGGACCCATGTTCTTCAGCGACATTACCACCCGTCGCAACGACGCTCGGGGCAGCATCCCCGCGTTGTGCATCCGTTGGGGGCGCAAGGCCAGCAACGCAGCCGTACCCACGCTGCTGACTGCGCTTCTCCTCCTCGCGCCCTTCCACAGCACTTCGGGACAAGTCACTGGCCCATCGCGCCCGCAGGCCACGCCGGTCGCGTCACCGGACGACTCGGCCAACCTCGAGCAGTTGGTTGCCCACGCCCTTGCGGTGAACCCCCGGATCAGGGCGGCCGCCGCGCGCGCCGACGCCGCACGCCTCCGCATCGCGCCGGCGGGTGCACGATCCGATCCGATGCTCATGGCGGGAATCCAGAACTTTCCGATTACGGAGCCCGGGTTCGCCGATTTCATGACGATGAAGATGGTCGGTGTCGGCCAGACGTTTCCGTATCCCGGCAAACTCTCGCTGAGAACCCAGGCGGCGGAGCGTCAGCATGTGGCGGCGCTCGCCGAGATCGCCGGCGCGCGCCTCGAAGTCGCCGAAGCAGTCGAGCAGGCATACTACGACCTCGCCTACCTCGATCGCGCACTCGAGATCACCGAGCGCAACCAGCGGCTCCTCGTCGATTTCATGAGAGTAACAGAGGCTCGCTACGGCGTCGGGACTGGAGGCCAGGAGGATGTGCTCCGCGTGCGTGTCGAGGCTGCACGCCTCGGCGAAGACGCGGTCATGCTCATCGAGCAGCGCCGCGCGACGCTCGCGGCGCTCAATGCGGCGCTCGATCGTCCAGGCGAAACGCCGGTGAATCATCCCGGAATTCCACGCCGGATCGCGCGCGCCGCGATCGCCGACTCTGCCAAAGACATACGCTTTGTTTCGGCCGCCCTCGGCGCCCGCGCCGCGAACTCGCCGCTGCCGGCGCTCGAGACGCTTCAGGCGATGGCCGAGCGCCAGAACCCGATGCTGCGCAGTGACGCAGCGATGATCGACGCGCAGACAGCGCGTGTCGAGCTCGCGCGAAAGGAGCACCTGCCGGACTTCGACGTCGCCCTCTCGTATGGGCAGCGCGACGGCTTCAGCGACATGGTCACTGCCACCGTGTCGGTGCCGATCGCGCTCCAGAAGGGGCGCAAGCAGGATCAGCTTGTCGCCGAGGCGCAGGCCGAGCTCGGTGCGCTCGAGGCCGACCGGCATGAGCGGACGAATACGCTTCGTGCGGATGTGGCGCGCCTTCATGCGGATCTGGAGCGCGATCGCGCGCAGCTCGCGCTGTATGTGAGAGCGATCCTGCCGCAGGGCCGCGCAGCGTTGACCACGGCGACTGCGGGATATCCCGTGGGCCGGACCGATTTTCTGTCGCTGCTCGATACACAGGCGACACTGTTCACCTATGAAACGACCTATTTCCGCGTCCTCTCGGATTTCGCCA
>JANOCW010000425.1:0-8772 GCA_031412375.1 Gemmatimonadaceae bacterium | reverse complement strand
CACCGGCCTCACGCGCGACGGGACGTTCCTGATCGAGAACGGAAAGATCACGCGACCGGTGAAGAATTTCCGGTTCAACGATTCACCGCTCTTCATGCTCAACAATCTCGAGGCGGTGGGTCGTCCGGTGAGGTTGTCGGGAACGGAGGGCGGTGGCGCGGTGATCATGCCGCCGGTGAAGGTGCGCGACTTCAACTTCACGAGCCTATCGGACGCGGTGTAGACGATACGGCAGGTCAACGGCTCCCTCATGAAGAGCATGAAGGGTCCATGAAGAACAGCGGAGGGGGCAACGGCATGTGATGGCATCTCGGGGGGAAGGTCTCTCCCGACGGTCTGCATCCAGGCCGGCAGAGCTCTTGGCACGGGGATGCACAGTCATTGCCGTCGCCGTTCCTTCATGGCCCTTCAACACCACTTCTTGCTCTTCATGGGGAGCTGTTGGCCGCAACGATCATGACGGCACCACCGATCCGCCGTTGCGCCGGGCGAACTCGATGAAAATCAGCGTCGACTTCGAATAGCTCCTGACGCCTTCGCGAACGCGATTCAACCGCAGGCTCGCATCGTTCACGCGAGTGGCGAGCTCCGACGACGGGACCCGGGTCCGGCGCCAGTAGTCGCGTAGCGCCTGTCGGTCGCGCTGGACGCCAGGGCCCATGCGCAGCCACTCGGCCCGGAACGCTGCCCGGTCGACACCCGCCAGCTCGGTGAGCATCTGATCGCGCGCGAAGGAGATTCCCGCGTACCGCGCGAGGGGATCAGGTGCCAGCGCGCAGACGAAGAACGCAAGCGCATTCGCATCCCCCTCGACCGCGGTGCCGCGCTGGTGCGCCTGTTCGTGGGCCATCGTCTTCACGAGCTGCGGAGCAGGAAGATCCCCCACGACGAGCGCCTCGCCGGTGTACGGGAAGAACATGCCCGCACTGATGCCGAGATGGCGAGCGAGCGTGCTCGACAGCGGATACTTCGGCTGGCCGTATGCGCGTGCGGAGCTGGCCGGGAGATGCAGCCGCGTCGTCGCCCGCGACCACCCGGAGTCGAGCGCGGCGATGAGCGCTCGACGGTCGGCGGGCATGGCCGTGGGGACGCCGGCGTCGGCACTCCCGTGCAGGGCGAGGTACGCCGCCTCACCGGCGTCGACGAGCTGATGAACGAGGCCGGTCAACTCCGACGCGCTGGCGTTGGTCGTCGCGCGATAGCCGAGCCGCGCGTCGAGTCTCGGGCGCACATAGTTGAAGCCCCAGATGATGTAGAACAGCGCGAGGAGCACACCCGCGTATTGTCCGAGCCGGAGCAGTCCGCAGCCTGCGGCGTTCGCGAAGTGGCGAGTGCGACGCAGCACCTGCCGAGCGGCCAGTGCGCCGGTGACGATCAGCCGCCCGATGACGATGGCGATCACCGCCTCGAACAGCGGAAATGGAACGATGCCGAAGATGCGAGAGATCGCCTGCGTCAGGATCGGCGAGATCGTCGTGGCATACGCTCGCTCCGTCAGCCACGGGTACTGCTGGAGGAGGAGCAGGATCGCATAGCACGCGATGCCGGCGGCAAGCCACAGCAAACGCCGCCTCGCGCGGAGTGGCTGGTCGTCTGGCCGAACCGCGGCGGCCCCGGTCATTGTCTCGTCGACATGTTCGCGCTGTTCAACTGCGAACGCGGAGGACGCAGAACACGCAGAGAACGCGGAAACGGCAGAGACCTTGGCGCCGCTCGGGTCGTTGCAGTTTTCCACAGCAGTTGCCGTTGAATTTTCCGCGTCTTCTGCGCCCTCCGCGTCGTCTGCGTTCGCTGTTGGGGGAATCGACAAGAAGCAGGCCTGACTCCCACAACGTCAGACCTGCTCCCCACCATCACGTCGACACTGCCCTCGGCGGTTTGCCTACTGAATCTCTACGGTGTCCTGGCCGCCCCCGGCCCGAGTACCTTGTCCACCTCCGCCTTCATCGCATCGAGATCCTTCCTGAGCACGGCGTACCGCCTGATCGCGTCGCGCCCGAGCTTCATGTCCGAGCCGGTGATCATCCGGCCGAGGTAGGTGATGTGCGTCATCAGCCCCGGCTTCCCGTAGCGCATGTTACCGTCAACGCCTGGGGTGCCCCCGAGAATCACCTGATCGAACAGCTTCGTGGCCTGCGGAGTCAGGAGTTTCCCGGAGTCCGCCGCGGGGCCGCTCGCGTTGCGATACCGCTGTTGGGCAGCACGGACGCGGGCGACGAGTGCATTCGCGTCGGTCACTAGCTGCCGGTGCTTCACCGAGAACTCGTGCTGCTCGCGAAGGTCGGCGACCGTCACGCCATCCGAGGCGAGGTTGGGGTCGATCAGCACAGTGAACGGCTGGGTCTGCGTGAGCGTGCCGACCTTGAGGCGCGCCTGATACCGACCAGGCGGAAGCCCGACCCGGGCGCTGTCCTGAAGGTCCCAGACGAACCGATTGTGGCCAGGATTCGCCGTCGCACGACCGACGGGCGTGCCAACCATCGGCCCCGCGCCACGCCCGCCGCGGCCTTCCATCATCGCCGCATCCGGATCGTCCGGCGCGGCACCACCACCACCAGCACCGCCCGCCCGACCGCCACCGCCGCGCCCGCCGCGTCCACCGGCGCCAGCCGCCGCGGGTGCGCCCGCGCTCGAGTAGCTGTTGAGCAGCTTGCCCGCGGGATCGAGAATCTCGATCACGACGCCCTCGGGCGGTGCAGCGGGGAGGTAGTACTCGATCATCGGGCCATGCAATCCGGGCGCCGTGCGCGTGCGGTAGCCATCGCGCGGCTTGTAGAGATGGATCGCCGAGGCGCTGTTTTGCGGCGTGATCTGGTGCAGCGACGAAACGTTGTCGAGGATCCAGAGCGCGCGCCCCTGGGTCGAGACGACGAGATCACGGTTCTTGATCTTCATGTCGGTGACCGGCGTCGCGGGCAGGTTCAACTGGAACGGCTGCCAATGCGCGCCATTGTCGAACGAGATGAACAGCCCGAATTCGGTGCCCGCGTACAGCAGCCCCTCGCGGTTCGGATCCTCGCGTACGACGCGCGTCGGCCAGTCGGCGGGAATGCCGTTCTTCCCATCGGTGAGCAGCGTCCAGCTCTGGCCGTAGTTGTCGGTGCGGTAAATGTACGGTTTGTAGTCGCCGAGCAGGTAGCGGTAGACCGCGTAGTACGCCGACCCCGCACGATGCGGCGACGGCTCGATGAACTGCACGCGCCCGCCGAGCTCGAGGCCTTTCGGCGTGATGTTCGTCCACGTCTTTCCGTTGTCGCGGGTGACATGGAAGGGTCCATCGTTCGCGCCGGTCCAGATGACGCCGCGCGCGAGCGGTGATTCGCGAATCGCGTAGAGCGTGCTGTAGAACTCCTCACCGGTGACATCGCGAGTGATCGGCGCGCCCGACCCACCCTGCCGATGGTCGCGCGGGAACCAGGTGAGGTCGGGGGAGATCTGCTCCCACGTCACGCCCTCATCACGCGTGCGATGAACGTACTGCGACCCGTAGTACAGCACGCTCCCATCGTGGGGCGACACGTCCATCGGCGACGTGCGCTGCATGCGCCAGAGCAGGTCGCCGCCGTCGTTGCCGTACAGCGACTGCCCGCCGATCCAGTACGGCTGGCTCGTCCCGGTGCGCATGTTCATGCGCTCATACTGGCCCTTGCACGACCCGTAGACGATATCGGGCTTGGTCGGATGCGGGATGATCGGGCCGGTCTCGCAGCCAGGCGTGTTCGCGTTGAACTCATCGCCGGGCCGGTTGGTGCTCGGGACCATCATCGTCGAGTTGTCCTGCTGCGCCGCGTAGAGGTTGTACGGAAACCGACTGTCGACCCACACGCCGTACAGCTCCGACGTCGGTTGATTCCCCTGCGTTGTCCACGTGCGACCGCCATCGGTCGAGACGTTCGCCCCGCCATCGTTCGCCTGGATCATCGTGTTGCCGTCGCGTGGGCTCACCCACATGTCGTGGTTGTCGCCGTGCGGCGTGGGGAAGCGATTTACCGTCCGACCACCATCGGTGGACTTGTACAGCCCCTCGGCGCCAGCGTACACGATGTCGGCGTTGGTCGGGTCGGTATTGAGCGTCGTATAATAGAAGGGACGCGTGATCAATCCCGCCGTGGTGTTCACCTGCTCCCACGACTGGCCGGCGTTGTCCGAGCGGTACAAGCCGCCCCCCGGAAGCGCTTCCACCAGCGCATAGATGCGGTTCGGGTTCGCCGCAGTGACGCCGAGATTGCCCTTCCCGATCAGTTCATTGGGGAGACCGGTGCCAGTCTTCGTCCAGCTCTCACCGCCATCGGTGCTCTTGTAGAAGCCGCCCTCACGCGAGCCGCTGATGATCGTCCACGGCTTGCGCTCGATCCGCGACATCCACGCAAACACGACATTCGGGTTGCCCGGCTGCAGCTCTACATCCATCGCGCCCGTGCTGTCCGAGATGAACAGCGTCTTCTTCCATGTGCGGCCGCCGTCGATGGTCTTGAAGACGCCGCGTTCCGAGTTCGGCTTGAAGATGTCGCCGTACGCCGCCACCCAAACGGTGTTGGGATCGCTCGGGTGGATGCGCACGGCGCCGATCTGGCCCGCGTTGTACAGGCCGATGAACTGCCAGCTCTGCCCACCGTCGGTGGTCTTGTACACACCGCGCCCGGTCGACACGTTGCTGCGCACGCCGTCGGATCCGGTGCCGAGGTAGATCGTGTTCGGATCGGAATCGGCGACGGCGACCGATCCCGTCGATCCGACCGGGACCTTGCCATCGGTGATCGGAACCCACGTCGCGCCCGCATCGGTCGTGCGGAACAGCCCGCCGCTCGCGACGCCCATGTAGAACGTCCTCGGCTGGGAAGGTACGCCGGTCACGGTGGTCGACCGCCCGCCGCGTGACGGTCCGACGAGCCGGTACTGCATGCCACGGAAGAGCGCGGAATCGACCGACGCCATCATCGGGGCACTCGCGACGCGCGCGGACGGCCGAGCCGCGGTCGGCGACTGGGTTCGGACCTGAGCGACAGCCGGGATCGGGGCGATCGCGACCGCGGCAAGTAGAGAAACGAGCAGGGAACGGTGCATGACGGGTCCTTCCAGGGTGAGGACGAAGCGGGACTATCGGAGTACGTCTATCCCGGGGATTCCGATGTTGATAAAGAGACATCCCCGACTCTGCACCGGGCAAGAGCCCTTGCTTCCCAGCGGCCCTTTGACGCCGCGCACCCGCAATCGGCAGATTACCCTGCGCCCTTCTGCATGACCTCCCCTCGCTCCCGTCACTCGGCCCTCATGAGACTTTCGAACGCCGTCCTGGCGGCAGTCGCCACCATCGCATTCCCCGCCCCGATCCTGGCCCAGCCGCGTGTCGCGGCTCCCGAAGCGCGCGTCGACGCGCTCTTCACCCGCTGGAGCAGCAAGGCCACCCCCGGTTGTGCCGTCGGTGTCTCGCGTGACGGACGCTCGATCTTCGAGCGCGCCTACGGGATGGCCGATCTCGAGCACGACGTCCCGGCAACGGCCGCGACGATCTACGAAGCCGGCTCGGTCGCGAAGCAGTTCACCGCCGCCGCGATCGTGCTCCTCGCCCAGCAGGGGAAGCTCTCCCTCGACGACGATGTGCGGAAGCACATTCCCGAGGTCCCTGACTACGGAACTCCGATCACGCTCCGACATCTGCTGACCCACACCAGCGGCCTTCGTGACTGGGGGAGCGTCGCGGCCATCGCCGGCGCGCCCCGCGGCGCGCGGGCCTACACCCACGCGCACGTCCTCGACATTGTGAGTCGACAGAAGGCACTGAACTACGCACCGGGAGCGGCCTACTCGTACACCAACACCGGCTACAACCTGCTGGCGATGATCGTCGACCGCGTCAGCGGGATGACGTTCGCCGAGTTCACGCGGACGCAACTCTTCGAGCCGCTCGGGATGCGCCGCACGCAGTGGCGCGACGACTTCACTCGCATCGTCAAGGACCGCGCGATCGCCTACGACATGCGGTTCGACGGCGGTCTGTCCACGAGCATGCCATTCGAGAACGTGCACGGCAACGGTGGCCTGCTCACGACTGTCGGCGACCTCCTGCTCTGGACCGAGAATCTCGAGACGGGGAAGGTCGGTGGGCCCGCCTTCCTGAAGGAGATGCACCGTCAGGCGGTGCTGACCACCGGCCGCGAGATCACGTACGCGTCGGGACTTCGGGTTGCGCGCTACAACCACGTCGCCGAGGTGAGCCATACCGGGGCGACGGCCGGCTACCGTGCATTTCTGGCGCGCTATCCTGAGCAGCGTGTCGCGGTTGCCATGCTCTGCAACAGCGGCAGTGCCAACCCGACCACGCTCGGCCACGCCATCGCCGATGCGTTCCTCGGACCCGCTGCCACTCGCCGGGAGCCAGCGCGCGCGCCGGCGAATATCACCGTTCCGATGGACGAGCTCCGCGCGTATGCCGGACTCTATCGCGATCCGATGACGGGCGAGTCCGTTCGCCTGGTCGTCGCTGAGGACAGACTGCGCATCGACCGCGGCGCCGCGCTCATCCCGCTCACACGCACGGCATTTCGGGCTGGCGGCGGGCGGCGCCTCGATATCGAACGTGTTCCCGAGAGCTCACGACCCCGCATTCGGGAGACGAGCGACGAGGCCGATGCAGTCATCTACGAGCCCGTGCCGGACTTCGCGCCAACCCCTGCCGATCTCGGCGCATACACTGGCGAGTTCTACAGCGCCGAAGCCGAGGTCGCGCTGATGGCGTCGGTGGAGAACGGCGCGCTCGTGCTGCGCCGCCGGCCGGGAACGCGACTCGTGCTCACGCCAGTGTACGCGGATGCATTCGACAGCCCGCTCGGACGCATCCGCTTCATGCGCGACGCCACTGGTCGCGTGATGGAGCTCAGCGTCCGGCAGGAACGTGTCTGGGATCTTCGCTTCGCGCGGCGGTGAACGCTGATGGAACTGCGATCCGTGATCGACGGGGCGATCCGTCGAGGAAGGGCGATCCGTCAACGAATCGTGAATCCCGTGAGCACGCTGACGCGCGTTCCCATGGTCGAGGGGACGACCGAGAGATTGAACGGCAGGTTCAGCGATCCCGCTCGCCGCGTGAAGCCGCCGGCGATCGCGAGCGATGATCCAGCCGCGCTGATGTTCGGGCCGACACCGAACTCCGTGCCATTCTTCGTGCGCAACCCGATGATCCAGCTGATGCTCGGGAGAAACGTTCCCTGCTCGAGACCGCCAACGAGCACCACCCACTCGCTCACGGCGGTCGGCCCCGTGTCGCCGACGTTGAACTGCCGCTCCCACTGCCACCCGAACTGGGTGATCAGCCGCGAGACCTTGATATCGTTCACCGCGAGTGTGTCCACGAGGCTGCCGCCAAGGTAGGTGATGCCGAACCGGGGGCCCGAGAGCTTGATCCGCTCGCTTCGTGCGGGAATCGGTGAGTTCTGTGCCAGAACAGCGTGCGCGGGGGCGGCGAGTGCGGCAGCGGTCACGAGTGCGATCACTGCGTGACGAATGCGGCTGTGCGCGCTGACGCGTCGGTTGGTCGTAGCGTCGGGGGAGCGATGGTGAGCGATCATGGGACACCTCCATGCGGGATGCGAACGGGGGGCCGCCGAGGCGCGGCGTGGTTCGCATGCATGGTACGATCGAACGGAGAGGTGTCAGATACGCGTGGTGACGTAGTGAGGCGGACGAATCTTACGTAGAGGGGCGGCAGACGCGGCTGCCAGCTACTGAGCTGACAGCCGCGGGGGGCATCGGTGCATGGACGGGGGAAAAAAGCGAGGTGCCGGCTGGGAGCTGAAGAGCAGGGAGCAGAGAGCCCAGCTAACAGCTAGTCCTATCGAAACGCTTCCCGAGATGTCGGTGCGTGGACGGCGACAGGCGCTACAGCACGATCGTGAAGGTGATCGGAATCAGCTCGCGGGAGCGGGTGCGTCCTGCGACGTCCTTGCCGGCGAAGATCTCGTGGAAGCTGGCGCGCATGTGGAACTGCATCTTCTGGGTCTTGAACCGGATACCCACTCCGCCATAGCCGCCGAGGTCGCGCTCGGCATCGACGGGGCCGGTCGTCGGGCCCTGGGTGTTGTAGTAGCCAACGCCCGCCATCAGGTACGGCTCGCCGAGCGTGCCGGCGATTGGAATCCTGATTCCGCCAGTGAGGGCCATGACGTGGGAGTTGCGCGCGCTCCTGTCCTTCGGCGCGAAGTTGTGATAGGTGGCATTCGCCTCGAACCCGACCGGCATCCGCCGCGGGTCGTAGGTGAGCGATGCCTGCACGTTGATCCCGCCGTAGGTCAGCTCACCGACGTCGCCGACGGGGAGCGTGAACCCCCCGCCGAGGCCAAGGCGAACCGGCCCCTGAGCCTGGACTCCTGTGGAGGTGGTTGAAACCGCGAGGGCGGTCAGGATCAGCGTGACGGCGCGCGAGGAAGGCCGCATTGGATTCTCCATGTGTGATTGTTGCGCACACGATGGCGCCGTTCTGCCGAGCCCCCTATCGGTCACCCGACGTAGTCAGCTCGCGCGAGTTACGTACGGGGCACGGTGAAGTGGAACCGGCTGCCCTGGCCTGGAGCGCTCTCGACCCAGATGCGGCCCCCGTGCGCCTCGACGATGCCCTTCGAGATGGCGAGTCCGAGCCCGATGCCCCGGCGGTCATTCCGGTTGCCCTGCCAGTAACGGCCGAAGAGATGGGAAACCTGCTCGGGAGGGATGCCCGGCCCGGTATCGATCACGCTGACCCGCACATCATCGCCGAGCGCCTCGGCCTTCACGGTGATC
>JANOCW010000424.1:0-18124 GCA_031412375.1 Gemmatimonadaceae bacterium | reverse complement strand
GACGTGCACCGCCTTCCGGATACAGCTCGCCGACCATCGTGCTGATGTTCGGCTTGAGCAGGCCCGTCCCGACCACGATCAACACGAGGCCGACGTAGAAGGTCTGGACGTTGTCGAGCGCGAGGCAGAAATGCCCCGCCGCGATGATGATCCCGCCGATGAGCACCGCGCGCCGCTGTCCGACGAGCTTGTCGGCGATCCATCCGCCGGGGAGCGCGAGCAGGTAGACACCGGCTCCGTACAGGCCGTAGATCGCGCCAGCCCTCGCCGCGTCGAACCCGAGGCCGCCGTTCGCGATCGTCGCCGTCATGTACAGGATGAGCAGCGCGCGCATCCCGTAGTAGCTGAATCGCTCGAACAGCTCGGTGAAGAAGAGCGTCGAGAGTCCGCGCGGATGACCGAAGAAGCTCGTGTCGCCGACCGCGCCGCCCGCGCCAGAAGCGGGGCGCAGGCCGCCCGGCCTTCCCGCCGCGGCACCCGAGGCCGACGCGAACTCGCTCGTGGGATCTAGAGGCATCTCGCTCTGGGGTCCGGGAAGTGGCGCGGCGCACGAGCCCGCCCGAGGGTGTGGTGACGCATGACGGCGTTCGTCCGGCGCCGCGGCAGGCGGCTCGTCGCGGCTCTCTCCACGCGCGAAAAATGCGGGCGGGCCCGGCCATGCGCCACCCCGACGCTCACGGTGTCATCCGGCGCACAATGCCACATACGCCGCGGAAGCCATGGATCACGCGCAGCGTCACGCGGCCAGAATGCGCTCGAGCCGGTCGATGCAGGGGGCAAGGGACAGCTCACGGCCCATCGCCGACTTGATCATCTCAGCAGTCGTCTCCCCGCGCGCCGGGACAAACAGGGCCTGCGCGAGCCACAGCCCTGCGCGTGGATTCCGGTACCAGTCGACGTCGAACCGCTGCACCAGTTCATGAGCGAGCACGGAGGCGCCCTGGATGCCGCGCAGCCGCACGCCGGGCGCAAGCACCGGAGGTGCGTCGAGCAGGGCATCCACGCCGTGCGGTCGAACTCCGATCACGCTTCCAACGATCTCCGCATACAGCTCCTCGTCCGCTCCCACGGTCATGGCGGCATCGATCGACTCGATGTAGTGCAGGTGAAGCGCGCATGCGTGACGCAGCTCGTGGAGTGCGGCGAGTGCCGTGATCCGCGCCAGCCGTCGCGCCTCGGTTCGACTGAGATCGGCGTAGCGCATCAGCCAGCCGTCATCGACGAGCAGGCTGGAGAGCACCCGGCCGCACATCTGGTGGACGGCACCGTCGCCCAGCCACCGGTGCTCGAACGCGGCGTCGGCTTCCACCTGGGCGAATCGGAGGGCCTCGCCGAGGGCGTGCAGCGTCGCGCGTTGTCCGGCGACGCCGCCATGCTCGCCGAACACGATGTGAATCGCCGCCGGAACATCGACCGCCACGGCTTCGGCCCGGGATCCCTGCATGCGCGCGAACTTTTCGATTCGCAGCCGGCCCTGCATCTCCGGATCGAGCCCGAGGTCGATCAGCACGCGGCGGCAGGTCGCTTCCCGGTCAGAGGCGCGGAACGCCCCATCGAACAGCGACGCATCCGTGGCCGCGGCGATGTCGGCGGGCCGCGCCTCGGCCAGCGGCACGGCCATGTCGCGTCGGAGGCGATCGCGGAGCGAGTCGCGCCACGAGTCCACGCTCTGCGCGAGCGCCTGCCGGGCGTTATCGGCCAGCGCGACGAGATCATCTCCGGTGAGGCGCTCTGCCACCTCGCGGAGGCTGGACGCGATGTCGAGTCGTTCGATCGCGTCGCGTTCCCGGGCGGACCGCTCGATAATCGTCGACGCGAGGTCGCGCTTTACCAGGTCGACGCGAGCGCCATCGAGTTGCAGGCGCATGGTCCGATTCGATTCCCGCGCGATCTCGCGCTCGACCGACGGGAAGGCAACGACGCGGGCGTCCGCCGTCCGCACGGTCGCCCGTTCCGCCCAGTCCGCCACCCACTGGTCGATCGGCGCGCGGACGTCGTGGACATCGAGCCCCACGAGCCATGCGAGGAGGGCCCGCCCCGAGCGCGCGTCGGCGCTGTCGGGCGATGAGGTTTCCGCGTATTCGAGCGCCAGGTCGATCGCGTCGCGACCGAGCTCGTGACGGTACGCCTCTCGAACTTCCCCTGGCGAGGCGCCAGCTCGTCCCGACAGCTGCGCGAGTCGCGCGCGCCCCAGCTCGCGAAGATATCCCTCGCCCGACGCGCGGACCCGGCTCAGCGTCCACGTCGTCACGAGCTACGCTCCGGCTGCGTCGCGATCGCAGGCCACGTGCGACGTCGGCAGGGGCGTCACGCTGACAAGCGTGTGGCGAGCACCGACTTTAGCTGGTCCGCCGCGACCCGGTCCTGCTGGAGGGTGTCGCGGTCACGAATCGTGACCGTCCCATCCGCCATGGACTGGCCATCGATCGTGATGCAGAAGGGCGTGCCGACCTCATCCTGCCGACGGTAGCGCCGGCCGATGGCGCCTGACTCGTCGTAAAAGACGGGATGGGTGGCCCGAAGGTCCTTCGCGATCCGCTGCGCCATCTCCGGCATGCCGTCCTTCTTGACGAGCGGAAAGATGCCCGCCTTGATCGGCGCGAGCGAGGGAAGCAGTCCGAGGACGGTGCGGCCCTCATCTTCGCCGGCGACGGTCTCCTCGCGGTAGCTGTTGACCAGCACCGCGAGCGTCGTGCGGTCGGCGCCCACTGACGTCTCGATGACGTAAGGCACGAACCGCCGATTGTTCGGTTGATCGAAATACTCGAGCTTCTTGCCGGAGAACTGCTGGTGCTGCGTCAGGTCGAAGTCGCCGCGGTGGTGGACGCCTTCGATCTCCTGGAAGCCCAGCGTGCCGCCGAAATCGAACTGCACGTCGAAGGCGGCGCGCGCATAGTGCGCCAGCTCCTTCGCGTCGTGCTGGTGGAATTCGAGCCGCCCGGCGGCCAGCCCGAGGGAGCGGTGCCACGTCATGCGCTCGCCCTTCCAGTACTCGAACCACTGCATGTGGTCGCCGTTGGGGTCGACGAAAAACTGCATCTCCATCTGCTCGAACTCGCGCGTCCGGAAGATGAAGTTCCCCGGCGTGATCTCGTTGCGGAACGCCTTTCCGATCTGTGCGATGCCGAAGGGGACCTTCTGCCGCGTCGATTGCTGCACGTTCAGGAAGTTGACGAAGATGCCTTGCGCCGTTTCGGGACGGAGATAGACGACGGCAGCGGTGTCCTCCACCGGCCCCATGAACGTCTTGAACATCAGGTTGAACTGGCGCGCCTCGCCGAGCGTCCCTTTCGCGCCGCAGACCGGGCACTGCACTTCCGGCGTCCCAGGTGTCCCCTTGATCCCCGGCTCATCGGCCCGAAAGCGTCGCTTGCAGTTGCGGCAATCCACCAGGGGATCCGTGAAGCCGGCGACGTGGCCACTCGCCTCCCACACCCGTGGGTGCATCAGGATCGCGGCATCGAGCCCCTCGATGTCATCGCGCGCGCGCACCATCGCGGTCCACCACCGCTCCTTGATGTTCTTCTTCAGCTCGACGCCGAGTGGGCCGTAGTCCCATACCGATCCCGTCCCTCCGTAGATCTCCGACGACTGGAAGATGAAACCGCGCCGCTTGCAGAGCGACACGAGCTTGTCCATCACATCAGGCAGGGGCATTGGGCGCGGTGCAGTGTGAACGGTCGGGAGTCGTGAATGGTCAGGTACTCTGCGGAAACGTCAACTTCTTCCTCATGAAGGGCATGAAGGGTTCATGAAGAGGGGCGGAGGAGGCAAAAACAACTGCAGAAACTGGAGAGAACCGTCAGACGTTCCGGTGCGAACGCGCTCGAGCACCATGCACGTTCCCGAACATATCCAATCGTGAAGGGCGGGAGCAGTATCAATCACATGGCTGTTGACCTTGCCCTGGCTCTTGCTCTTGCCTCCCTCATGATCTTCATGAACCCTTCGTTCGCTTCATGAGGAGGCTGTTGACCTTTCGATAGCCTCAATCAGCGCGACCAATGATCTGATCCCGGCGCGTCCCGACGCTCACGAAGGAGATCGGCGCCTCGACGAGCGTCTCGATGCGGTCGAGGTAGACGCGCGCAGCGCGAGGAAGATCGGCCAGCGTGCGTGCCTCATGGGTCGGGCGCTGCCAGCCCTCGAACCACTCGTAGCGGGGGACGGCATGCTGCAGCGTATCGAGGTCGCCGGGAAATTCGGTGAAGACCTCGCCGTTGCTTTCGTATCCCGTGCAGATCGCCACCCGGTCGAGCGTGTCGAGCACGTCCAGCTTCGTGACGGCGAGGTCCGAGAGGCCGTTCACTCGCCCCGCGTAGCGCACGACAACGGCATCGAACCAGCCACATCGCCGGGGACGCCCCGTCGTCGCGCCGTACTCGTTCCCGAGCTGGCGCATCCGTTCGGCAAGCGACTCGTCGAACTCCGTCGGAAGGGGGCCGTTGCCCACGCGCGTCGTATAGGCCTTCACGACGCCGAGCACGGCCTTGATCGCCGTCGGCGCAATGCCCACGCCGATCGCCGCACCACCGGACGTCGTGCTGCTCGAGGTCACGTACGGATAGGTCCCGTGATCGACGTCGAGCATCGATCCCTGTGCGCCCTCGAGCAGGACGGCCGCACCGCCGACGATGGCCCGGTGCACCATGAGCCCCACATCCTCGGCGACCGCGAGCAGCCGTGGCCCGATCCGGTCGAGCAGGGCGAGCGTCGCCTCCACGCTGACCCGCTTTCTCGACCCGAATCCGGCGAGCTGGCCGTTCGCGTGCTCGACTCCCCGCTCGATCAGCGACCGCAGCCGGCCGGCGTTTCGCAGGTCGAGCACGCGCACGCCGCGTCGCGCGACCTTGTCCTCGTAGGCCGGGCCGATTCCACGGCCCGTCGTCCCGATCTCACGGCTTGCCGAGCTTTCGGCGTCGACGAGCTTGTGATGCGGGAGGACGAGGTGCGCGCGATCGCTGACGTACAGCCGGCCCTCGACGTCGACGCCATCCCGCACGAGCTCGTCAATCTCGGTGAACAGCGTATCGGGATCGAGCACCACGCCATTCCCGATCGCGCATCGAACGCCCGAGTGCAGGATGCCGCTGGGGACCTGGTGCAGGACCACCTGGGTGTCGCCAATGTGCACCGTATGCCCGGCGTTCGCGCCACCCTGGTAACGCACGACCCAGTCCGCGCGCTCGGCGAGGACATCGACGAGCTTCCCCTTCCCCTCATCACCCCACTGGGCGCCGACGACGACGACCGTACGCCTGTGCGAATCGAACATGATGCTCCCGAAGGGCCGGCTCGGCGACGGGGCGGGTCGCTCACAAGCAAAACGCCCCACGGGCGTGGGGCGTTGGTGCAATCTACCCCCACGCCCGGAGGTGTCAACTCACGGCCGGGCTCGCACGTGGGGTGTTTCGCGACGGGCGATCATCGGGGCCCGGCTCGGTGCGCAACGGCAGCATGATCGAGAACGTCGACCCCTCGCCGTACTCGCTCGCGACGTGAATCGCCCCGCCAAGGGCCTGGACGAGCTTGCGCGTGATGCTGAGGCCGAGCCCCGTTCCGCCGAACTCGCGCGTCCGCGACTGGTCTACCTGCCGGAAATCCTCCCAGATCGCATTCAAGTCCTCCGCACGAATGCCGATCCCGGTGTCGATGATGTCCATGCGAACCGATCGCTCGTCGGGAACGACCCGCATGGTAATCCGGCCGGAGTGCGTGAACTTCACCGCGTTCGAGAGCAGGTTGAGCAGGATTTGCTTCACCTTCGTCCGGTCGGTGTGCATCATCGCCGAGTGCGCGGGCATTTCGGTGATGAGCTCGATCGCCTTCTTCCGCACGAGCGGCTCGATCTGCTGCGTGATCTCACCGACGATCCGCGCGATCGGCACGTCCTCGAGGTGCAGCGGCATCTTCCCCGCTTCGATCTTTGCGAGGTCGAGGATGTCGTTGATCAGCGCCAGGAGATGCTGTGCCGAAGCCTGGATGCGGTGGAGGCCCTCCTCCTGCTTCGGCGTGATTTCGCCGTAGATGCGGTCGATCATCAGCGACGTGTAGCCGATGAGGGCATTGATCGGCGTGCGCAGTTCGTGCGACATGCTCGCGAGGAATTCGGACTTGAGCCGGTTCGCCTTCTCGAGCTCCCGCGACTGCCACTGGAGGCGCTTGTTCTGCTCGGCGAGATCGGTCGTCGCCTCGGTGATCCGCTCCTCGAGCTGGCTGCTGAACGTCTTGAGCTCGTCGTAGAGGCGCTCATTCTCCGCCTGCTTCGTCAGGTCGTGCAGCACCGAGACGATCGCGAGGGGCTCGCCCCGCTGGTTGAAGATCTTGCCGGACACGACTTCCACCGGGAATTCGATTCCGGTCGCCGGGTGCGTGAGCTTCATCTGCTCGCGGCGGGCCGAGTCGGGGCTGATCGTGAAGTCCGAGATGAAGGTCGTGAATCGCGTGTCGTTGCCGCGCACGGCGGACGGCCTGGTCCGCGTGACCGCATCATCGCCGGCTTCGAACAGCTCCTCCGCCTGCCGGTTCATGAGGATGATGTTCGACTGGTCGTCGGTGACGAGGATCGGATCGGCGACGTTCGCGAGGATCAGGTCGAGGCGGTCGCGCTCCCGCGTGGCATCGATCTCCGCGAGCCGCACGCGCTGGATCTGCCGCTCGAGCTCCCCGGCCGCCCGCCGCAGGTCCGTGACGTCGCGGAGGACGGAGACGAACGACCCCTCGCGCGAGATATCGGCCGACAGCGGGTGCGCGAGGACTTCGAAGAGCAGGTCGGTGCCCTCGTCCGGGTCGACGAGATTGAGCTCGCGCGCGCCACTGTGCGTTCCGCCCGCCATGACGGAATTCGACAGGAACGACGTGAAGAGGAGATTGTTGATCTCCACCGCGCGACGACGCCCCTCCGAGTCGACCTCCTTGATCGCCAGCAGGTGCTCGGCGCGCCGGTTGTGCACGACGATGTCGTTCGACGCGTCCGTGATGACGATCGGATCGGGCAGCGAGTTGAGGATCGCCGTCAGCAGGTCGCGCTGCGAGTCGAGTCGCTCGGCAGCGCGGCGGAACTCCTCGACGGCGAACATTCGCGCGAGTACCGGCCCGGCCAGCATCGCCGCGTGTGACAGGGCGAGGATCTGTTCGGGCGCGGGCACATCCTCGAGTACGATGACACCGCACGGCGCATGACCGATGCGACGACGGCGGTCGGGCGGGACGGCCATCGCCGCGCACCCGGACGTCATGAGCTCCTGTGCGCGCCGCTCGGCGATGAGCGGCGGAGAGCCACGGTACTGCGGCTGGGGAAAGGGGATCGCCGCCCACCGCTTGAAGGGGAGCCCGAGCCGGGGCTGGGCGCCGGACCCATCGCACGACAGGGTCGTGAGCGACAGCAGGGCGACCACCAGCGGGTGCACCTGGTCGTCGAGCGGAATCGCGAGGCGCGGCGGCGAATCGATCGGGAAGCCGACCGTGGCCGCGACCTGCAGTGTCTGGTTGGATCTGTCGAGTGTCAGCAGGCAGGCACGGCGGGCGCCCGCCACGTCCGCGAGTTGCGCGACGAGGTACGTCGCCGCCGTCCCGAAGTCAGGCGCTTCCGAGATGACGGAGAGAAGTTCGGCGAGCCCCTCTCCGGAAAGCTGGGGGACAGCTGCTACGGCGCGCGCCTCACCCGGTGAGCTGCTCAATCCGCCGCTTCAGCTCCGCGTTCTCCTGCTGCACCCGTTCCAGCTCACTGCCCGCGCCCGAACTGACTTCCCGGGGGCGTGACATCGGACCGGTGATCCCTACGGCTTCCGAGTACTTCAGGTAGGTCTCGATCGACGCCACGACGATGCGAGCTTCAACCGTGACCAGGTCAATGCCGACGAGGGAGACGCGCACCCAGGCGTCGATCACGATTCCCTTGTCCAGAACGCGATCGAGAATATCGATGAGGGAGCTGCCACTCGGGGAGCGTTCTACTGCCATGCCTGGAGCTCCGGGCTGAGGTTAGGGACGGGGAGGCGATGAGCGGTCCGCCAACTGGGCGAGCTGCCGTTCGATGCGGTCGAGACGGGCGTCGAGATCGGTCCCCGGTTTCAAGGACGCTCCAGGGCCGCTGGCGGTCAACCGCGGGTCGTGGCGCCACCAGTTGAGGCCGATCTGTTCGGCCTTGTCGATCGAGCAGATCAGCAGCCGGATCTGAATCGTCAGGAGCTCGACGTTCGCCAGATTGATCTTGATGTCTCCGGCAATGACCAGGCCCTTGTCGAGCACACGGTCGAGAATGTCGACCAGGCCATGACTACGAGAAGGCGCGACGAGATCGGCCAAGCAGCTACTCCCTTCGGCGCGAGGCGCCGATCTAGCGAACCCGGCCCAGCGGGCCGAGATCGATGCTGAGGTCGTCGTCCTTCAATCCGAAGACGCCCTTCAACTCTTCCATGCGGTCGTTGAGGCGGAGCAGGGTGAGTCCCAGTCGCTCGACCTCCGCGTCGGTCAGCGAGCCTCCCTCCATACGGCGGACTGCCTGGTGTTCCAAGACCTTACGCAACACCTCGATCAGGGTCAAGACGAGCTTGGCGAGGCCCTGCTCGACTTTCTCCGGATCCGCATCGATCCGCTCCGGCAGCGCCCGCGCCAGTGCGGTGAGCTCGGCGTGGAGCGCACGCACATGATCGGCGGACAACGATTCGTCCATCATCCCGGCGGAGACACAAACTGATACGGTGCCACCGGCCCGCACACGACCATGCGCGCCACGTGCGCCCCGGGTGTGGCCGCGTTCATCGCCGCTCGATAGCTGGCCACATCGCCGCGCGCGACGAGGTGCGAAAGGGTGAGCACCGCCGTCGGCGAGGACGCGATCACGAACTCCTCGCCGTGAATGTACGGCTGCACGAGCGCTGACAGCTGCGCGCGAACCGCCCCGGCGGTGTCGCGCACGGACTGCTCGGTGCCCCGCGTCTGGAGCAGGCGCCGCATGTACGCTCGGCCCGGACTGTCCGAGTCGATCTCGGCATCCGCTGGTCGCGCGTCCGCGAGCGCGATCACGAGCCGCATCTCGACCAGCCCGTCCACGCGTTCGAGGTCCCGAACCAGCCGTGGCTCCTGGGCGCGAAGCGCCTCGACACACTCGCCATCCGACTCGAACGTCTGGCCGAAGCGCACTGGCAGCGGCGTCACCCCCGTCGCCAGCGCAGCGTCGGCGATGGCGTCGTGGGTGCGCACCCGTTCGAGCGTGGGCACGAGCGCTCGGTCGTTCACGCTCTCCACCCACGCCGTGACCGCACCGGCGCGCAGCGCCCGGACAGTCCCGCCGCCGACGCCGTGCGGCATCCGCGCCGGTGGCTCACTGTTCGCGAGGAGGATGCAATACAGGTATGTCGGCATTGAACAATGAGCCACGCGTCCGCTCGCGCTCCGCGGCCTTTCGGACCTCGGTCTCGACCGCCGCGATGAAGATATTGAGCCCGACTCGGACGAGGTCGATGTTGGCGACGGCGATCGTGACGGTACCCGCGATGACGACACCGCGATCGAGCACCCGATTCAGCAGGTCGCTGAGCACGAGCTCTTCGGTGTCGGCCACGCGATTGTCAGCGCTCACCCTGCGTCTCCTGCACGAAGTGATAGGGAGGCCACGGCCCGGTGAACTCGAAGCGGAAGCCGCGCGGCTCGTACTCCTCGACCAGCGTCGTCAGTGTCCGCCGGAAAGAATCCGTGTCCGCACGGGGGAGGAGGAACGATGCGTTCAGCACGGCCACTCCCGCCATTCCCTCGAGCGTTCGCCGTGGCAGGGTGTCGAGCACGGCGCCCGAGGCATGCGCTGACAATTCGTCGAATGCGCGCTGCGCGACCTCCAACCCAATCCGGCGAAGCTCGCTCACCCGCTCGGCTTCGATCTTTCGCGTGAGGAGGTAGCGCTGGCCCGGCGAGGCTGCGGCAGCGGAGCGCTCGAGCTCCGCGATCCGCGGGCTCAGCTCCGCGAGGTGCCCCGTGAGCGCATCGTCGATGCGGAACAGCCGAATCCCGTACTCCTGTCGGCCTCGCACCCGCTCGAGTCCCCGACCCAGCTCGTCGCGACGCTCGCGCAGCATCGACCGGACTCCGTCGCGATCGCGGAACATCGTGAACATCGGCAGGGGCACGGTGGCAGTACCGTCACTCGCCCAGGTGACGACTTGGTCATGCGCGCGCGCCCGCGGCCCGAGCCATTCGAGGTCGCCGGTCCGCGTCTCGACCCCGGGTCCTCCATAGACAGATGCGTCCAGCGCCGACACCAGGGCTGCGACGGAGCCTTCCGCCTGAAGATCGACGCGGGCGTCTTCAATGCCTGCCGGCGCTCCGTCGAGCGATGCGTCCGCGCCGACGACGGCGTAGACATACTGGACGAGTTCAGCCATCGACCGCGGTGAGAGGGACCCAGCTTTCGCGCCAGCGGCGGAGTGCCGCGACTCCGGTCGGAGGCGGCATGATGGCGGCGCTCACAAACTGTGGCGCATCCTGCGGCATCGAAAGGGGCGCGGGAGTGCCCGTGGTCCGGTTCCACAGCAGCCCGATCACCCCCATGCCGCGACTCGAGACCGCGGTAAGGAGACGCGCGGTCTCGCCGCGAACCAGCGGTTCGTCCAGCGCAACGACGAAGATCCCCGACCGCGTCGAGTCGGCGAGCAGCGCCTGAACGGCGCGCGTTCGCTTCGCGAAGGCGAGCAGTTCCCCCGCGGTTTCGCCGAGGCCCACGATCTCTCGATACTTGAGCATTAGCCGAAGGAGGCGGTGCGACCAGTCGAGCGCGAGTGCCGGCATCTCGAGCAGGCGCAGCAGGTGCCCCGTCGGCGCGGGATCCACGACGACGAGGTCGAAGCGTGCGTCGGTCAGCGTCTCGCCAAGTGAGGCGAGGGCGTAGAGCTCATCGATCCCCGGTGGCGCCAGCGTCATGAGATCGCGCACCACCGCGCGATCGTGGGCTGCGTCAACCCCGCGCCCGATCAGTCCCTCGAACAGCGTGTCGACGCGCTCCTGGTAGTCAGCGCGCAGGCGCTCGAACGCCGCCTCGGCGTCCATCTGCCGCGCAGTCAGGCGCGCTGCGTCGGCGACCGGAACTTCGAGGTCGCCGATTGGCTGGGCGAGGGCATCGGCGACGGAGGGTGCCGGATCCGTGGACACGAGCAGCACCCGACCCCTCTCCGCGGCCTCGAGGGCCAGCGCGCATGCGGCGCTCGTCTTTCCGACTCCCCCCTTCCCACCGACGATGGTGAGCTGCCGCATGGAAACCACTGCTCGCGCGCGTGCGCGCGCATGTAGGGCGCCGATGCCAGCGGTGCCGCCGCCGGCGTCCGCCCGGGGCTCCGGCGACGGCCCGTGCTCCGGGCCAGGCGAAACGTGCGCGAGCGCCGTCCCCCAGGCGCGTGTCGCCACGAGCCCCATCGGCGGTGGCGTCAATCGGGCCACCTCGAATCGGCGGGCGTCGCCGACGTCACCGAGGCTGGCGAGTGCGCGCACTCCGTCCTCGTCGAGGACGTCGGGCACCGCGTTAATGACAAGTGCCGCGACGCGCACGCCCAGCTCACGCAGTGCCGCTGCATAGCGGACCGTCTCGCTGGTGACGACGCTCTCGGGACGCGTGAGGAGCACCATCGCGCTTCCCCGCGGGTCCAGCAGCAGCGCGCGCAGTCGCTCGATCTGCGCGCGCATCTCGGCGATGAACGCATCCGCCCCATCTGGGCGGTATCGATGCGTGAGCGCCGACACCATGAAGCGATGCTTCGCCTGCATCGTATCCAGCAGCTCGATGAGCGCGGCAAATGTGCGCGGGAGCGAGAGCAACCTGAGCGTATGGCCGGTCGGGGCCGTGTCGATGACGATCCGCTCCCATGTCCCGCCGGTCGCGAGGTCGGCGAGCGCGAGCAGCGCCATTGCCTCGTCCGCACCGGGGAGCGCGGCATCGATCAGCCCGGTGATGTCCTCGTCATCGAGATAGGTACCGCGATCGATGATGGCCGTCAGCGTCTCGCGCCAGCGCGCGAGGAACGCATCGCGTGCCGCGATCGCATCCAGCTGCATCCCATCGAGCGATCCCTGTCCGGGGATCGCCGTGGGCTGTGCGGTGAGCGGCGCCCCGAGTGCGTCCGCGAGCGTCCTGGCGGGATCGGTGGACAGGAGCAGCGTTCGCGCGCCTCGCTCCGCACTTCGCACTGCGAGCGCCACCGCGCATGTCGTCTTCCCCACCCCGCCCTTGCCGCCGACGAGCACCCACGCGGGCAGCGCGTCGAGCAGCGCGTCGATCGCGGTCACTCCGATGCAGACGGCTCCCGTGCGACCCGAACCGGCCCACCCGAGGTCGCCATCCCGAAATGCTCCCGCCAATCGCGGATCTCGCGCAGTCGCACCATCAGCTTCGCTTCCTCCGCGGCGTACGTCGCATCGTCGATGTCGCCGAGCTCGAGGCGCATGTTGAGCTCCATGAGCGCCTGCTTCACCGGGGTGTCATCGATCAGCTCCTCCTCGACGACGCGCTGTACCTTGGAGAGCGTCCAGCGGATGCCGGCCACCGGTCCCGTCACCGGCCAGAAGAGGAGGTGCGTGAGGAGACCCATGCGACCCGCTAGTTCGCCTTCTCGAGCTTGAGCTTGATGTTGACGAAGTTGTACGGCGGCCATGGTCCGGTGTACTTGAAGGTCAGCACGTCCTCGTAGCGGCGGCTGACCTCCTTCACCTTCTCGTCGAATGCCTTCTCCCGCGCACGCTCGACGAGAAAGGCCGCGTTCAGGATCATCCGGTCGCCGATCACCTTGTTGCTGCGGCTCGCGACGGCAACCTGCTTCAGCTCCTCGTGGACGTCGGCGACGAAGTGATTTCCCTTTTCCTCGAGCGCTGCCTCGACCAGCCGCCCGAGTTGCATGCGGGCAAAGTACGTCGAGGAAGCGGCATTCCGGCTGATCTCATCCTTGAGTCGGCGGATCTCGTCGTTGTCCTGCTCGAGGTTCGAGACGACTCGTTCCCGATCCCAGAGGACCTTGAGGCCGAACTCGATCTTGTCCTGCATCTTGTCCAGCACATCGTTGAATGCCTGGTACGTCGAGCGCAGCAGCTCCGACACATCGTCCTCGGACCGGAACACCGTGCCGAATGACATCGGGATGACGGTGAACTCGCGCATCACGGTCTCGTTCACGAATTCGTGCGCGAGCACATTCTCGCGCGTCGGGTCGTAGATCACGATCGGGGTGTCGCTCACGATGGCGGCGAGGTCACGGTGGTGCACCGTATAAACGCGCTTGCTCCCCCCGATCCCGATCGCGCCGAAGTCGCGCGGCCGCTCGAGCCGAATGATGCAGTACACGTACTTGCCGCCCTCCGGCGGCGCAGCCGTGGTCGGAAGGTCCTCCGAATGTCCGATCTGCTCACTCATGCTGTTGGTGACTGTCTGGTGATCCCGCGGGGCATCGGCTGAAGCGCCGGCGGGGCGGGGAGAATATAGGGTGCCCCCCTGCTCACTGCCACGCGGCCGCAAGCGTCCAGACGGCCATCACCATCCCGATCGCCACCTTCGCCGCCGTCGCCATGACGCGACCGAGCAGCGCACCGGTCGCGACCCGAGTCGCCGGCCCTGTCTTCGTTCCGCGCGACCACTCCGCGACCAGGGCCCCGGCGAACGACCCGACGAATGCGCCGATCACCGACCCGATCACCGGGATGGGCACACCGACGATCGCGCCGACCATGCCGCCGACGATCGCGCCCCACCCGGCGCGCTTCGACCCGCCGTACTGCTTCGTGTACCGGGCCGCCAGCGTGAACTCGATGACTTCGGCGACCGTCGCGAGCAGCAGGATGCCGACGATCGTCACCGTGCCCACCGCGTCCGTGCCGGTCAGCGGGTTGTACAGCGCCACCGCTCCCACGATCAGCCAGATGCCGGGAAGGCCGAGCGGCACGAGCAGAAGCCCGGAGAACAGGACCAGCGCGAGGATGAGGAGTTCCATTCCGTTCGATTCAGGATGGCTGGTTGATGATCACGCTGGCGGCAGCCGCCGCCAGCACGTTCGCCGCTTCGTCGATCCCGGTCCCCGCGAGGTGCGCGAGGTCATCGCTCGGACGGTGGATCCGGGCAAGCGTTCGCCAGTTTCCGCGACTGAGCGTCGCGGCGTCCCACCCGGCATCGGCCAGCGCGACGGCATCGACGAGAAGTCCCGGCACGAGCCCGCGCACACGCAGCTCGACACGGCACCGCGCCGCGCCTTCAATACAGGCGGCGACCGCACGCGATCGGCGCGAGCTTCCCGAACGCATGCAGACGAGCGATCCGGCATCATCGATGCCGTCGCAATTGAGCGCCAGCCCCGTTGGGTGCGTTGCCCCCCAGGCGCGTGCCCCCGCGAGCCCGTGCTCCTCGCCGCTCGTCAGGAGTACGCCCACCGGCACCCCGGCGAGCACTTCCGCCGCGACGAGGACCGTGGCGACTCCGGAGGCGTTGTCGAGCGCGCCGGGTGAGCGTTCGCCGACGACGCTGGCTACCACAGGAAGGCCGGCGCCAAGGCTGGCGATCGCGACCACGGGCCACCAGCCACTCACCAACGCCCCACGCCACTGCGCGAGGGCAATCGCAAGCGCGGCCATCCATACGACCGCCGATCCGACGATTCCCGCTGCACGCAGCGCCGTCGGAACAGGTTGCGACTTCGAGTCGAGATGTGCGACGAGCCACACCACTGGCGACGCACCGCCGCGCGTCGCGAACAGGTTGACGCCACGCCGTCGGTCGAACGGCAGGGCAAGCACTCCCCGCCGGGCGGTCCAGAGCGCAAGCGGTGCTCCGACGAGCAGCGTTGCACCGAGAACGACGAGCGCCTCGCGAGCTTCCCCCTGACTGCCCAGATGGCCCGCGACCCAGAGCGCGACGATGGAAACCACCCCCGCGGCAGGTGTCGCCCACCGCCCCGGGAACGCCGAGTACTCGAACGGCGCGGCGTTCACCTCGAACCCGAGGCTGTCGAGAACCTCACCGCAGTACCGCCGTGCCCCAGCTTCGCTTTCCGAGCCGGGGGGACGAGGGGCTGCCGCGAGCTTCTCGAGATGGCGGCGCCCGGTCGCCGCGCTCATTTCAGCCGAGCGCGACGCCCGAGAGATTGCCGAGGAGCCCCGCGACGCGCGCGCGTCCGCTGGCGGGCAACGGTCGAAGGGGAGAACGCGGGACGCCCCCGTGCAGTCCGAGGACGTCGAGCGCCGCCTTGACCCCCGGCACTCCGAGGTCGCCGACGATCTCTCGTGCCGCCGGTGCCAGCCGGTCCTGCAGCCGCCGGGCACCCTCTACGTCGCCGCGCAGCGCGCACTCATGAATCTCGCGCGACAGCTCCGGCGCGAAGAGCGCGGCAGCCAGGATTCCCCCACGAACGCCGAGGGCCAGCGCCTGTGCAAACGACGGCCCGTGTCCCGTGAGGACGGTGAACTCCGCCGACTGCGACCGCACGTACCCCTCCAGCATCGTCAGGTCGCCCGCGCTGTCCTTCAGGCCGTGAATATTCGCGTGCCCTGCCAGCTCCGCGACCAGGTCGGGGAGCAGCGCGAAGTGAGCATACTTCGGGATGTTGTAGAGAAACACGGGGATCGGGCTGGCATCCGCCACACGCACGAAATGGTCGCGCAGGGCATCCGATGTCATGGAGCTCGTGTAGTAGTGCGGAGACACGACGAGCACCGCATCCGCGCCCGCTGCGTTGGCATCCTCCGCTCTCCGGATCGTCATGCGCGTCGACTCGCCGCCGACTCCAACGAGCAGTGTCCGCTCGGCGGGAATGGCCTCGCGCGCCGCCTCCACCAGCATCCGACGTTCACTCTCCTCGAGCAGCGCTGCCTCGCCCGTCGAACCCGCGACGAGAATCCCGTCGAGACCGGCGGCGAGGTGCGCGCGGATGTTCGCCGCGAAGCGGTCGATCACGACGTCGCTCGATCCCGCATCGAATGGCGTGACCACCGGTCCCAGAATTCCACTGATCGGCCGCATCACGATGCTCCCGCGCCCGCGCCCTTGCGCGGGCTCTCTGATTTCTCGCCTCCCCCGCTCGCCGAGCCCTTCGGCGCGCGCACACCCTTTCCCGGCCGCTTCCGAACTGTAATGGAGTCGGGATCGGTTGCGGCAGCGAGCGCCACGTCGCGAGTGATGATACCCCCGTCCAGCAGTTCCATCAGGTGCTGGTCGAACGTCTGGAGCCCGTGCTCCGCGGCGCCCGCTTCCAGGTGATCGCGCAGTTCGCCGAGCCGATCCGCGTCGGCGATGATCTCGCGGATCTCCGGCGTCACCAGCATCATCTCCGCGACCACCGCTCGGCCCGTTTCGTCGGCACGTGGCAACAGCCGCTGTGACAGGATGCCACGCAGCGAGCTCGCGAGGCGGTGACGCGCGACCTGCTGCTCGTCGGCCGGAAACATCATCACCATTCGCGTGATCGCGCTTTCGACATCGGGGCTGTCGAGGGTCGTGAGAATGAGGTGCCCCGTCTCCACGCCATACAGCACCCTGTCCACCATCTCGGCATCGTACATCTCGCCGATGACGATGACATCGGGATCCTGGCGCAGCGCCGCGCGAAGTCCGAGCGAGAAGCTTTCGGTGTCCACGCCCACTTCGCGCTGCGTGACCGAGCAGTTGAGGTCCCGGTGGAGGAACTCGATCGGGTGCTCGAGGGTGACGATGTGTTTCCGCGCCGTCGTATTGATGTGGTTGATGAGCGCCGCGAGCGTGCTCGATTTCCCCGAGGACGTCCCCCCCGTCACGAGGACGAGCCCGCGATCCGCGGAGACGATCTCGGACACGCCCTCCGGCAAGTCGAGCTGGGCGAGCGTCGGCACCTCGAAGGGGATGACCCGCAGCACGATCATGAAGCTCGACCGCTGCTTCAGGATGTTCGCCCGGAACCGGCCGATCCCGCCTGCGCCCCAGGAACAGTCGTAGTCGCGAATCTGGTCGATGCGCGCGCGGTCCGCGTCGTTGGGGATGATCTTCAGCGCGATCGCCTTGGTCTGGTCGGGCGTCAGCGCCTGCTTCGTCAGAGGGATCAGCTTCCCATCGATGCGCGCCCGAAAGACGTCGCCAGCCTTGATGTGGATGTCCGTTGCGCCCCGATCGACCGCCGCCTTGATGATCTTCTCCATCCCGTCAGTACCCCTCGCTCTTGTCCACGACGTTCCGGAGTGGCTCGCCGGCCACGTACCGACGCCAGTTGTCGACGAAGAGCGCCAGCTCCCGCGTCCAGAATCCGGTGGGCGAAACGGCGGACACGTGGGGAGTCAGTAGCACCGACCGAAGCTGCCACAGGCGGCTTTCCGGCGCCAGTGGCTCGATCGCTGTGACATCAAGCACCGCCCCGCGCAGGGCTCCCGCCTCGAGCAGGTCGGCAAGCGCATCCTCGTCGAGCAACGACCCGCGTGCCACGTTCACGACGATCGCATGCGACGGCAGCATCGAAAGTCGCGCGCGCGACATCAGCATGCGGGTGCGCGGCGTCGCGGGTGCCGCGATGACGACGATGTCCGTCGTCGCCAGCTCGGCGTCGATGCCATCAGGCCCGAGCACGCGCTCGAACCCGGGGGGCGCGCCAAGCTCCGGCCGGCGGCGCACGGCAGTGCAGTGCGCACCGAACGCGGCGCATCGCCCGGCGATCTCCGACCCGAGGCCTCCCGCGCCCAGCACGAGCACCCTCGAGCCACACAACTCCCGAATCCGGGATCCGCTGCCGACGAATGGCTCGCGGTCCCACACGCCCTCGCGCTGTCGCTCGATCGCGAGATCGAGACCGCGCAGAAAGTGGAGCATGCCGCCGAGGACCTGCTCGGCGATCGGTACCGCGTGCACACCCGCAGAGTTGGTGAGCACGACATCGCTCGCGCGCATTTCGTCGAACAGTGCGCTACCCACGCCTGCCGCCGCCGAATGCACCCAGCGGAGGCGGCGTGCCTCGAGGAAGAGCGCGCGGGAGATCCCGAAACCGAAATACACCTCGGCATCCCGTATCGCCTCCCGAACCTCGGCGCTGGGCTGCGCACCTCCGTCCCCATCGGACACCGTCGGTGCAGCGACGATGTGCACGTGCCATCCAGGCGGGACGGCCCTGCCGATTGCAGCCGCGTGCTCGGGGCGCAGCGTCCACGC
>JANOCW010000423.1:0-2259 GCA_031412375.1 Gemmatimonadaceae bacterium | reverse complement strand
CCCGCGCCGACAATCGCGGCCTGAGCGCAACGCTGGCGTGGCCGGCGATCACAGTGCCAATGGGGTTCACGAGCGACGCGTTCCCGGCAGGGCTGGAGTTTCTCGGCCGGCCGTTCACCGAGTCGCGGCTGCTCGGCTATGCGTATGCGTACGAGCAGGCGACCAGGCATCGCCGTCCGCCGCCGACCACGCCGCCCTTGCCTCGCTGAGGCCTGCAGTATGGCGGTCCGCACTCGGGTCTCAGGTTTCCCGAACGGCGCAGGCCAGTACCGGCGACAAGTCTTCGTTGAGCATGATGCGCCAGCCGTCCGGCCCCTTCCGTACCGCGAGCACATGGACGGCTTCGACGCTTCCGACCGAGCGAATATCGTAATAGACGCGATAGACCACGTGCACGAGTTCGTCGTCTTCAGGCACTTCACCAATGAGCTCGCGGTGAACGGCGACCGCGATCTGGGCGGGAGCACCAGGCGGATGGTCGGGATCCTCAGGGGGATTGCGCACTTCCAGGTAGCGCGCGAGAAACTCCGCCGGTGAGAGCTTGCGCAGCGACTCGATGTTGTTCACGTGAGCGAACTGGCGGCTGGTCAGACTGCCAGCGGTTCTCCGTGCCTCATTCCACATCTCGAGAAAAAAGTCGTCGACGTCTGCTGGGATGACACCATGCCGAGCGTCCATTCTCGCGAAACCCTGCTCCCACCCTTCCTCATTGTCCAGATGTTCCTCCCGGAACTCGGCCAGCTCCGTCGGGTCGACGAGCGCAGCAAAGTCCGCCCACCGCCCGCTGTCGTAGGCGGCGAGCGCGGCACGAACCACCGTTGCCAGAGGCTGTCGAGCGGAAGATGACGCCATCAGTCCCCCGGCGGGCGAGGGAGAGAAAGGAAGGTGTCGAAACATGCCCGTTCGCCCGGGTGACATTCACTGCTTACCCGGTGGTCACCAATGAGCGACAGATCCTCGTTGAGCATGATCCGCCATCCCTCGGGACCCCGCGCGACCGGAACAACGCGGACATCATGGTAGCGCCACGGTGGCTTGTGAATATCCATGTATGCGACAACATGCACCCGATACACGACGTGAACGAGTTCCGGCCCCTCAAAAGTCTCACCGATGATTTCCCGCTGCGTGTCCGCGCCGCGGTGCAGGGAAACGGCAGGCGACGGCCCGGAGCTCAGCGGTGGCGACAGGGTCTCGTAGTAGCGCGCGAGAAACTCTGCGGGTGTGAGACTCCGAAGCTCATCGACGCTCTTCACGCGAGCGAAGGGACGCAACACCCGCTCGAGCTCGGCCCGCCTGGCATCCGCCTTCTGCTTGTTGAAAAATTCATCGACCCGTGGTGTAATCGAGGGATGTTGCCGCTCCCGAGGCGCGGGAATCCGCTCCCACGCTTCCACGTCGCGCAAATGCTCGTCCCGGAATGCCGTCAGGGCGGCACGGTCCACGAGCTTCGCGAATTCCAGCCAGTGTCGCCTGTCGAATGCAGCGAGTGCCGCGTGGACAACCGCTTTCGGAGACTGCGGCGCTTCAGCTGTCGACATCAAGCAACGGCAGTGGTGCGATTCACGGTCACTCCGGAGTGCTGGTCGTCCACGACCACAGGCAAGTTGCTGCGCCGGATTGCCTTCCACTAGGGGACTGCTCGTGCCGCTGCCGGCCTTCGAACAGGCGATAGCGAGCTTCTCATCACTCCTCCAGTAGCCCACGCACCGGGATCGGACAATCCGCCATCGTTGGTAGCGTACACCGCCTCGATTCGTTCCTGGGGTTCGATGTAGAGCCACACGCTCGTCTCGCCACCCTGAGGGTTCGGTACGACGTCGACTTCCCGGAGAAGGCAGCCCGCACACGTGGATATCACAATCCGAAAGCCTTCCTCGACATTCGATCGATCATTGAAGGTCAGGATTATCGACCACTCATCCTGTGGTTCCAGTCTTACATCCGAGGGATTGAGCGGCGGTATGGTGCAGTCAACGTTCGACGGGCCGGACTCTCCCAACGCGTTGTACGCGAAAATGCGGTAGCAGACCTGCTGCTCCGGCACACGCCCGCCATCGGCGAAATCTGTCTGGGTGCCCTGGATCGAGCCGGCGTCAACCCAGCCTACCTGACCGTCCGTCGAGCGTTGAAGGCGATGTCCGGCAACGGTTGAAGGCGGGCTCGCCCACGACAAAGCCGCGACGCTACTGCCTCCCGGCGACACATTCAGCGTCGAGGGTGCCTCGGGAGCACCCGCGGGTACTGCCGCGACGGCGA
>JANOCW010000422.1:0-1678 GCA_031412375.1 Gemmatimonadaceae bacterium | reverse complement strand
CGCGCTCATGCCGCCGCTGCGGTGAGATTCCAGATGCCTACGAGGTAGTAGACCGCCGTGGGGCTTAGCGGCGCCCCCCCGACAGGTTTCCCGCCGCCGTCACTTTCTGGCCGATGCGCGCGAGCCGCGTGCCCCAGATGTGCACGAAACTCGTGCACGAGCGGGAAACCGCTGCTGAACTCAGTAGGACAGGGCTGGCGCTAACACCGTTGCGATAATTAGTGCTATTGAAACTCAGCGAGGCGGGGGAAAACGGCCGCTGCAGATTGCCAATCACCGGGTCGGGGGTTCAAATCCCTCCTCGGGAGTTCAACCGCTTCCATGTCAACTGCACGAGGGCCGCCCCAGTGGCGGCCCTTCTTTATCTCTCTCCCCTCGGTGGTGCGCCACTTGCAGCGCCGCGTCAGGTGGGCCCAGCGTCCCCCAATCACGGTCGTACACATGCCCACCGACTCGCCAGAGGGTGGTAACCGTCGCGGAGCGAGCGGTCAAGGGGACCGCCGGTCACCGCACACCTACACGGGCCCGACGGCGTGCTCGTATTCGGCGATCAGTTCGGCCACGAGTGGTTCGTCTACGATCGGCGCTTTGGCGAGCGACGAGGATCGCGCATCTTCGGCCAGGCCTCCGGATTTTATCGCGCGTTCATCAGCCGCGACGGCGAGGAGTGGCGATACGACCTCCGCGCCGAGGAGATCATCGACGAAACGGCCTTCACGCTCGAACGCCAGCTCGCCAATGCGACGCGCCTCGCGGCCGGAACCGACCGCTGAACGGCGACCGGACGTCAGCGGGACCGGACGCTGAGCCCGAGACTGTACACTCGGTGATTGGTGCCGGTGCGGATCGTTGGGCCGTTTCCTCCTGTTTGGTACGTGGACGATCGCCCGAAGTGATCCTCGACGCCGAGATCCAGCGAGAGAGCTGGCTGCCCCCGACCAGCGGACTGCCAGACATCGACGAGCAGCCCGATCCGCGCTGACGCGGTGGGCCCGATGCGGGCGAGTTGGATGTCGTCGAGCACCCATTCCCGGTCGCCCTCGTCGTCACAGCACTGCTCGATGAGCGTCTCGGTCCCCATGTACGCTCCCCCGACCGATCCTCCCACGTAGGGGCGCAGATAACGGAACGGCGCGACGAGCTGCCCGCTCACCGCGAGGGTTCGCAGCATGTTCTTCACTTCGAGGGTATCGCGGTACGTTCGCGAATCGTGCGCCACGCTCCGGAACGCCGCGCCGATATTGAAGATCCTCCGCGGCCCGAGGCCGAGCGCGCCTCGCACACCGTAGCCGACTGCCACACGGTGTCCCGGGGCGAAGTCCCCGCGAGGGACGAGGAAGCTCAACTCGACCCCGAGGACGCCGTCGCGAACGGCCTCGATGGCTCGGGATAACGCGCCGCCCGAGTTCGGCGGGGCCGGGGCGTCTTGCCCGGCCGTGACGGCCGGGCTTCCCAGAGCTCCGACCACCAATACGATCGCGGCAACCCGGGTCATGACCGCTCCGGTGGGGGTGAGTGCCAACGTTCGCCGACGCCGTGTTCCGAGAACATCGGAACATTCGCGCGCTCGCTCGTAATGCAGCGCGCGCGCCGCGCCTAAGCTCGCGCTAAACGCAAGCACGACCGGCGATTGGTGATCGCCAGTCGTGCGGGTGCACCCAGAGCGTCCCGATCTGGT
>JANOCW010000421.1:0-5481 GCA_031412375.1 Gemmatimonadaceae bacterium | reverse complement strand
TGCGCACGACGCTGATAGCGCGGCTCGGGGTCACCGGGCGGTATCGATTCGAGGAGTTTCTGCACGGCCTCACGGGAGAGCCGGGCGGCACCGCCGGGATGGCGTACAGCGCCACCGGAGTGCTGATGCTCCACGTCGCCGATTCGCCGCAGCGATTGTCGCTACTGGCGTCATGAACGGAGATCCACCGCTGCCGCTCGAAGGGGCGCAGCTCGCGCTGGCACGGTCGCTCGTCACGGTGCTGCGCGAGAAATTCCCGCTCGGGGGGGCCGCTCGCACGGTCATCGCCATCGCCGGAGAATCGGGAAGCGGCAAGTCCATCACCGCGACCTCGCTCGCGCACGTGCTCACGGCCGACGGGTGTGCGGCGGGGATCCTGCACCAGGACGACTACTTCCTGCGTCCTCCGCGCGCGAACCACGAGCATCGGTGCGCCGATCTCGCCAGCGTCGGACCGCACGAGGTGGATCTCGCATTGCTCGCAACTCACGTCGCGGCCTTTCGCGCCGGCTGCGATGAGGTAATCGCCCCGCGAGCCGATTACGCCACTGACTCCTTTCTCACCAGGCGGCTCGACTTCGGGGCGATGGCGGTCCTGGTCGTCGAAGGCACCTACGTCCTGCGCCTGGACGATGCGGACATCCGGATCTTTCTCGAAGCGACGCACGAGGAAACCGCCGAGCGGCGACGGCGGAGGAATCGCGATGTCGACGCGCCGATCATCGACCGGATGCTGGCGATCGAGCACGCGCTCATCGCCCCGCAGGCGAGCCGCGCGCACATCGTGATCGACCGGGAGTTTGGGATCCGCGATGGGGCAGCCAGGCGCGCTACCTGACGAACCGTGGTCCATGCGGCAAGGTCAACACACTTAGAACATGAAGAGCATGAGGACAGACCGAAGGTTTCATGAAGGAAAAGCAAAATGCTGGTGGGCGAGGCGTCTGGCCGAGGAGTGCGGGACGCGGAATGCGTCACTCGGAGATCCCACTGTCGAGAATCCTGAACCGTGAAGATCGGGAACCTCATCAAACAGCTGCCGTAGCTTGCTTCTTGATCCTTCATGTAACCCTTCATGCCCTTCATGTTCAGGCTTTCACGGTCTTTCCGAAAGACGCTGCTCTGGAAGTGAGTGGAGAGACGAACGTCACCGCGCCTCGTCTGCCGCAGTGATGCGCCGTACCATGCGCGTGAAGGGCATCGTCACGCCCGTTACGGGCGTCAGCGTGATGCGCTCGACGACCGTGAATCCGAGCGCCGCGTACAAGGGCTCGCCCGGCAACGTCGCCATCAACTCGAAGCTGCGGAAGCCCGCTGCCCGGGCCGCGTGTTCGCACTCGCCGTAGAGGCGCCGCGCCAGGCCACGGCGTGCGTGGTCAGGGTGTACGAAGAATGCGCGAATGCGGGCTGGTTCCGTCGCGGGATCCAATCGGGGATCGTCCGCGGTCTTCGCCTGATCGCCACCATACAGCGTACGTCGACCGCTCCAGCCTCCGGCGGCAGCGGGGCCCGCGTCCCCGTCGACGATGTAGTAGGTGCCGTCCGCGATGAGCTGTGAATCGACCCCGAAGATGCCCCCGAGCGCCGCGTCGACCTGCGCAGGCGTGTAGAAGCCCGCACTGAGTGTCCGGGCGGAGAGGGCGATCAGGTCCGCCAGTGCCGGCACGTCCCTCATCGCGGCAACGCGCAGGTTCACGGCAGGTTCACGGGTCGGCGCGACGTGAATCAGCGCCCGGGCTGGATGATGCCCGTGTTCTGGGTGAGCACGATTTCACCGTCCACCCGACCAGAGACTGCTCGCGGAAGCATGGAAACGAAGTACAACCTTCGGGTGGGTGCGTCAATCGGGGCTGAGCCCTCCAAGCCCCGTGTCGGCCAAGGCAGGTTTGCGATCCCCGCCTGACGGAGTGGGCAGGGGAACGCGGCGGGGATATGTTCCCCGCCGATGACCGCCATCCGCCCGTGCAGCATCGTCGAGCCGTCGTCCGCCGCGGTCGGCATCGTGGTGGACTCCCCGCACAGCGGGATGGTGTGGCCCGACGATTTCACCCCGGCCGCATCGCGCGAGGCGATCCTCACGACGTGGGATGCCTTCGTGGACGAGCTCTGGGGTGACGCCCCGGCAGCCGGCGCCACCCTGCTGGCGGCGCACTTCCCACGCGCCTACGTGGACGTGAACCGCGCGGCCGATGACATCGATCCCGAGCTCCTCACCGAGCCGTGGCCGGTGCCGCTCTCCCCGACCGACTTCACCAGGCGCGGGATGGGACTGATCCGCCGCAACGCGCTCCCCGACGTGCCGATGTACGACCGCAAGCTCGAGCCGGCCGAGGTGGCGCAACGGATCATCACGTATTATCGGCCCTATCGCGACGCGTTGAAGGGGCGGCTGGATGCACTGCACGAGCGCTTTGGTGTGGTGTGGCACATCAACTGTCACTCGATGAAGTCGCGCGGCAACGCGATGAACGTCGACAACGGCGCCGCGCGCCCGGACTTCGTGGTGAGCGACCGCCATGCCACGACGGCCGCCGCCGCGCACACCGCGTGGGTGGCCGAGTGGTTCCGGAAGCGCGGGCACTGGGTGACCGTGAACGAGCCGTATCAGGGCGGGGATCTCGTGCGTTCGTTCGGTGCGCCCGTGCTCGGACGCCACAGCATTCAGGTCGAGATCAATCGCGCACTGTACATGGACGAAGCCGCCTTTGCACGCGGCGCGCGCTTCGGCGACGTCCGCGCACTGTGCGGGGAGTTCGTGCGCGCGCTGTCCGAGTACGCGGGCGGGCAGCGCGGCTCAGGGTCCGCGCGGTGAGCGCGCCGACGGAAGGCTCGACTCGTCCGTGGCTGCAGCGCGTGCTCGACGCCGTGGAGCGCGTGGGGAACCTGCTCCCGCATCCGGCCTCGCTCTTCGTGATCCTGAGCTCGCTGGTGGTGCTGCTCTCATGGCTGCTTCACGCCCTCGGGCTGAGCGTCGTGCACCCTGCCAACGGCGCTGCGGTGCAGGTGGTCAATCTTCTCTCAGCGGAGGGAGCGCAGAGACTCGTGATGGGGCTGCTGCCCAACTTCATGAACTTCGCGCCGTTCGGGCCGGTGCTCGTCTGCCTGCTCGGCCTCTCGGTGGCGGAGCACAGCGGCTTTCTCGGCGCGATCGTGCGGGTGATCATCGGTGCGACACCGGCGCGACTGCTGACGCCGGTGATCGTGTTCGTGGGGGCTACGTCGCACACGGCGGGGGATGTGGGATACGTGCTGCTACTGCCCGTCGCGGCCGCGCTCTTCCACGCGGCGGGGCGGAATCCGCTCGCCGGGCTGGCGGCGGCGTTCTCCGGCGTGTCCGGTGGATTCGCCGCCAACCTGCTGCTGTCGCCGACCGACGTAATTCTCGCCGGGCTCACGCAGGAGTCAGCGCGGATCCTGGATCCCGCCTACATCGTCACGCCGATGGCGAGCTACTTCTTCCTCGCGGCCTCGGTGTTCCTCGTGACGATCACCGGGACGCTGGTCACCGAGCTCGTCGTCGAGCCCCGGCTCGGGACGTACACCGGGGAGGTGGTGGCGGAGAGGTCGGAGCGCCCCACGCAGGCCGAGTGGCGTGGACTCGGGTGGGCATTGGCGTCGGTGGTAGCGCTCGTCGCGCTCGTGCTGTGGGGCCTGCGTTCCGACGACGGTTTCCTGCAGGATCCCGCGCACCCGGGGTTCATCGGCTCGTTCTTCCTGCGCGGACTGGTCTTCTGGATTTTTGTCTTCGGGCTCGTGCCGGGCATCGTCTACGGAATCGTCGCGGGGACCGTCCGGAGCGACCGCGATGTGTACAAGGGGATGCAGAAGAACATGGAGCTCGTTGCGGGCTACATCGTCGTCGTGTTCTTCATTGCCCAGTTCGTGAACATCTTCAACTGGTCGAATCTCGGCGTGATCCTCGCCGTGAATGGCGCGACGCTGTTGCGCGCGCTCGACCTCGGGCCGACGCCACTGCTGGTCGCACTCGTGGCGGTGACGGCGACGATCGACATCCTGATCGGGTCGTCGTCGGCGAAGTGGGCGATGCTCGGCCCCGTGCTCGTGCCGATGTTCATGTTGCTCGGCTACTCACCCGAGCTCACGCAGACGGCATACCGCGTGGGAGACAGCCTGACGAACATCATTACGCCATTGAGCGCGAACTTTCCCTTGGTGCTGATGTTCTTTCAGCGCTACGAGCCGAAAGCAGGCATCGGAACACTGACCGCAACCATGGTGCCGTATTCGGTCACGAACTTCGTGGCGTGGAGCGCAATGCTGGTCGTGTGGGTGTGGCTGAAGCTGCCGACGGGCCCGGGGGCGCCGTTGTTCCTCGGGCCGTAGCGCCCATGGGTCCGTCGGCCGATCGCGTCGGAATCGTACTCATGGTGTCGCGCTTACCTCAAGCGCGGGAGTCGCACCCGCCGCCACTGTTCGTGCGGAAAAAGAAAGCCGATGCCGGCGCCGATGCCGGCGCCCCACGCTGCGCCGACCCCTGCGGCGCGCCAATCCCGTCGATAGTGCGGGCCCCCGGAGCGCCGCGGGTCGTTCATGAGCGCCCAGAGGATCGCCCCTCCGATCGCACCGCCTGCTGCCCGCTCCAGCGCACTCTCCGCCCGCGACGGATACCCACGGCTCACCTCGAGACGCCGCACCGACGTCCGCGGAATCGCGAGCGCGCTGTATGCGCCGGGGATCGAGAGCCGAAGCGTGTCAACCCCGACCGCCGCGACGGCACCCCGGAGTAGCTGTCTCCGTGCGGGTCCTTCCTCCTGTGCGTACGCCTCGGGAAGCCAGACACGGACGCGCGTGCCGACCTGGACGTCTTCCGGAAACTGGGCGCGAACCGCGGCGGGCGAAGTGCCCAGACCGGCGATCGCGCAGATCACCGCGACGAATGATCGAGAGGGGCGCATGATGTTCCAGGGTTGGAAGGTTCAACGTGAAGCGCGTGAGCACGCGATGTCACAGGAACTCCAGTCCCGTCGCAACACCAGCATGCTCGTCCTATGGGATGACAATACGACAGTGGCGGAGCCCTGGTTTCACCGAGGTGGACGGAAGCCACAAACCCACACAAGGAGCGTGTGGGTTTGTGGTCGCCGTCCTCCGCGTGGCGGACGATCGTCGGGCGGGCCTACCTCGATGCCGCCGCGAGCTCCTCGATCGCAGTTGCCAGTGCATGTACGCGCGCGGCGTCCTTCGAGCCATTCATGTCGGCATGAACCCGCGTCGCGAGTCTCGAAAGTGCCCTACCCCGCGCAGCGCCCGTCAGTCGTTCGGCCGCGATAAGCGCGTTCGAGATCGCGGTCGTGCGCGCGGCCGACAATCCGTTGCCGCGCACCAGCTGATCGAGATACGACCGCACGACCGGGAACGCCGCCGGCCACACGATCTTTGGTTGGCTCTGCGGATTGAACTCCTCCCACCGGACGAGCTTCGCCGCGGCCAGTTCGTTCGCCGAGAGCTTGTCGCTCGGCA
>JANOCW010000420.1:0-9560 GCA_031412375.1 Gemmatimonadaceae bacterium | reverse complement strand
GGCACCAGCTCGTCCTTGTCGCCGTGGGCGATGAGCGTCGGGGCCGACTTGGCGGTCACGTGGGTGATGGGGGAGATCTCGCGGGCGATGGTGCGGAGCCGTTCGGGCTCCTTGATGGGGACCCAGAGGTTGGTCTCGCGGTCCAGCTCCATGAAGTCGAAGGCGGGCCGGAAGGTGCGTCCGAAGTCCCTGGCGTGGATGAGCTCTCGCCCGGGCCCTCCGTGCAGAAACCTGACTACTGCGAGATCCCGATCGTCGCAGGCGCCGTCAGGTTCAACGTGATGCGACCGCCCTGCGGGATGCAACCCTCGTAGTTCGCCGTACCCATCGCGACTGCCGTACCAGCCGCCGCGCCCGTCGCCGCGCCGATCACGGTCGACTTGGTGTCTTTGCCGAGCACCTGGCCGATACCAGCGCCGATGGCCGCGCCGATCGCGACCTTCTGCGCATCCTTGCCAGTGCGCTCGCCAGCGACGGTTTCAGCCGACGCGATGTTGCCCTGGATCGGATACGTGGTGCCGTTCACCTGGACATTCAGGACATTGAGAATGATCGACGCGGCATCGCGCGCGTTCTCGCTCTTCCGCACCGAGACGACCTGCACGGTCGCCTTCGAGCCGGCGGGAATGACGACGCCGTTGGTGCCCGTCACCGACTCGCGGACGGTCGCGATGAAGCGATCGCCAGCCTTGTGGGTGTTCGTGCAGATCTTCTGCTCGGCCGAGAGATTGATCGTCGTTCCGGAGCTCACGACACCCGTCCGGTTCCCGGTTCCGGGGCCCGGCGTGACGGTGTTGCCGCTCGCCGTCTTGGCCGGGGTCGTCTTCGCCGGAGCGGGCGACTTGGTCGACGTCGTCGGGGCCTTGGTCGCAGGAGCCTTGGTCGCGGGTGCCTTGCTCGCGCCAACGGCCACGTCGGTGCCCGTGGGCGGCGTGCTGTCGCGGTTTGCGAGGTCGAGATCGCGGCTCAGGCCGGCGGTGTCAGCGGCCAGCGAATCAGCGTCGTTCGCATCATTGCTGCAGGCCCCGAGCACGAGCGCGCACGAGAGCGCGAGCGGGGTCGTGAACTTCAGAATATATTTCGTCATCAGTGTGTCTCCATTGCGGTGTTGCGAGCCCGAGCGAGCCCCGCGGGTAGTGCCATCCAAGAGTAGTTCAAGGGCAATCCGTGTGCCATGAAGGCCCTCCGCCGGCTCCTTCCCTACTTCCGTCCGTATAGGGCGCAACTCGCTGCCGGGCTAGCACTTGTCGTGCTTTCCGGCGCGTTCGCCAGCGTCGTTCCGTGGGTGCTTCGCCGTGCGATCGACGGCCTGCTCGCCGGCGTACCGGTGCGGGAGATCTGGACGCTCGCCGGAATCATGGTCGGGCTCGCCGTGGTCTCGGGCGCCCTGCGCTACGGGATGCGCGAGCTGATGAACGGCGTGAGTCGTCGGATCGAGTACGACCTGCGCAACGCGCTCTTCGTCCACCTGACATCACTCGACGCCCCGTACTTCGCCCGAATGCGGACGGGCGACATCATGGCGCGCCTGACGAACGACCTCGGCGCGGTGCGGATGGCCGCCGGTCCGGCAATCATGTATCTCGTCAACACCATCGCCGGTGGGCTGTTCGCGCTCTCCTTCATGCTGCGGATCGACCAGCGGCTGACGCTGCTCGCGATCCTGCCGATGCTCGTCCTCCCGATCCTCATGGCGCGCGTCGGGACCGCGATCCACAACCGCTTCGAGGCAGTGCAGGAGCACTTCAGCACGATCACGACACGCGCGCAGGAAAATCTCGCGGGCACGCGAATCGTGCGGGCGTATCGCCAGGAACGCGCGGAGATCGTGCGGTTCGGCGCGATGAACGACGAGTACCTCGAGCGCAACATGCGCCTCGTCAAGCTCTGGGGCATGCTCAACCCGCTGTTCGGACTGCTCGCCGGGCTCGGGGGCGCATTCGTGCTCGGTGCCGGGGGAAGCCTGGCCGTGCGCGGCGTCATCAGCGTCGGCGATTTCGTCGCCTTCGGGTTCTACCTCGCCATCCTGACCTGGCCGTTGATCGCGCTCGGCTGGGTGATCAACCTGTTCCAGCGAGGCGGCGCGTCGATGGCGCGCCTCAGCGAGATCCTCGACGTGCAGCCCGGCATCGCCTCACCTGCGCTGCCCCGTGCACTTCCCCTCGCGACGAGCGGCCGGTCGCTCGAATTCTGCGGCGTCGGATTTCACTACCCAACCGCCGACGGAGATCCGGTGCGCTGGGTACTGCGGGATGTGTCGTTCCGCATTCCCGCCGGCGGGACCCTCGGCGTCGTCGGCGCGACAGGGAGCGGCAAGACCGCGCTGATGGATCTCATTCCGCGGCTGTACGACCCGCAGGAAGGCCAGATTCTCCTCGACGGGGTGCCGATCGGCGAGATCGAGCTCGATGAGCTGCGTCGCGAGGCCGGCTTCGTCCCGCAGGAGAGCCTCCTGTTCAGTGACACGATCGAGGCGAATCTCGCCTATGGCACGGATGACCATGATGCTGCGCGGTGGGCAGCCCGGGTCGCGCAGCTCGACACGACGATCGCATCCTTTCCCGACGGGTACGCCACGATGCTCGGCGAGCGCGGCATCAACCTCTCGGGTGGACAGAAGCAGCGCGCTGCCCTCGCCCGCGCACTGGCGCGCAGGCCGAGCATCGTGCTGCTCGACGATGCGCTGTCGGCGGTGGACACCCACACGGAAGCGGAGATCCTGCGAGGACTGCGTGACGCGCTCGCCGGCCGCACCGCCATCATCGCATCGCACCGCATCAGCGCCATCCGCGACGCGTCGTGGATCATCGTGCTGGCCGAAGGGCGGATCGTCGAGCAGGGGCATCACGCCGAGCTGCTCGCGCAGGGCGGGAGGTACTGGGCGCTCCTGCGGCGCCAGCAGCTCGTCGAGGCAATCGAGGGCGATGAGGGGACGTTGGCAACGACCGGAGCGGGCGGTACGTTACCCGCATGATTGCTCCCGATATGGGCGACGTGCCAGCCGAACGGCACACGGGGCTCGAAGCGCAGATTCCGGAGTTCGCCGCGCGGATCATCGCCGAGCTGCAGTCGCGCGACGCGCTGAAGACGCAGTTCCTCGCGAACATCTCGCATGACCTCCGGACACCGCTCACGGCGATCATCACTCATGGCGAGATCCTGCGCGACGGCATCCTCGGCGAGCTCACGCCGCGGCAGCGCGACAGCGTCTCGGGGATCATCAATGGCGGGCGCCAGCTTCTGCAGATGGTGGGCGAGATCCTCACCTATGCGCGGGGTGCCGCGAATCAGCTCGCGCTCACGCTCACGGACTTCGCGCTCATCGAGGTCGTCGAGCAGGTGCGGTCCCTGAATGAATCGCTCGTTGCGCGAAAGGGACTCACGGTCACCGTCGATTTCCCGCCGGAGCTGCCGCGGATGCTTGCCGACCGCGAGAAGATCAATCATGTCTTCAGCAACCTGCTTGGCAACGCTATCGAGTTCACGCCGGCGGGAGGGCGGGTGTGGATTACCGCCCGCGCCGATGAGACTGATCGCCTCATGGTCGAAGTGGGAGACACCGGCATCGGGATCGCGCCGGACCATCACGAGCTCGTGTTTCGGGAGTTCGCACAGGTGGATGCGTCCGCATCCCGTCGCCACCACGGGACGGGACTCGGGCTCACGATCGCGCGCAAGCTCGTCGAGCTTCACCGCGGCAGGATCTGGGTGGAGAGCGCGCTCGGTCGCGGGAGCCGGTTTCTCTTCACCCTGCCCTTCCGACAGCCCGACTGACCATCGTGGGGTCGCACATCCTGCTGGTGGAGGACAGCGCGCTCGTGACCGACGCGCTGCGCATCCTCTTCGAGGAGACGGGTCACCGGGTCACCGTGGCCGCGAGCGCCGCGGAGGCCATCGCGGCAGCGACGGCGGAGCGACCTGACGTCATGCTGCTCGACCTCGGACTTCCCGACGCGGACGGGCTCACCGTGCTTGCCGCACTCGCACCGCGCGGGCTGGCGCCGCGTCACACCATCGCGCTCACCGGCGATGGCGACGATGCGACCGTTCTTCGCTGCCGGAGCGCCGGCTGTCACGAGGTGCTGCTGAAGCCTGTATCCCCCAGTGTGCTGCTGAAGAAGGTGAGGGAAGTCGCGGCATGATCGACGGAACTCCGGGTGTGCAGCCGTATAGTACGGGGATGGGTGGCGAATGGGTGAACGCACGTGGATGAACCAGCGGTGAGCGAAATGGGCAGACCCGGCGCCAACGCTCCGCCCCTGGTCGAGCGGCGCGGTCGCAAGCGCGCGGGCCCGTGGCTGCGCTGGTACTACGACATGAAGTTCCGCTCCTTCCGCCGGGAGCGTCGACCGCGCGACGAGCGGCGAGGCCTGATCATGCTGCAGATCGACGCACTGGCGCATGCTGACCTTCGCCGCGCGCTCGAGCTGGGCTACTGCCCGACGATCGCCCGCCTCCTCCGGAAGGAGGACTTCGCGATCCGCCGCTGGTTCTGCGGCCTGCCCTCGGCGACGCCATACTGCCAGGCGGGCATCTTCCACGGCGAGAACGGCGGCATCCCGGCGTTCCGATTCTACGACAAGAGCGCGCGGCGCGTCATCACCTGCAATGCCCCGCATGGCGTGCAGTACATTCGCGACCGCATCCACTCTCCCGGCGCGCTCGCCGGCGGCTCGAGCTACGTGAACCTCCTCGACGGCGACGCCCAGACGGTCGCGTTCACCGTCGCGACGCGGGAGAAGTTGTCCGTCTACCAGCGGCTCGGCGGAACGCGCATGGCGCTGCTGATCGCGATCCACCCGGTGCGCGTGGCGCGCATGGCGATTCAGGCCGTGCACGAATGGCTGCTCGAGGAGTGGGAGCGCTTCCGGGGCGAGCTCTCCGGCCGGGCGACGCACGCCGAGGGAATCTTTCCGTTCATCCGGATCCTCAGCAACGTCGTCGTGCGGGAGCTGCAGACAATGGCGATCATGCTCGACATCTATCTCGGCGTGCCGATCATCTACAGCACGTTCATGCAGTACGATGAGCTCGCGCACCACTTCGGTCCGTCGAGCCGGCAGGCGCTCAGTGACCTTCGGCGCACCGATGCGCGCATCCGCGAGATCTGGCGGATGGCCCTCGCGACGAGCTCGCGGCGGTACGATCTCGTCATCCTCTCGGACCACGGCATGACCCCGTCCGCGAGCTACCGGGTGAAGTTCGGCGAGACGCTCGGCAACACGGTGCAGCGGATTCTCGAGGGGAATGCGGTGCTCGTCGGCGGCAAGCCGCTCGAGGCCGTCGCGAGCTTCGCCGAGGATAGCGAGTACGCCGACATCGGGCCGCAGATCGTGCAGGCGTTCTCCCAGGTTGCGCCGGGCACGCGGCGACGTCGCATGCTGCTGCGCGCTCGCGACTGGCTTCGCAGCCGGTACGGGCTGCGCGAGATCATCATGCCGGAGAAGTATCTCGTGTCGCGCGAGCACGATGTCGTCACGACGTACAGCTCCTGCCTGGCGCTGGTGTACTTCGCCGACGACGATCGCCGACTCGAGCTGGCCGACATCGCGCGCGACCGGCGTCGCGCGAACCTGTATTCGATGCTGCTCGCGCACCCGGGCGTCGGGCTCGTGGCGACGCGGTCTGGCAAGGGCGTGCACCTCGAGAGCCGCGTCGGACGGGCGAGTATCACCGCTGGCGAGCTGACGGTATTGAGTGGCACGAACCCGCTCGACGTCTACGGCACCGAGCCGTACATCATCCGCGCAGTTCAGGACCTCGTGCTGCAGCCGAACACGGGAGACCTCGTGCTGTTCGGCGCGTACGATGGCTACGACATCGTGTCGTTCGACGACCAGGTCGGTGCGCACGGATCGGCGGGGGGTGACCAGGTCTATCCCTTCCTCATTACACCCGCTGATCTCGGAATCGCCGATGCGCGCATCGAGGACGCGCGCGACATCAACACCGAGATCCTCCTGCGTTACGTGCATCAGGGCGCATCGGGCCGGACTCCGACTCCGACCACCTCGCCCCGCGTCGCGACGCATGCCTGACGGCGCGCGGCTCCGCGCCGCCGTGCTGCTCGCGCTGGTCGCCGTCACCGTGGCGGCGAGCTCGACCCAGGCTCAGGTGCGGCGCGATTCGAGCGGCTACATCACCGGCACCGTCGTGTCGGCGGTGGATGGCGACCCCTTGCCTCGCGCGCAGATCACGATCGCCGGGACGAACCGCCGGACGATTGGCGATGATGTCGGCCGCTTCACGGTGACCGGGCTGCCGGAAGGCATGGTCACCCTGCAGACCCGGGCGCTCGGCTATCGCATGGTGCCGCGCGAGGTCTTCGTCCCGGGGGGAGGACGGGCGGAGGTCATCATCGCGATGACGCCGCTGCCGCAGACGCTGGTCCCGGTGCGAACGACCGGCACGACGGAGGAACGCGATCGGTTCGAGCGCGGTGCGAGCGCCGGCGTGATCTCGATCGGAGGCGGGATCGTTTCCAAGGTGCCGTCGATCGGCGAGGCGGACGTCCTGCGAACGGTGCAACTGCTCCCCGGAGTCACCGCTCGCAGCGATTTCACCGCGGGTTACAACGTGCGCGGCGGTGAGTCCGACCAGAACCTCGTGCTGCTCGACGGCATCCCCGTCTACAACCCGTTCCATTTCGGCGGACTGTTCGGGACGTTCCTCGAGCCAACGGTCGGGGAGGTGACGCTGCACGTCGGCGGATTCTCGGCCGAGCATGGAGGCCGGCTCTCCAGTGTGCTGGACGTTCGGAGTGCGGAAGAAGAGCGGGCAGGGGTTCACGGCACCGTCGGCCTGTCGGTGCTCGCCACCAGTGTCGCCCTGAGCGGCGCGCTCCCCGACCGAGGAACCACCTGGAGCATCGCGGGCCGGAGAACGTACGCGGATGCGTTCGCGCGACTGTTCACCGACGAGGTGCTCCCGTATCACTTCGAGGATGCACAGCTTCACCTGACGCAGCGCCTGCCGCGCGATGCGACGCTGTCGATCACCGCATACGCCGGACTGGATGACCTCGGCGGGAATTTTGCCGCGCTCGGCGATTCGACGCGGGCCAGCGGGGGCGACTTCTCGTTCAACTGGGGAAACACGATCGCCGGGGCGACCCTCACGATGCCGCTCGGGCGTGGGCAGGGAGACGGCGCCTCCCCGGAACGTGCGACGCTCGTGCAGCGGTTGAGTGTGTCGCGCTTTCGCACGAGGCTCGATCTTGGCGACGGATCGCTCTCCTTCGACAATCGGGTGCTCGAGACCAGGGCCTCAGGCTCGGTCACCGTCCCGATCGGGAAGCACGCGCCGATCTTCGGCTACGAGGCTTCGCTGCACGACCTCGGCTACCAGATCCTCTCCGAGGAGGCGAACGTCGAGCTGTTCGGGCTGAAGCAGCGGCCGAGCGCGCTGTCGCTGTTCGCGGAGGATCGCTGGAGCCCGACGAGCGACCTGCGCATCCGGATCGGCGCGCGAACGGAGGGGATCAGCGGGCGCGGCTGGGAGGGCATCTCACCGCGCGTGTCGGCGACGTACTTCGTCACGCCGGAGCTCAGCGTGTCGCTCGCCGGTGGGCGATACACCCAGTGGCTGCATGGGCTGCGCAACGAGGACATTCCGGTCCGCATCTTCGACTTCTGGATCGCGAGTGACCGCTACATCGATGTCTCGTCGGCGCGCCACGCCATTCTCGGCGTGGAGCGGTGGTTCTCGTCCACGCGCCTCGTCCGCATCGAGGGATTCTACAAGCGGTACGATCACCTGCTCGAGCCCAACTCGGCGGACGATCCCGCGGTGCGCGGCGACGAGTTCGTGCCCTCGTCGGGCACGTCCTATGGATTCGATGTCCTGCTGCGTCAGCTCGAGCGGGGCCCGCTCAGCGGATGGATCGCCTACACCTATGGAGTCAGCTCGCGCCGTCGCGGCACGCTGGAGTATTTCCCGGCGCAGGACCGGCGTCACAACGTGAACGCCGTTGCGAGCTATGCCCTCGGCGCACGGACGACGCTCGGCGCGCGGTTCGGCTTCGGCACTGGACTCCCCTTCACCGACATCGTTGGCCAGATCGTGCGGCGCACGTATGATCCGGGGAACAATGCCTGGACACTGTACAACGGGGCGCGTCCGTTCGAGCCCGTGGGGGGCGACCGGAACGCGTCGCGATACCCGACCTTCCAGCGGCTGGACCTGATGCTGACCCGCCGTTTCACTCGCGGGCGGACGACGATCCTGCCCTATCTCCAGGTGGTGAACGCGTACAATCGCAAGAACGTGTTCATCTATACCTTCGACTATACGAACAACCCGCCCGAGCGGCAGGCGACCTCCCAGTTCCCCTTCCTTCCGAGCCTCGGCATGACGGTGGCGTTCTGATGCCGCCGCGCGCAGGTGGATTACGCGTCCGACGCCTGCTCCCACTCGCGGTCGTCGCCGCGGCCGTAGGGTCGGCGTGCCAGTTCGATGCGATCACCGTTCCAAACGGGCGTGAGCGGCCGGTCGTCCACGCCGTGCTGAACCCGTGGTCGGAGGACGAGGTGGTGCTCATCGAGCGCACGCTCACCGGGCGCGTGACGGTGAATGATGACCTGGATTACGACCGCAACGATCCGATCGTGAGCGCGGGTGGAGTTCCCATTCGCGGGGCGCGCGTGGTGTTGTACACGGCCGCCGGAGACTCGGCGGTCGCGGTCGAGGATGCCTCGCGGCGCGGCGACGGGGTCGGACAGGGCGTCTATCGCATCGGGAACTCGGCCGTCCCGCGGGATCCGGGAACGGAACCCCTTCCTGCGCTGCGCATCGTCCCGGGTGGATCCTACCGCCTGCGCATCACGACTCCCGCGGGAGACACGATCACCGGGGCGACCACGCTCCCGCAGACGCAGACCGTCCAGCCGGCGGAAAATACGCGGTTCTTCAACCGCGATACCGATACCCTCCGACTGTTCTGGGACGCCGTCCCGCGGGAGCCGCGCTACATGATTCGCATCGAGTCGCCGTGGGGCCCGATGTTCCTGTTCACCGACGATCTCGAGGCTCGACTTCCCGGGTCCCTGCGCAACGTCTTCCAGCAGAACGTGCCGAGCGTCTTCCTGCCGGGCTTTCGCAGCACGGTCAGCGTCGCCGCGGTGGACGCGAACTACTTCGACTACTTCCGATCGGCGAGCGACCCGTTCACGGGTTCAGGATTGATCAACCGGCTCGTGGGCGCAGTCGGGGTCTTCGGGTCGATGGCGGAGCTGTACTCGTATCGCATGGTCGTGACGGCGGAGATCGACGATCCGTTCGAGGGGTGGTACGAGCGAGCGCCCGACCAGACCGGACAGGATTCGCCAGGCGCCATGAAGCTGTACATCGAGTCGCAAGCCGGGGCGTACACGTTCCTCACCGGTGAGTTCGAGGGAAGCCCGGCGATTCCGTCGTCTGCGCTCACCGGTCTCCGCGCTGGTAACCAGGTGTCCATCGCCTTCATGACCTTTTCCACCGACGTCTCCGACACTGCGGCGACGTTCGTCGGTACCGTCGTGGGCGATTCGCTCATCGGCAGTGTTCGGGTCGGTGGCGTTCCA
>JANOCW010000419.1:0-4443 GCA_031412375.1 Gemmatimonadaceae bacterium | reverse complement strand
CAGAAGGAGCTCACGGAATCGCGCGCGGCACTGCCGGACAAGTGGCCAGCAGGCGGGTATGGCCGTTTGACCAAGGGCGCCGTCGACGCGATCCTCGCGAGTCTGTACATCAACGCCGGCGTTTTCAACAAGAACTCCGGCGTCAGCGCGATCTCCTACAACTCGTGCAATGTCCCGGTCGCCGGTGCTGCGTCGGGCTGTCAGGCCGCGATCAACGCGGCCGATGCCGTGATCAACTCGGGAGTTTACTCGCTCAACCCGAACTGGAAGAATAACTTCTCGGTCGATAACGAAGGCTCACCCGAGAACATCTTCGTGGTCGTCCATACCTCTGCGCAGGCGCTGGGCGGCAACTTCCCCATGCGAACCCTTCACTACAATCAGCTCAGCACAGGTTGGGGAGGGCCGTGGAATGGTTTTGCGACCCTGGCCGAGACGTATCAGGCCTTCCAGCCGACTGATGAGCGCCGAGGCATGTGGCTCGCCGGTCCGGCGTTCAGTTTCGAGACCGGCCTGCCGGTCAAGGACCGTACGGGCAACGCGCTGAACTTCAATCCGGTCATCGCCAACGCCGAGGCGGCGGGCGAGGGAGACGGAGTACGCTTCAACAAGTTCCCGCCGCTCGCCAACGCGCCAAGTGGGAACGGCCATCCAAACGACTTCCCGTTCTTCCGCCTCGCCGAGATGTATCTCATCAAGGCAGAGGCGCTGAATGAGCTCGGGCAGACTGGTGCCGCGATCACGGAGATTAACCGGATCCGTGCGCTCCATTTCACGCCGCCGAATCCGATCTCGGCCGGACTCTCCCAGGCCCAGGTGCGCGATGCGATTCTCCTCGAGCGGCTGCTCGAATTCACTGGTGAAGGCAAGCGACGGACGGACCTGATCCGGCATGGCAAGTTCCTCAATCAGTGGTCGACCACGATGGCGAATGGCAAGGTCAGCCGGGTGGGCGAGCCGCACCGTATCCTGATGCCGATTCCTGCGACGCAGATCGGGGCGAACCCGTTGCTCACGCAGAATCCCGGATACTGAGCGGTCCAACGTCTTCCTCCTGAATCACCATGGCCTGCTCCTCCCGGAGCAGGCCATGGCGCTTGGGGGACTGTAGTCTCTGGATGACGGGGTGAAAGTCAGCCAGTCTCCCGTTGTAATTTCTTCGGCCGTGTCTCGCCGCATGTCTTTCCTCTCCCCGCGCGTCCTCCGGTGGCTGCTCCCGGTGCTCGCCCTCGATGTGCTTGCTGTCGGCTGCTCGCGCGACGGCGCGACCAGCGAGGTCGAGCCCTCCGGCGACTCCGTCGCCACGTCGAACCAGCTCTTCTCCCGGTTGTCATCGAGCGCGACCGGCGTGCGCTTCACCAACCGCATCGAGGAGTCGAACGAGCACAACGTTTTCACCTATCGAAACTTCTACAACGGCGGCGGGGTGGGGATCGGGGACCTCACGGGAGACGGGCTGCCGGAGCTGATCCTCACGTCCAACCAGGGCGGTCCGAAGCTGTTCCTGAATGAGGGAGCGTTTCGCTTCCGCGATGTGACGGACGACGCCGGCCTCGAGACGAGCGGGGAGTCCTGGTCCACCGGCGTGACGCTCGCCGACGTCAACGGTGACGGCCGGCTGGACATTTACGTCTGTCGCGCCGGACCGTTCCCCGCGGAAAGGCGCGCGAACGCGCTGTGGGTGAACCAGGGTCTCGGCGACGACGGCGTCCCGACGTTCAGGGACATGGCCGCGGCGTACGGCGTGGCCGAGCAGGGCTATTCGACCCAGGCCGCCTTCCTCGACTACGACCGGGACGGCGACCTCGACCTCTTCGTGCTCAACAATTCTCCGCGTCCCGTGAGCAGCTTCGGGATGCGCAACACCCGCCACGTGCGCGATGCCAACGGCGGCGCGAAGCTGTTTCGCAAGGACGGCGCGCGCTTCACCGATGTGAGCGTGGCCGCGGGGATCCACAGCCCGGAGATCGCCTTCGGGCTGGGCGTCGCGGTGGGCGACGTGAACCGCGACGGGTGGCCGGACATCTACGCCTCGAACGATTTCTTCGAGCGTGACTACCTCTATGTCAATCGCCAGAATGGTACCTTCGCCGACTCGCTCGACCAGCAGGCACCAGTGCTCAGCTACTTCTCGATGGGGCTCGACATCGGGGACCTGAACAACGATGGCTGGCCCGACATCTACACGACCGACATGCTTCCGGAGGACGAGTATCGCCTCAAGTCCACTGGCATGTTCGAGGGCTGGGATGTCTACCAGGCAAAGGTTCGTAATGGCTATCATTACCAGCTCATGCGAAACATGCTCCAGCGCAACAATCAGGACGGCACCTTCACCGACGTCGGGCAGCTCGGCGGCGTCGCACGGACGGACTGGAGCTGGAGCGCGCTGATTGCCGACCTGGACCTCGACGGGCGCAAGGACATCTTCGTGACGAACGGCCTCGCGAAGGACGTCACGTCGCAGGATTACGTGGCGTTCCTCGCGAACGACGAGACAATGAAGGACGCCACGCGAGGCGGCCGCGCCCGAGTCGACTTCGGCCGGCTCACGAACGTGATGACCACGACGCCGCTCGCGAACTACGCGTTCCACAACGCCGGCGACCTGCAGTTCACGAACGAGGCGGCTGCATGGGGGCTCGCAACCCCCAGCGTGTCGAGCGGTGCCGCCTACGGCGACCTCGACGGAGATGGTGCGCTCGACCTGGTGGTGAACAACGTGAACCAGGAGGCGTTCATCTATCGCAACAATGCGCGCCGCCTGCAGCCCGATCACGGCTCCCTGAGCGTGCGGCTCGACGGAGAGGGGGCGAACCGCTTCGGGGTCGGCGCCCGGGTCACCCTCTACGCCGGGGCGGACACGCTGATGCAGGAGCAGTCGCCGGTGCGCGGGTTCCAGTCCAGCGTGGACTACGTGCTCGTCTTCGGGCTTGGCGCGCGCGACTCGGTGGACTCCCTGCTCGTGGAATGGCCGGATGGGCGGGCCGGCATGATTCCGCGTCCGGCAGGGAACCAGTTGGTGACCGTCCGCCAGTCGGAGGCAACAGCCCGCGCCGCCCGCGCGCGCGCTGTGCCCGCTGCCGGGGTGTTCACGGACGTCACCGTTGCAACACCCTTGGACTTCGAGCATCAGGAGAACGAGTTTGTCGATTTCGATCGCGAGCGCCTGATCCCGAAGTTGATGTCCACGGAGGGGCCTGCACTGGCGGTCGCCGACGTGAACGGGGACGGCCTGGACGACGTCTATCTCGGCGGCGCCAAGGAGCAGTCGGGCAAGCTCCTGCTGCAGCGGCGTGATGGCGGCTTCACGAGCAGCAGCGCGGCTGCGTTCGCCGCCGACGCGATCTCCGAGGATGTGGGCGCGGCGTTCTTCGACGCCAACGGCGATGGCCGACCAGACCTGTATGTGGTGAGCGGTGGAACCGAGTACTCCGACGGCGCGCCCGCGTTGCAGGATCGGCTCTACCTGAACATCGGGGACGGACGCTTCCGCAAGACGAGTGGCCACCTGCCGGCCGAGACCGCGAGCGGCTCACGGGTTGCGGCCGCCGACTACGATCGGGACGGTGACGTCGACCTCTTCGTCGGCGGCCGCGTCGTCCCGTGGCGCTATGGCACGGATCCGCAGAGCATGCTGCTGCGTAACGACGGCACCGGCCGATTCAGCGACGTCACGGCGGCCGTTGCCCCCGACCTGGCGCGGGTAGGGATGGTGACCGACGCGATCTGGCGTGATGTCGACGGCGACGGCAGCATGGACCTCGTGGTGGTGGGTGATTGGATGCCCATTACCATATTCAGGAACACGGGGGGGAAGCTTTCGCCCCTCGCGGTTCGCGGGTTGGAGAAAAGCCATGGCTGGTGGAACCGCATCGTCGCCGGGGACTTCGATGAGGATGGCCGCACAGACTTCGTGGTCGGGAACCTGGGACTCAACACGCGGCTGCGAGCCAGCGAGCGCGAGCCGGTGACGATGACGGTGAAGGACTTCGACGACAACGGGTCTGTCGAACAGATCCTCGCGTCCTACAACGGCGGCAGGAGTTATCCGCTGGCGATGCGGGATGAGCTCATTCGGGCCGTCCCCAGATTGAAGACCCGGTTCCTGCGGTACGAGGATTACGCGCGCGCGGCCATGACGGATGTCTTCACGCCGGCCGACCTGTCGGGTGCCATCGAACGAAAGGCATATACCTTCGCGACGTCGATCGTGCGGAATAACGGCGAGGGCTCATTCACCCTGTCGGCGCTTCCCATGGAGGCACAGCTCGCGCCGGTGTACGGCCTGCTCGCCGGCGATATGGACGGAGATGGACATGCCGACCTCCTGCTCGCGGGAAACTTCGACGGCGTGAAGACGGAGATTGGGCGCCTCAGTTCGAGCCGAGGGCTCTTCATGCGAGGACGCGGCGACGGTCGCTTCACTCCACTCTCCGCCGC
>JANOCW010000418.1:0-2642 GCA_031412375.1 Gemmatimonadaceae bacterium | reverse complement strand
TGCTTCTGCTGGTCGTACCACCACTTGAGCCAGGGCGCCTGCTCGCGGGTGGTCTGGTAGTCGTTGAAGATGCCGTTCTTGATGATGAGGAAATCATCCGGGCGAATGCCATCGTCATCGTACCCAATGGTCGAGAGCGCGCCCTCCTGGGAGCGATCGCCCTGGATGTTCATGAAGGTCGGTCCGTACTTGAACTTGCCGAGGAACTGCTCGGGCGGCGCGACGAAGCTCGTGCCGGCGTAGTTCGCTTCGTAGCCCATCGCGCGGTCGAGCTCAGTCGGGTGGCCGATCGACTCATGGATGGTGAGCCACAGATGCGATGGGTGCAGGACGAGATCATAGCGTCCGACTTCCACCGGTTTCGCCGTGAGCTTCTGCGATGCTTCCTCTCCCCATTTGCGTGAGTTCCCGACCAGGTCCTGGGCGAGCACGTACTCGTAACCGCGACCCATCGGCTGGACCACACTGCTCCGATTCTGGAAGTCAGTGCCGTCGGGCGAAACCGCCGTGAACGTCATCGGTACCCAGGTGTGGATGATCGTCTGGGCGATCACCGACCCATCGGTGTTGGCGTAGTTGCGCTCTTCCTTCCGGAAGAACATCGAGCTCGAGACGAACTTCACGTTCTTCGCCTTCATCCCCTCGGCGTTCGCCTTCAGCAGGAGGTCGGCCTTCTGCTCGATGGGTATCGTCCACGGGTCGATCGTGTACGCGCTCTTCCACGTGACGTCGGCGTGCGCCGGCGCCGGAGCGATCTCGATGGCGCGGTCCCGCGCGATCCGATTGGCCTTGGCGATCGCGGCGGCTTCGCGCGCTGCTTCGACGACGCCATCGGTGGTCATGACGCGGGTCGCGGCGAACCCCCAGGTTCCGTCGACGAGCGCGCGCACGCCGCAGCCCATCGAATCGGTGTCAACGACCTGGACGATCTGCTGCTCGCGCGTGACGACGAAGTTCTGCCGGTAGCGTCCGATGCGGACATCGCTGAAGCTGGCGCCCGCGGCGCGTGCGGCGGCGATCGCGCTCATCATCAATGCGCGGGTCGACGCCTGGACCGCGGGCTCCGCGCCCGGCGTTCCATCGAAGAGGTCCGGGCGCATGGCGCCCATGGCATGGAGGGGCCCGCCGACAGCGAGCGCTCCCGCGGCGAGTCCGCCAGTCCTGAGAAAATCACGACGTCTGGTCATTGAGCTTCCTTCCTGCCATTCACGTTGGAGGACGACGGTGCCCCTACGCCGAGAGTCTACGGCGCGAGTCGGCGAAGCGCCACATACCCCCGAGCCGCATCGTTCGACACGGGGACCGTTGGACAGGGTTGCCCGATGCCAGAAGGGGGCGGCGAGCCTGAGTCGCTCGCGCCCCCCCGGTGTCACCCATCCATCATGAAGTGATGAATTACCGTTGGCCGTTCAACGGCGTGGCGAAATCTTCCACAGTTCGCCGCTGCCATGATCGGTAACCAGGTACAGTGCGCCATCAGGGCCCTGTCGGACATCGCGCACCCGCTGACGCCGATCGACGAGCAGGTGCTCCTCGCCCGTCACCCGGCCGTTCTCGATCACCAGCCTCACGAGTCGCATCTCCTTGAGCGCCCCGATGAACAGGTTGCCGCGCCACGCCGGGAACGCATCACCGCTGTAGAACTGGGCGCCGGAGGGTGCGATGACAGGATCCCAGTAGTACACCGGCTGAACGAACCCTTCCTTCGCCGTCACCGAGCCACCAATCGCCGACCCCGAGTACTCAATGCCGTAGGCGACGAGCGGCCAACCATAGTTCTTGCCCTTCTCGACGAGGTTGAGCTCATCCCCACCGCGCGTTCCGTGCTCGATGTCCCAGAGCCGGCCCTCGCCGTCAAACGCCGCCGCCTGGACGTTGCGGTGGCCGACCGACCAGATCTCGAACAGCGCATTCGCCTGCCCGACGAAGGGGTTGTCGCTCGGCGCGGCACCCTCCGTCGTGATGCGGAGAATCTTCCCCATATGGCTGTTCAGCTCCTGCGCCTGCGGTCTCACATTCTTGTCGGAACGCTCGCCGAGAGTCACGTAGAGCATGCCGTCCGGTCCGAAGGCCAGTCGCGATCCGAAATGGTAGGTACCGGAATAGACTGGCAGCGCGCGGAAGATCACGCGCACCTGCTCGAGGCTGCGACGGTCGGCGGAGAGAGCACCGCGGGCGACACTGGTCGCATTGCCGCCCTGACGTGGCTCCGAGAAGCTCCAGAAGATCGTGCGGTCAGTGTCGAACGTCGGGCTCAGTGCAACGTCGAGCAGACCGCCCTGTCCACGCGCATCCACCGCGGGAAGGCCGGTGATCGGTTCGCCGACGGTGCCGGTGGCCGAGACGATCCGCATCCGACCGGGCTTCTCCGTCACGAGAATGTCGCCGCCGGGCAGCGGCTCCACGGCCCACGGATGATCGAGCGTCTTCGCCAGCACGACGACATCGTAGGCTGGGGCGTCCGACTTGATGCCGCATGTCCGCGTCTGGCCTGCGCTCGCCGGGCGCTGGTCGGATGCGTTCGCGTCACGCGTCTCGAGCGGTGTACAGGCTGCCCCGGTTCCACGGGCGCTGTCACCCGTGGTGGGTACGTTGGCATTCGCCGCCGTGTCGTTCGTGGCAGGGCTGCAGGCAGCGACCAC
>JANOCW010000417.1:0-1895 GCA_031412375.1 Gemmatimonadaceae bacterium | reverse complement strand
CGGGTGAAGCACCTTCGCACCGAATGACGCCAGCTCGGATGCCTCATCGAAGCGAATGCGCTGAATGAGCCGTGCGCCCGTCACGACGCGCGGGTCGGCGGTCAGCATGCCATCCACATCGGTCCAGATCTCGATGGCGTCTGCCCGCAGTGCCGCTCCGATGAGCGATGCACTGTAGTCGGAACCGCCCCGGCCAAGTGTCGTGGTCACCCCCTGAAGCGTTGCCCCGATGAACCCGCCGAGCACCGGGATGCGCTGCGCGCGAACCAGTGGCAGCAGTGTCGTCCTCGCCCGTTCGGCAATCACATCGGGCAACGGCTCGGCGCGGGTGAATGTGTCGTCGGTGATGACGACCTGACGGGCATCCACGAGGTCCACCGGAAGTCCCCGCTGCGCCAGAGCGGCGGCAACGAGCGGCGCGGAGAGCTGCTCGCCCATCGCGCCGATCGTATCGAGGGAGCGGGGCGTGAGATGGCCCAGCGTCGAAAGCGCCTCGCCGAGGCTGGCCAGCTCGTCGAATGTGGCGCTGAGCTCACCGGCGATGTCCGTATCGCTGCCGGATCCGAGAAGTGCTTCAGCCGCCGCAAGGTGTCGTTCCCGCAACCCCTCGACCGCACGCAGTGCCCCGATGAGGTGACCGCGGGAAGCCTGCTCCGCCAGTGACAGCAGCTCGTTCGTTGTTCCTGCCATTGCAGACACGACCACGATTGGGCGGCGGTCGAGGCGTCCGCGAACGATGTCGGCGAGGCGCGAGATCGCCTCCGCATCGCCGACGGACGTCCCCCCGAACTTGACGACGATCACGGCGCGGGAAGCTCACCGCGTTCGTACAGGAGCTCCGCGTTGAGGATCGATCCACCGGCAGCTCCGCGAATCGTGTTGTGCCCGAGCGCGACGAGCTTGAGATCGAGCACGGGATCTTCCCGGATGCGTCCGATGCTGACGGTCATTCCCCGACCCGCATCGACATCGCGCCGCGGCTGGGGTCGATCGGCTTCGTCGCGGATGACGAGCGGCGGACGTGCCGCGCTGGGGAGCGCCGTCGTGGCCTTCGGGCCTTCCCACCCGGACAGGACGCTCGTGGCTTCCTCCACTGTGGGCCGACGATCGAATCGAATCGACATGCACACGGTGTGACCGTGCTCGACCGGGACCCGGTTGGCGTGCGCACTGACGACAATGGGCGCCATCTCGATCGATCCCGCGTCGAACCGCCCAAGCAGCTTGCACAACTCGGATTCGATCTTGGGCTCCTCATCCTTGATGAACGGAATGACGTTGCCGAGGATGTCGAGCGATGGCACGCCTGGATATCCGGCGCCGGACACCGCCTGCATCGTGGCGACGAAGAGCTGCCGCACGCCGAACGCCGCATGCAAGGGCGCGAGCGCCATCGCCACGACCGTCGCCGCGCAGTTCGCATTCGTTACGATGCCGCCGCTCCATCCGCGCACAGTACGCTGCGTGCCGAGCAGGGCGAGGTGATCGCCGTTCACTTCCGGAATGACGAGGGGCACATCCGGGTCCATCCGGAAATTGCGCGCGTTGCTGAGGACGAGGTGTCCTGCCCGCGCGAACGCGCCCTCGATCTCGCCGGCCACCGAGGAATCGAGGGCGGAAAACACGCTCGGCGATGCGACGTGCCCCGGCTCGCACGGCACGACGGCGCGGGCCCCGACGTCGGCGCCGAGCGAGCCCTCGAGCCAGCGGGAAGCCTCGCGATAGCTGCGTCCCGATGACCGCTCGGACGCCGCGAGCTCGCGCAGCTCGAACCATGGGTGGTTCGCAAGCAGCCGCACGAACGACTGCCCGACGGCCCCGGTGGCGCCGAGCACGGCAACGGGAATCCGTCGGCGCTTGGTCGGGCCGCGTGGTGCGATCACGTTGCGAGCAGC
>JANOCW010000416.1:0-4703 GCA_031412375.1 Gemmatimonadaceae bacterium | reverse complement strand
CCGGGTTGTCCGGACACGCGGCTTCACCGCCCTCAAACGCCGCCGCATTCATGATCTCGCTCCGCAGTATCGAGAAAGCCTTCGACGCCGGCCCGACGCGCACGTGGGTGCTTCGTCGGGTCAATCTCGACATCCGTCAGGGTGAGTTCGTCACGATCATGGGTCCCTCGGGCGCAGGCAAGTCCACGCTGCTCGGGATCATCGGCATGCTCGACGGGGCATGGACCGGCGAGTACCAGCTGTTCGAGCACAAGGTGCACAAGCTCAACACCCGGCAGCGCGCGGAGCTGAACAAGCAGTACATCGGGTTCGTGTTCCAGCAGTATCACCTGCTCGACAGCCTCACGGTCGCCGAGAACCTGGACATCCCGCTGTCGTACCGGAACATCAAGCGTCATGAACGCGAGGCGCTCGTCGCCGACTCGCTCGACCGGTTCGGCATCGTCGGCAAGAAGGACCTGTACCCGAGCCAGCTCTCCGGGGGGCAGCAGCAGCTCGTCGCCGTCGCGCGCGCAGTGGTCGCCGCGCCGAAGATCATTCTCGCCGATGAACCGACGGGCAATCTCCACTCGGCACAATCGAGGGAGATCATGGAGCTCTTCCGCCGGTTGAATGCCGAGGGCACAACCATCATCCAGGTGACACACTCGGAGACGAATGCGCAGTACGGCGGCCGGGTGATCGAGCTCAAGGACGGGTGGGTCGTCAACGACACGGCAGTCCAGGCGGACGTCGCTGCGGCGCCCGCCTGAACGTCGAGCCCTGAGGGCGCCCACCCCTAGCCTCACCCGCGTCCGGCCGGCATATGTTCGACGCCGCAGACATGCCGGTCACCGGACACGGTTGCATCCGCCCCCATGAAATCCGTGTCCGGCTCAACCACGGGAGGTGCAGGATGCCCATCTACAAGACGGCGAACTTTCTCGTACGCGCCGGCAGTCTCGACCGCTGCACCGAGGCCGTGCGGCAGTTCGTTGCCGAGATGCAGCAGAGCGAACCGGGGACACGGCTGTACATCTCGATGCAGGACCAGCTCAATCCTCATCGGTTCCTGCACGTCTTCGTGTTCGAGGACGAGCGGGCGGAGACGATGCACCGCGACGCGGCCGCGACGAAGCGGTTCACCGAGCTCCTCTATCCCGAGCTGATCGGCGAAGTGAAGTTCGGCGACTATCACCTCGTCGCGACGACATGACGGGCGGCCAGAGGGTGGCCGCCGCCGATTAGCCTGCTCCTCTCCCACCCGACGCTGACGCCGTGTCCACTGCATCACCGCGCATTCTGATCGCCGACGACCAGCCGGATGTCCTCGAGGCGCTTCGGCTCCTCCTGAAGGGGGAGGGATTCCAGATCGAGACGGCAGGATCGCCGCGCGGCATCATCAGCGCCCTCGAGGCGTCGGAATTCGATGCGCTGCTGATGGACCTCAACTACGCGCGCGACACGACCTCCGGACGCGAGGGGCTCGACCTCCTCACGCGCCTGCAGGCGACCGACAACCACCTCCCGGTAGTGGTCATGACCGCGTGGGGCAGCATCGACAGCGCGGTCGAAGCGATGCGACTCGGTGCACGGGACTACATCGAGAAACCGTGGGACAACGCGCGACTGCTCGCGACCCTGCGTACCCAGGTCGCACTCGGCCAGGCGCTGCGACGCGGACAGAAGCTCGAGAGCGAAAACCAGCTCCTGCGGGGCAAGGGCCTGCCGACGCTGATCGCCGAGTCGCGAGCGATGCAGCCCGTCGTGCGCCTCATGGAGCGTGTCGCGAAGTCGGATGCGAACGTGCTCATCACCGGCGAGCACGGAACCGGGAAGGAGGTCGTTGCGCGCTGGCTGCACGGCGCCTCCGGACGCGCGGGGCAGCCGCTGATCACGGTGAATGCCGGGGGGATCTCGGAGGGAGTGTTCGAGAGCGAGCTGTTCGGTCACGTGAAGGGCGCGTTCACGGACGCGAAGACCGATCGGGTCGGGTGCTTCGAGCTGGCGGACAGGGGCACGCTCTTCCTCGACGAGATCGCGAACGTCGGAATGAAGCAGCAGGCGAAGCTGCTCCGCGTCCTCGAGAGCGGGGAGCTGCAACGCGTCGGTTCATCACGAACGCGGAAGGTGGACGTCCGTGTCTTCTCGGCCACGAATGCAGCGATCGAGACCGAGGTCGCCGAAGGACGCTTTCGTGAGGACCTCCTCTACCGCCTGAACACGGTCGAGATCCCGCTTCCGCCGCTGCGCGAGCGGAAGGATGACATACCGGTGCTCGCAGCGTTCTTCCTGCGTGAACAGGCGAGCCACTACGGGAGGAAGGTCACCTCGTTTTCCCAGGAAGCGATGCAGCTCCTGTTGTCGCACCCGTGGCCTGGCAATGTGCGCGAGTTGCGGCATGCGGTGGAGCGCGCCGTGCTCATGGCGCAGGACGACGTCGTCGATGCTGCGGCACTCGAGCTCCGGCCGAGGAGCGATGGGGGCGCGAAGCTCGACGACATGACACTCGAGGAGGCAGAGCGCTTCCTCATCCGGAAGACCCTGGCCCGCTGTGACGGAAACGTCAGCCGCGCCGCCGAGGCACTCGGCCTGAGCCGGAGCGCCCTCTACCGGCGCATCCAGCAGTATGGGCTATGAGCATCCGGGCCAGCGGAAGCGCCCGCAGCTGAGGTACGAGGGTCGCATCCTGCTGCTGGCGCTGGCCGGAGGATTGCCCGCGCTGATCATCCTGCAACTAGTCCTGTACAGCTACGACTTCTCGGCAAAGGCGCAGTGGACATCGGCGGTCCTCGTCGGGGGCGCGTGGCTGGCGGGGGGACTCGCGGTGCGAGAGCGGGTGGTGCGACCGCTCCAGGTACTCTCGAACCTTCTCGCGGCGCTCCGCGAAGGGGACTACTCGATCCGCGCGCGCGGCGCAGGGTTCGACGACGCACTCGGCCTCGCCTTCGCGGAAGTCAATGCACTGAGCGAACCGCTGCGCGAGCAGCATCTCGGTGCGCTCGAGGCGACGGCATTTCTCCGGAAGGTCATGGCGGAGATCGATGTCGCGGTGTTCGCTCTTGATGAGGGACGCAAGCTTCGACTCGTGAACCGCGCCGGTGAGCGGCTGCTCGCGCAGCCGGCCGAGCGATTGCTCGGCCGCAGCGCCGATGGGCTGGGGCTCGAGCGCTGTCTCACGGGCGAGCCGCGTCGGGTGATCGAGACAGCGTTCCCGGCGGCGAGCGTCGGCCGGTGGGAGCTCCGCCGAAGCACGTTCCGTCAGGGCGGCATGCCGCATCAGCTCATCGTGCTGACGGATCTCAGCAGGACGCTCCGCGAGGAAGAGCGCCACGTGTGGCAGCGACTCGTCCGCGTGCTGAGTCACGAGATCAACAATTCGCTCGCCCCGATCAAGTCGATCGCCGGGAGCCTGCAGGAGCTCCTCAAGCGCGAGCCGCCTCCGGAGGACCGGGACACGGACCTCGAGCGCGGCCTGGAGGTGATCTCCGGTCGCGCCGAGGCACTCAACCGCTTCATGGGTGCGTACGCGAGGCTCGCCCGCCTTCCGCGTCCGCAACTGGGCGCGCTCGATGTGGGCGACTGGGTGCGCCGCGTCGGCGAGCTGGAGAAGCGGCTGCCGATCGTGATGGTGGAAGGTCCACCGCTGCAGATCCAGGCCGACGGCGACCAGCTCGATCAGGCGCTGATCAATCTCGTCGGCAATGCGGTGGATGCTTCGCTCGAGACCGGAGGCTCGGTCACGATGCGATGGGATCGCGGCGGCAGCGCGGTGGAAGTGCGGGTGCTCGACGAGGGGCCCGGTCTCACGGATACGGCGAACCTCTTCGTTCCGTTCTTCACGACGAAGCTCCACGGAACCGGTATCGGGCTCGCATTGAGCCGTCAGATCGCCGAGGCACACGGGGGGAGTCTGACGCTGGAGAATCGAGCCGATCAGCGCGGGTGCGAGGCGGTGCTCCGGATTCCCGTGTGAAGGGTGATGAAGGATTCGCGAGCGGACGGATTAGATCCTTCAAAGACAGGCGATTATCCTTCTACATCGCAGTCCGCCTTTGCCAGCGGTTTCATCTTTCCACTCTTGCCATGATCACGGTCCGCCGTACCGTCGCCGCCATTCTTCTCGGGACCTCACTCGCCGGTTGCACGGCGAAGGAGGCGGGCGATGATTTTTTTCGCGGGCCCGGGCTCCGTGTGGCAACGCTTCCGATCGCGGCGCGCGTGAGCATCTATGATGCGGCGGTCCGTGAGGCGTTCGACGTCGGCCCGGGGCTGAGCCTGCTGCTCGCCATGGAATTCCTGCCGCGCGCGAGGGGTCTCGATGGGGGCGCGAAGGTGCAGCCCAACCTCGCCACCGCGTTGAAGGAGCGCGGCGTGGTGAAAGGTGTTTGCAAGAGCCTGCCCGGAGCACCGCGAGGCGCGCCCGTGTGCGACGCGGCCGATCCAGGCTACATCGTTCGCTTCTCGGAAGTATTCCGCGTGAGCGACGACTCGGTTCAGGTGCATCTCGCTGCCGAGCGCTACAACACGACGACGTCGGCGCCGCTGGAGCTCATGCGGTTCGAAAAGGCATACCAACTGGTTGGCAAGGGCACAACGTGGCGTGTCGCGCGCGCAGGTCGCGTCACTGTCGGACCACGAGGCGCGGGTGAGCTGGCCGCGCCGCTCGGGAATCCCGCCCGCACGGTCGCCGCGCGGCGCTAATCCTGGCGCGGACGCGCCGT
>JANOCW010000415.1:0-3859 GCA_031412375.1 Gemmatimonadaceae bacterium | reverse complement strand
GATGACGCTCCAGTTCATCCTCGACGAGCGTTCCCGCGAGTTGCTGCTCGAGGGGCATCGCCGGCAGGACCTGATCCGCTTCGGCCAGTTCTCCGATGTCGGCATCTGGTCGTGGAAGGGCGGCGTGATGGGTGGACGCACAACGGAGAAGTTCCGCGACCTGTACCCGATCCCGGGCAGCGAGCTCTCCGCCAACCCGACCGTCAAGCAGAACCCCGGCTACTGACCCGGGCAGCACGCGTTACGCCGCCGCTGCGTCGCTTCGGCGATGCAGCGGCGGGTCGTTTCCGACCACATGGGACTGACGTGATACATCTCCGAATTCGCGGTCGTGCGCGCTCGCATGCGCATCATCTGCTCGCCGCGCTCGCGCTGCTGACCAGCGGATGCGGTGGCGGCGACAAGAGCCCGACCGTGCCGCCTCCGGTCATCATCCCGCCACCCGAGCGGCTCGCGCTTCCGCAGACCTATCGGCCGAGCGGGCATGCGGCGGCGGGCGATGTGTTCGTGCACCTCTTCGAGTGGAAGTGGACCGACATCGCGCGCGAGTGCGAGACCGTGCTCGGACCGATGGGCTACACTGCCGTGCAGGTCTCGCCGCCGCAGGAGCACAGCGTCCAGAGCAGTCACACCTGGAGCCAGCGCTATCAGCCGGTGAGCTACAGCGTCGCACGCAGCCGTTCGGGCACGGGCGCGGAGTTCTCCGACATGATCACGCGCTGCCGGGCGAAGGGCGTCGGCATCTATGTGGACGCCATCATCAACCACATGACCAACACGCCGAGCCCCGGTGTCGGCAGCAACGGAACGGCGTACACGAAGTACAGCTACCCCGGGCTGTTCGCGCCGTCCGACTTCCATCCGCCGTGCACGGTGACCGACTATCAGAGCCCGGCAAACGTGCAGGACTGCGAGCTGTTCGGGCTGCCCGACCTGCACACGGGATTGCCGAGTGTCCGGCAGAAGATCGCCGACTACCTGATCTCCCTGGCGCGACTTGGTGTTGCCGGCTACCGGATCGATGCCGCGAAGCATACCCAGCCCGTGGAGCTCGACGACATCGTCAGCCGCGTGAACCAGACGCTCGCGGGCGAAGGGCGGCCACTTCCGTACTTCTTCGGTGAGGTCGTGGACTACGGCGGCGAGGCCGTGTCGAAGCGCGACTACTTCGGGCTGGGCTACGCGTCGGGCGGGTCGTCCGACATCACGGAGTTCAAGTTCAAGGGCGTCGGCGACAAGTTCCTCGGCACGGGCGGCCAGCGCATCTCGCAGCTCAATCCCAATGGACCGGCGGGCAGCCAGTTCTCCGCCGCGGCGTGGGGGCTGATCCCGTCGGACAAGGCGGTGGTGTTCCTCGAGAACCACGACACGCAGCGCGATGCGGGCATCTGGTACCGCGATGGCAATGCCTACCGGCTGGCGATCGTCTGGATGCTGGCCCAGCCCTACGGCTACCCATCCATCATGTCGAGCTATGCGTTCGACCGCGGCCCGGTCGGCCGCGAGATCGGCCCGCCGTCGGATGCGAGCGGCAACACGAATGACGTGACCTGCGCAGCGAGGTTCGAGACCGCCGTGGTCGGCCAGTGGATCTGCGAGCACAGGGATCCGTACATCGCAAGCATGGTCGGGTTTCGCCGCGCCGTGGCGGGCCTGGGCATCACCAACTGGTGGGACAACGGCGCGAACGCGATGGCCTTCTCTCGCGGTGACAAGGGCTTCGTGGCGATCAATCGAGACAACGTAGCGCTCGATCGCCTCATCGAGACCACTGTGCCGGCGGGCACGTACTGCGACGCGCTGACCGGCGGTCGCGGTCCGACCGGTTGTGTCGGCACCACCGTGACCGTGACGGCTGGCAGCGCGCGCGTCCTGCTGGCGCCCAACTCGGCGATCGCGATCCATGTAGGCGCACGCCTGTAAACGAGGTATGATGTTCCACTGCCAGCACGAAACGTCCAGGAGATCGCCCTTCACGAGGCCCGTCATGACAACGATCACGCGTTCCCTCATCGCCGCATCCGTGCTGTTCGCATGCCAGCCCGGCGGAAAGCCGGATGCCACGCAGGACAGTGCGCCCGCCATCACCGCCGACAGCGCGCGCGCGAGCGCACAGGCGTCGGGGCCGCCGGCATGGAGCAGGAACGCGGCGATGTACGAGGTGAATGTCCGGCAGTACACGCCGGAAGGAACCTTCACCGCGCTGCAGCGGCAACTCCCCCGCCTGAAGGGGATGGGCGTGGACATCCTCTGGCTCATGCCCGTGCAGCCGATCGGCAAAATGAACCGGAAGGGATCGCTCGGCAGCCCCTACTCGGTGTCCGACTACACCGCGATCAACGCGGAGTACGGGACGGTGGCCGACTTCAAGGCCTTCGTGGATGAGGCGCACCGGCAGGGGATGAAGGTGATCCTCGACTGGGTGGCCAACCATTCGGCCTTCGATCACGCGTGGACGACCGAGCATCGCGACTGGTATGTCTCGCGTCCGGATGGCTCCATCTCCAACGCGATGGACCACGGCGGCACGGAGACCGACTGGACCGACGTGGCCGAGCTGAACTACGAGAAGCCGGAGCTGCGTCGCGCGATGATCGCCGAGATGCGCTGGTGGGTGGACAGCATGAAGATCGATGGCTTCCGCGCCGACGTCGCGCGCGGCGTCCCGCCTGACTTCTGGGTCGCTGCACGCCGCGAGCTGCGATCCGCGCGGCCCGACCTGTTCATGCTCGCCGAGGGGGAGATTCCCGAGCTCCACGAGTCGTTCCACATGACGTATGGGTGGGAGCTCCATCATCTGTTGAACGAGATCGCGAAGGGGAAGAAGACGACGGCGGAGCTGGATCCGTATTTCGCGCGGGATGACAGCCTGTATCCGGCGAGCGCGTACCGGATGTACTTCACGAGCAATCACGACGAGAACAGCTGGCAGGGCACGGAGTTCGAGCGCATGGGCGTGAACCACCTGCCTGCATTCGTGCTTGCCGCCACGGTGGAGGGATCGATGCCCCTGCTGTACACGGGGCAGGAAGTGAGCATGAAGAAGCGGCTGCGTTTCTTCGAGAAGGACACCGTGGACTGGAACGGTCCTTCGCTGGAGAGCTTCTACCGGTCGATCTTCGAATTGAAGGAGGCGCAGGAAGCGCTCGCGAACGGCGACGCGGGTGGCGAGCAGGTGGCGCTGAAGACCACCGGTGGCAATCGCGTCTACGCCTTCACGCGCTCACGCGGCGCGAGTACGGTGGTCGTCGCGGTGAACTTCGGCGACAAGGCGGCGCAGGCGGCGTACGAGGCGCTGCCGCAGCCGGGGGATTACACCGACTGGTTCTCGAAGGCGGCGGTGTCGCTGGCGGCTGGTGGACGGCTCGACATTCCGGCGCATGGGTATCGGGTGCTGGTGCGAAAGTGAGCGGGGCGGGGGTTCGGCGTGATCGTTTCCTTGCGGCCTTGGCGTTGATGGAAGGGGGTGCTTGGCGCCTGTTCCGGGGCGTCTTATGCAGCACAGCAGCGCAGCAGAAGACGGGACCGGGTGATGATTAGGCTGCACTGGGCAGCAGTACGAAGAGATTTAGACAGTTCTGGCAAATTGGCGCTGGGCCACATCGGAGACCTATGACGGTCGGGCCGTTCTACAACGAGCTTGCGCCGCGCTACCACTTGGTCTACGTCGACTGGGACGCGAGCCTTGCTCGGCAAGGCGCCGGGCTCGACTCCTTACTGCGCGAGTACTTTCCCGCAGTGGGCGACATTCTGGATGTCGCCGTCGGAATCGGTACCCAGGCTATTGGCCTCGCCCGACTCGGGTATCGCGTGACTGGCTCCGATTTGTCTCTTGGGGCTGTCCACCGCGCGAGAGTCG
>JANOCW010000414.1:0-7935 GCA_031412375.1 Gemmatimonadaceae bacterium | reverse complement strand
CGTCGATCGCCTCATTCCGCAATCCTGTACTACAAGCAGGTCGTCGATCGATTCCCCAACGCGCCACGCGCAGCAGACGCCTACGCGAAGATGGCTGGCGTGTACAAGTCGATCGGATACACAGAGGACTTCAAGGAAATCTGTGACACGGCACGCGGGCGGTTTCCGGCGCACCCGACGCTGCGGTCAGCCTGCGCAAGCGCCCCGGTGAGCGCACCGGCGCCAGTGGCGCCAGTCACGGTCACCCCTCCGCCGCCCGGCGGCGCCACCCCGCCGCCCCCACGTGCGCCTCCCACGTCTGCGCGGGGCGCCACGTCGAGCGGCAGGTAGTGAACCGCTCGGCCACGGTGACGCGTCTCGGGATATTCGGCGGCACCTTTGATCCACCGCACATCGGTCACCTGCTGGCAGCGACCGACGCGGCAGAGGCGCTGGACCTCGACATTCTCTGGTTCGTGCCGAACGCGACGCAGCCACTCAAGGGCGCTGGACAGGGCTCGGCGGCGGACCGTCTCGAGATGGTCACGCGGCTGGCAGCGACGGGAGGGTCCTTCGCTGTCGATGCGATGGAGATCGAGCGCGACGGGTTATCGTACACCGTCGATACGGTCGCGGCATTCGCGGCTCGATATCCTTCGGCGACGAGATTCCTGCTGATCGGGGCCGACGTGACCGAGACGTTCGCACAGTGGCGCGAGCCGCGGCGCATTCGGGAACTGGCTGACCTCGTCGTGCTTCATCGAGGGTCGAGCGGATCGGCAGACTGGATGAAACCGGGGTCGTCACAGCCAGCGACGCCGCATCTGGATGGAGCACAGTGGTTGCAGACCCGTCGCATTGATGTCTCGTCCACCGAAGTACGTGAGCGAGTGCGCGCCGGCAAATCGATTCGAGGATTCGTTCCGGACGCCGTTGCCGAATACATTGCAGCGGCAGGACTGTACCGATAGGGGAAAGCATGCTACAGCGGGTCATCGCAGGAATCTTCGGCAGCCGCCACGACCGCGAACGCAAGCGCGTTCAGCCCGTCGTCGATGCCGTCAATGAACACTACGAGCGCCTCCAGTCGGTCTCCGAGGATGAGCTCCGCGCCCAGACGGCAAAGTTTCGCGCGATCATCGCCGAGCGCGTCGGTGCGCTCGAGAGCGAAGTCGCCGCCCTGAAGGATCAGAAGCGGACGGCAGCCGATGCCGCCGAGCGCGAACGAATCGACAACGAGCTTGGCGGGGTCGATGGCCGCGGCGGCGTATCGGCGCGGCTGCGCGATGAAACGAGCGAAGTCCTCGACGAGCTGCTGCCCGAGGCCTTCGCCACGGTCCGGGAAGCGTGCCGGCGGCTTCTCGGCACGCGAGTGATGGTGACGGGGCAGGAGCTCGAGTGGAACATGGTGCCCTACGATGTTCAGCTCATGGGGGGGTACCAGCTTCACGAAGGGAAAATCGCCGAGATGGCCACCGGCGAAGGCAAGACCCTCGTCGCCACGCTCCCGCTGTACCTCAACGCGCTCCCGGGCCACGGGGCGCACCTGGTGACCGTCAACTCCTATCTCGCCCGCCGCGATTCCCAGTGGATGGGGCACGTCTACACGTACCTTGGTCTCACCGTCGGATGTCTCGACGACACGGAACCCAGTACGCCGCAGCGACGGGCGGCCTACGAGTCGGACATCACGTACGGCACCAACAACGAGTTCGGGTTCGACTACCTCCGCGACAACATGGTCGTGTCGCTGGGCCAGCGGACGCAGCGGACGCACGTATTCGCGATCGTCGACGAAGTCGACTCCGTCCTCATCGATGAAGCACGCACTCCGCTGATCATCTCGGGTCCCGTCGGGAACACGAACGACGGCCAGTACGCCCAGCACAACATGTCCGTCTCGCGCCTCGTGCGCCGGCAGATGGATCTCGTCAACCAGCTCGTCGCCGAGGGAGAACGGTCGCTGGAAGGTGAGGACGCGCAGGCGGCCTCACTCCTCCTTTACAAGGCGCGACTTGGCGGGCCGAAGAACAAGCGCCTCCAGAAAGTGTTGCAGGAACCGGGCACGAAGCAGATGGTGCAACGGATGGAGCTGGACCATCTCTCCGACCGAAAACTTCCGGCGTCAAAGCAGCAGTTCGCGGATCTCGAGGACAACCTGCTGTTCGTACTCGATGAACGAGGTCACACCGTCCATCTGACCGACCAGGGCGTCGACTTCATGTCGCCGGCAGATCATGAAGCGTTCGTACTGCCGGACATCTCCCACGAAGTCCATCGCATCGATCGTGACCAGCACATGTCGCCGGAGGAGAAGCTGGCTGCACGCGCCGCGATCGAGCGAGAGTATGCGTCGAAGAGTGAGACCCTCAACATCGTCCACCAGCTTCTCCGTGCGCACGCGCTCTACGAGAAGGATGTGAACTACGTAGTGCAGGAGGGTCAGGTCCTCATCGTGGACGAGTTCACCGGCCGCACGATGCCGGGCCGGCGCTGGTCCGAGGGCCTCCACCAGGCTGTCGAGGCCAAGGAGGGCGTGCAGGTCAAGGGCGAGACCCAAACGATGGCGACCGTCACCATCCAGAACTACTTCCGGATGTACGACAAGCTCGCCGGCATGACGGGGACGGCCGAAACCGAGGAGACGGAGTTCTTCCAGATCTACGGACTCGAGGTCTCGGTCATTCCGACCAACCAACCCGTCATCCGCGACGACCGCCACGACCTGGTCTACAAGACCCGCCGCGAAAAGTACAATGCCATCGCGGAAGAGACGCGACGACTGCACGATCTCGGGTTTCCCGTTCTGGTCGGCACGACCAACGTCGACGTGTCGGAGACACTGTCGCGCATGTTCAAGCGCGCCGGCCTCGTACACAACGTCCTCAACGCGAAGTACCACCAGCGCGAGGCAGAGATCGTCGCCGCGGCGGGCCAGCCTGGCGCAGTCACGATCGCGACGAACATGGCCGGGCGGGGAACCGACATCAAGCTCGGGACAGGCGTGACGCCGTCAAAGCCATCGGTCGTCAAGGATCCCGATGGCAAGGATCTCGAGATCGACGAGATCGGCGGACTGCACATCATCGGGTCAGAGCGGCACGAATCGCGGCGCATCGATCGTCAGTTGCGCGGCCGCGCCGGCCGTCAGGGAGACCCGGGGGCTTCCCAGTTCTTCCTCTCGCTCGAGGATGACCTGATGCGCCTCTTCGGGTCGGAGCGCATCGCCAAGATCATGGATCGACTGGGGGCACAGGAGGGCGAAGTGCTCACTCATTCCCTGATCACACGCTCGATCGAGAAGGCGCAGCAGCGGGTGGAGCTGCAGAACTTCCAGTCCCGCAAGCGGCTCCTCGAGTACGACGATGTCATGAATCAGCAGCGAGAGGTCATCTACTCGCTGCGATCGTTCGCGCTCGAGGGCGGGGAAGAGCTCAAGGGTGAGTCGCTCGGCATGGTCGAGCGCGCGATTGCGAAGCGCGTCGAGACGTCGCTGAGCTCGTACGACGACGCGTCCGAGTGGGATTACGGGCTGGTGCACCAGGACCTGCTAATGCACTACCTCCTGGTGGTCCCGGAGCTCGACGACCCGGACGTGCGGCCGACGACGCTCGAGGGGATGCGGACGCTGGCCGTCGCGCGGGGGCAGGAGTCGTTCGCGGCAAAGCTCGTTTCCCTGACGGAGCATGCGAGCCAGGTGCTGTCCCTCGTCATGCTCAACGTCCTGGACGAGAAGTGGAAGGATCACCTGTACGATCTCGACCAGCTCCGCGGGGCGATTCACTATCGGTCGTGGGGCCAGAAGGATCCGCTCATCGAGTACAAGCATGAGGCGTACAACATGTTCGTCGACCTCATGGCGGACATTGCAAACACCTTCGCCGAGCGCTTCCTGCGCGTGCAACTCATGCCGCCCGCCGAAGCCTTCAACCAGCCGACGGCCGCTCGCGGGCCGTCGGGGTCGGGACGCTCGACGCGACGATTCAACGCGCTCGGCGTCGTCGAGGATGTGCCCGAAGAGCCGGCGACGGGAACCGACGAAGTAATGGACATCGGACCGGACGAGCCGCCGAAGCAGACCACGGTAACGAGACCGGAAGCAGCCGCCATCGGCGGCCGCATGGGCACTCGTGCGCCGAAGTCGGGGGGCGCACCGGCGGATTGGTCCGCGGTCGGGCGAAACGACCCGTGTCCGTGCGGATCGGGAAAGAAGTTCAAGAAGTGTCACGGAGCCACGGCGTAGCAAGGTACGCGGGGGAGGAGCGCGGGCAGGCATCGTCCGATACGTCCTGCGGCCGCCTGATGCGCCCGCCGGGCCTCCGGGCCGGTAGCATGTGGAAACCCCCGCCAAGAGGTTTCCGTGACTTTGCGCTCTGGCCGTGGCCCGCTGAAAACGTTAACTATTTGTGAGCTGCCTCGATCCGAACGACCGCGTGAGCGACTGAAGGATCTCGGCGCTCATGCACTGAGCTCCGCCGAGCTGCTGGCGATCGTGGTGGGATCGGGTGGTGCCGGTCGGTCGGCGCTTCAGGTTGGGCACTCCATATTGGCAGGAGCGGACGGGTCGCTCCGTCGCCTTGCGAGCCAGCCCGTCGCGTCGCTGACGACGCTCGGTGGTGTCGGAACAGCCCGTGCGGTATCGGTGCACGCTGCCCTGGAGCTGGGGCGGCGGATGGCCGCGGAAGAACGGCAGGACGGGGCGCCGGTTCGGTCCCCACGCGATGTGTACCGGGTGTTCTCGCCGCGGCTGGAGGATCTCCCTGTCGAGGAATTTCATGTGGCGGTGCTCGATTCCCAGCATCGCCTGGAGCGCGATGTGACCGTGACCCGAGGGATCCTCAACTCATCGCTCGTTCACCCGCGAGAGGTGTTTCGCGAGGCGATCGCCGAGCGTGCCGCGGCGGTGATTCTCGTTCACAACCATCCCAGCGGTGACCCGACGCCCTCGGCGGACGACCGGACGGTCACCGAGCAGCTCGTTGCCGCAGGCCGGCTCCTCGACATTCCGGTGCACGACCATGTCATCATCGGGCGAGGGCGGTACGTGAGCTTCGCCGAGGCGGGGTTGTTGTGACAGCGACCGCGCCGAGCTTCGGAATCCCGGGGTGGGGAACCGGTGCGGACGCCCTTCCCGAGCGTCTCGACCGCGATCTCCTCCTCAGGGCCTATCAGTTCAGCGAGCGCGCCCACGCAGGCCAGAAGCGACTGTCGGGCGAGGCGTACGTCTCGCATTGCGTGGAGGTGGCGAAGATTCTCGCCGATCTCCAACTGGACTCGATCACCGTCGCGAGTGGCCTCATTCACGACGTGGTCGAGGATACGTCGATCACGATCGCCGACGTCGAGAAGGAGTTCGGTCGCGAGATCGCGCAGATCGTCGATGGACTGACGAAGATCGGCAACCTCCCGCTGAACTCGATGCAGGAGCGGCAGGTAGAGAACTACCGCAAGCTCCTCCTGTCGATCGCCAAGGACCTCCGCGTCATCCTCATCAAGCTCGCGGATCGCCTGCACAACATGCGGACGCTCGAGTTCCTGCCCGATGAGAAGCGGCGGCGGATCGCACAGGAAACCCGGGACCTGTATGCTCCGCTCGCCTATCGGTTCGGGATGGCGCGGATGCGGTGGGAGCTCGAGGATCTCGCGTTCAAGCACATCGAAGCCGAGGAGTACAAGCAGCTCGCCAAGCTGGTCGCGCAACGGCGGGGACAGCGCGAGGACCTGATCGCGCGGCTGCGGGAACCGCTCGAGACGCAGCTGCTTCGCGCCGGCATTGCCGAAGTCGACGTGACCGGACGTCCGAAGCACCTCTGGTCCATCTACAAGAAGATGCGTCAGAGGGAGAAGCCGTACGAGGAGATCTACGACCTGCTCGCGATCCGCGTGCTCGTGAACTCGGTACCCGACTGCTATCACGCCCTCGGCGTGATTCACGACGGCTGGACGCCTGTGCAGGAGCGGATCAAGGACTACATCGCGCAGCCGAAGTCGAATGGCTACCAGTCGCTGCACACGACCATCTTCGGTCCGGGCCGGCAGCTGTTCGAGATCCAGATCCGCACGCGCGTGATGCACCGGACCGCGGAATACGGAATCGCGGCCCACTGGCTCTACAAGACGGACGTCAAGCGCGGGGACGAGCTCGATGAGCGCCTCAGCTGGTTTCGCCAAGTGCTGGAGTGGCAGCTCGATGCCAAGAACCCGGAAGAGTTCCTCGAGCTGCTGAAGCTCGACCTGTACCCCGAGGAGATCTTCGTCTTCACGCCGACGGGCGATGTGCACCAGCTCCCCAAGGGCGCCACGCCCATCGACTTTGCGTTCGCCGTCCATACGGAGGTTGGCCTGCACTGTCAGGGTGCAAAGGTCAACGGGCGCATATCGCCCCTGTCGCGTGAGCTCAAGAACTCCGAGACGGTCGAAATCCTCACGTCCCCATCGGCGCGGCCGAGCCGGGACTGGCTCGCCCACGTGCGGACCGGGCGGGCGCGGCACAAGATCCGGCAATGGCTGAGGCACGAGGAGCACGCCTCGTCGGCGAAGATCGGCCGGGAGATCCTCGATCGGGAAATCCGTCGCCGTCGCCTCGCAAAACCGGAGGACGAGGAGCTCCTGCGCGTGGCGTCCGCCCTGAACCTCACCGATGTCAATCACCTCATCGCGTCGCTCGCTCAGGGGGACATCAGCGTCGTCCAGGTCCTGAAGACGCTGTACCCGGAGGACGAAGCTGCCGCCGAAAGCCCCGCGAAGCAGAGCGCGTTCGAGCGACTCGTCGACCGCATGCGGGGCGGGACGAAGGGTGTCCGCATTCAGGGCGTCGACGGGCTCATGGTGCGCTACGCACAGTGCTGCCAGCCGGTGCCGGGCGACCCGGTGGTGGGGTATGTCACCCGCGGGCGAGGTGTGAGCATCCACCGCGCCGACTGTCCCAACCTCCTCATGCTCGGCCACGAACCGGAGCGGCGGCTCGACATCGATTGGCAGGAAATGGAGGGAGAGCGCTTCATCGTTCGCCTGACGCTCGAAGGCACCGATCGGCGCGGCCTGTACGCCGACCTGGCTGCAGCCGTCAGCGCAACGGGCACCGACATGCGGAGCATGGAGCTGCGCACGGTCGATGGCCGTGCGTCGGGATCGGTGCTCGTGGAAGTCGAGAACCTGACGCACCTCCAGAAGATCGTGAAGGCCGCCCGGCGGGTTAAGGGAGTCACTGAGGTCGCGCGCCGGGAGCATCTCACCGGGGAGTGAGATCCCGGGCCAAAGAGACCCCGAAGCCGCTATATTGTCAGCCATGCCCGCCGCCGCCTTCGATCTCCAGGCTCCGTTCCAACCCGCTGGCGACCAGCCTCGCGCCATCGCCGAGCTATCGGCCGGCCTGGCGCGAGGGGACCGCTTTCAGACACTGCTCGGGGTCACGGGCTCCGGAAAGACGATGACGGTCGCCAACGTCATCCAGGCATTCGGCCGTCCGACGCTGGTGATGTCCCATAACAAGACGCTGGCCGCGCAGTTGTATGGGGAGCTCAAGAGCTTCTTCCCGCACAACGCCGTCGAGTACTTCATCTCGTACTACGACTACTACCAGCCCGAAGCGTACGTCCCGACGACCGATACGTACATCAAGAAGGACGCTTCGATCAACGAGGATATCGATCGCCTCAGGCTGCGCGCGACCTCCAGCCTGATGGAGCGGTCCGACGTGATCATCGTCGCCACCGTGTCGGCGATCTACGGGCTCGGCGACCCGGTCACCTATCGCGAGACAATGGTGACCGTCACGAAGGGCGATCGCATTGCTCGCGACGACATTCTGCGTGAGCTGGTCCGCATCCAGTACAACCGCAATGACGTCAGCTTCGAGCGCGGGACATTCCGGGTCCGCGGCGATACGGTCGAGATCTTTCCTGCCTACGAGGAGCAGGGAGTCCGCATTGAGCTGTGGGGCGACGAAGTCGAGCG
>JANOCW010000413.1:0-18433 GCA_031412375.1 Gemmatimonadaceae bacterium | reverse complement strand
AGTGCCGCCGGAGTCAACGGGCCGTGGGCCAACCTCGACGCATTCGCCGCCTACAGCAACTTCGGCCTGCGGAGAATCGACGTTGCTGCCCCGGGCGGAAACGGCGGCATCCTGGCCGTCTCGGCGGCTTGCTCGACATCCAGCCTCGTGCTTCCCGTATGCCGAACCGGGACCTTCGTCGTCCGCATCAGCGGCACGAGCATGGCTTCGTCCCATACCGCGGGGTTGGCCGCGCTCCTCGCCGCGGAGTACGGCGGGCGGGCGACGGGACACATTCGCAGCACGATCGAGAAGAGCGCCGACGATCTGGGCGCGCCGGGTGAAGATGCGTACTATGGCCGCGGCCGTATCAACGTGGCCCGTGCGCTCGGCTTGAACTAACCGAACGCTCGACACTCGTGTCGGGCATCTATGTCTCCTCGCCGGAAACCATCGCGTTGAGCGCTGCCGCTGCGCTCCCCTGCTATGCGATCGGTGCATTCACGCTGCAGCGCGTCCTTCGACCGAGGGTAGCAGACGCGACCCTGTCGCGGCGGGCGAGCGTCGTCATCGCGAGATCCGCGTCATAGACGGAGTCAGGGCTTCTCGTCCGCATCGGCTGCTCGATCACCGGTGCGCGTCAGACCGAGAGAGACGAAGGGCCCGCGACAGTTCGTCGCGGGCCCTTCGCATTCACGGGATCGTGCCGGTCAGCGCTGGATCGGATCGACGACCCAGTTCCACGTCCCCGAGCCACCGACATCCACGACGCGGAGAACCTGGGATGACTTCTGGCCTCCGACGTCGAGCGTGACGAGGTAATCGCCGGTGACGATCGGCGCCTGGGTGGGCCCGCCGAAGCCGCCGCGACCACCACCCCCACCACCGCCACCACGTCCGCCCTGCCCGGGCGTTTGCGGCGCGCTCGGCGACGCGCCGGGAACCACCGGACCCTCTGCCGGACGCGGATTGTAGCCGGCAGGAAAACCAGGATAGTTCGTCGGCTGGGCTGCGCCGGCGCCAGCACCGGGACCACCAGCCACACCCGGCGGACCACCAGCTCCACCCGGTGGACCCCCACCCGGAGCCCCACCGCCGCCGCCACCACCACCGCCACCGCCACCGCCACCACGACCGGCGAACGTCACGACAGGCCCTCGCGTGAAGCCCCACGTCACGCGATGCAGCCCGGGGGTGTTCGGCCCCGTCATGCGTGTGACCGTGTCACCCTTGATGTCGGTGATCACGATGGTCACCGGCGTATTCGCGCGGCTGCCGAGTCGATAGGCGATCTCGGCACCATACGGAGCGTTGGTGCCCTCGAAGTAGCGGTCGCCGTTCAGGTTGGTGGACAATCCGCCGGTGATCGGCTGGCTGTACATGTATGCCGTCGGCGACGCGAAGAGGTGCGCCGATTTCCGCATCACGCTGTCGGCGAGCTGCTGCAGCGGCGCGACACTCACGACGAGGAACGAGCGGCCATGGGTGCCCGCAATGAGCTCGCGGTCGCGCGGATGCACCTTGAGATCGTGCACCGGTACGGTGGGCATTCCGTTCATGAACGGCTGCCAGGTCACGCCGCGGTCGAGCGTGACATACACGCCGACATCCGTCCCGACGTAGAGCAGGTGGCGATTCACCGGATCCTCGGCGATGACATGCACGAAGTTCGGGCGGTCCTTCGGGATGTTGCTCGAGATCGAGCGGAAGGTGCGCCCGAAATCCGTCGACATGAAGACGTACGGGGTGAAGTCGCCTTCCTGATGGTTGTCGAACGTCACGTAGACGGTGCCGGAATCGAAGCGCGACGGCTCGACGTGGCTGACCCACGTCTTCGCCGGAACGCCGGCGAAGCGGCCGGAGATATTCTCCCACGTCCCGCCATCGTTGCGCGTCAGCCAGACGTTGCCGTCATCGGTGCCGGCGTAGAGCAGGCCCGAGCGGACGGGTGACTCGTTCAGCGAGACGATCGTGCCGTGCGTCTCTGCGCCGGTCGCGTCGTTCGTGATGCCACCGGTCGCATCGCGCGCGGGCGTGCCATCGGCATTGCGACCCGTGCTGATGCGGATGCGATTCACATCCTGCGTGGAGAGATCCGGTGAGATCGCGCGCAGGTTGTCGCCACGATTCACCGACTTGTAGACGCGATTTGCCGCCGTGTAGAAAATCGACGGATTGTGCGGCGAGAGAAAGAACGGCGTGTTCCAGTTCCAGCGAAGCGCGGGATTGGCGACGGAATCAGCCGCCATTCGCGTGCGGATCTCGGCGATCTGCCGCGCCTGCTCGACGGTCGCCGGCTTGGTGGTATCGGGCCAGATCGCGTTGATCTCGCCCTGGAAACGCAGACGGTTGAAGCCCGCCGGACGGATGCTCGCCTGCTCGCCGGTCCGAAGGTCGCGGCGCTGCATCGATCCGCCCTGGGACTCGGTGTAGATGACGTTCGGGTCGCGCGGATCCTGCGCGGTGACGAAGCCGTCACCACCGCCGACGTGGTTCCAGTCGGCGTAGACGATCGGGCCACGGCGCTTGCGGCTCGGACCGCACCACGACCCGTTGTCCTGCGCGCCGCCGCAGATGTTGTACGGCACGGCCATGTCGTAGCTCACGGCGTAGAACTGGCCGATCGCCATCGTGCGCAGGTCTTCCCAGGTGCCGCCGCGATCCCACGACTGCGACGCGCCACCATCGTGCGCGACGACGATGTGCGCGGGGTCGTTCGGGTCGATCCACATGCCGTGGTCATCCACATGCACGGTGTTGAGCGTGCTGCGCGTCGTCTTGCCGCCGTCGTCCGAGAAGGCCATCGGCGTCGAGGTCCAGTAGACGCGATCGGGATTCTTCGGGTCGACGCGAACCTGCGAGTAGTAGAAGGGGCGCGTGTTGCGGTTCGACATGTACGTCCACGTGCGTCCGGCGTCGGCGGAGCGATAGAGGCCGCTGATCTGCTGGCGCGCGGAGTTGGCCGCAGGGCGCGCGTTCGGCTGCGTGTCCGCCTCGACGACCGTGTACATGATGTCGGGGTTGCTCATCGCGAGCGCGATGTTGATGCGTCCCTTCATCGATGCGGGGAATCCGCCACCCTTGATCTCGGTCCAGCTCGCGCCGCCGTCCGTCGTCTTCCACAGTGCGCTGCCCGGGCCACCGCTCTTGAGGAAATACGGGCCGCGCTGCCGCTCCCAGCTCGACGCCCACAGCACGTTCGGGTCGCGCGGATCCATCGCGAGGTCGATGAATCCGGCCTTGTCGCTGATGAACTTGCTCAGCGCCCAGGTGCGGCCGCCGTCGGTGGTCTTGTAGAGCCCGCGCTCAGGATTCGTGCGCCAAGTCGCGCCGGCGGCGGCAACGTAGACGATGTTCGCATTGGTCGGATGCACGATGATGCGGCCGATGCTCTCCGTCTTCTCGAGCCCCATCAGCGTCCACGTCAGCCCGCCGTCAGTGGACTTGTAGATCCCGCCGCCCGGCGATATCGAGTTGCGCGGGTCCTCTTCCCCAGTGCCGGCCCAGACAATGTTCGTGTCGGACGGCGCGATCGCGATGTCGCCCATCGAGACGACCTTCTCGTTCGTGAACAGCGGGAAGAACGTCGTCCCGTTGTTGACGGTCTTCCAGATACCGCCCGCGGCGGTCGCGATGTAGAAGGTCTTCGATGGAAACCCGATGCCTTCGACGTCGGTCGCGCGGCCACCCATGTTCACGGGGCCGATGCTGCGCCACCGGAAGCCCGCCATCGTGGCGGAGTCGAGCGCGGTCGAGAGCTGGGCACTGACCGGCGGGGCGCTCGCGATGAGCACGCCGACGACCAGCGCGAGGGGAACTGATCTGCGCATGGAGGAAGGTCGGGAGTGGAGGGGTGTCCGGCGGGCGCGGGAGTATCGGAAGGAGTACGGCGCGCGCCGCGACGGCGTTGGAGACAATCTCGATGCGAAAGAGACCTGCCACCAGTGCGGTGACAGGCCCCGTGCAACTCCGCCGCGTGTCAGCGCCGCGGCATTACCTGCAGGTCCTTCGTGACGACCGTACCCGCGTCACCGACGCGAATGACGCGAAGCGTCTTCGAGAGCTTCTGGCCGCCAACGGTCAGCGTGACGAGGTAGTCGCCGGTATCCACCGGTCGCGGTGGAGCTGCGCCTCCCTGCCCAAAGCCGCCACCACCGCCCCGGCCGCCGCCCCCTGCAGCGACCGGCGCGTTGGGATCACCCAGCGTCGACGCGGCGCCCGGGGCTTCACCGGGACGGGCGTTGAACCCGCCGGGGAAACCCGGAAACGCGGGAGGCGGACCTGCCGCGCCACCGCGACCTCCACCACCGCCTCCGGCGGTGAACCCGGTGCGCATGAAGTTCCACGTGACGCTCTGCACGCCCGGCGTCATCGGGCCCGTCATGCTCCCGACCGTGTCGCCGGCGATGTTGGTGATCGTGATGCCGACCGGCCCGCTCGCGCGGCTGGCGAGGTAGTAGGAGATGACCGCACCGTACGGTGCGCCCGTTCCGCGCCACGTGCGATGACCGGGCGTGCCCTCACCGAACGCGACTTCATTCCACTGGAACGCCGGCTTCGGAGCGAACAGGTGCACCGGCTTCCGCACGACGCTGTCCGTCATCTGCTGAAGCGGCGCGACGTCCGCGATCCAGACCGACCGGCCATGCGTGCCCGCGATGAGCTCGCGATCGCGCGGATGCACCTTGAGATCGTGCACCGGCACGGTTGGAAGGCCGGTCATGAACTGCTGCCAGCTGGTGCCGCGGTTGAGCGTGACCCACACGCCGACATCGGTCCCGGCGTAGAGCAGGTTCCTGTTGACCGGATCCTCGGTGATGACGTGCAGGAAGTTCGGCCGGTCCTTCGGCAGGTCACCGGCAATCGACCGGAACGTCCGCCCGAAGTCGGTCGACATGAACACGTACGGGGTGAAGTCACCATCCCAGTGCGCGTCCACGGCCACGTACACGGTCGCCGAGTCGTGCTTCGACGCCTCGACGTGGCTGATCCACGACTTTGGCGGCACGCCGCGAATGCGCGCGGTCAGGTTCTCCCAGTTGCCGCCATCGTTCCGCGTCACCCACACGTTGCCATCGTCCGTCCCGGCGTACAGGATCCCCGCCCGGATCGGCGACTCGCTGAGCGAGACGATCGTGCTGTGCGTTTCCGCGCCGGTGTTGTCGGCGGTGATGCCCCCCGTCGCCGTCGTGCTGATGCGAACGCGCATCGTGTCGTTCGTCGTGAGGTCCGGCGAGATCGCCCGCGCGCCCATGCCGCGGTCGGTCGACTTGTAGACCCGCGTGCCGCCCGTGTAGAAGACGTTCGAGTTATGCGCGGAGAGAATGAACGGCGTGTTCCAGTTCCAGCGCGTCGCGTTGGCGCCGGAGTCTGTTGCGATCTCCCGATTCAGCTCGGCGAGCAGGCGCTGCTGTTCTGCCGTCAATCGCGGAGTCGGCGTCGGAGCGCCACCACGTCCGCCACCCTGCACTGGCGTCGTGTCGCCCCAGATTGCCCGGCGGCGCTGCTCGGCCTGCTGCCGATTGAACCCGCCGGGGCGCGTGCTGCCCCCTTCACCCGTGCGAATGTTGCGGCGCTGCATCGCGCCGCCCTGTGACTCGGCGTAGATGACATCGGGATCGGCCGGATCCTGCTGCGTCCAGAAGCCATCGCCACCGCCGACGTTGAACCAGTCCGACGCGATGATGGAGCCACTGCGCTTCCTGCTCGGCCCGCACCAGGAGCCGTTGTCCTGGAGCCCGCCACACACTCGATACGGTACCGCCATGTCATGGCTGATCGCATAGAACTGGCCGAGCGGCATGTAGTTCATGACGTCGTACGTCCCGCCCTTGTCGAACGTCTGCGCCACACCGCCATCGCTTCCAATGATGAAATGATCGGGATCGTTCGGGTTGATCCACAGCGCATGATGATCCCCGTGATGGCCCTGTGCGCCCTGCCGCCAGGACTTGCCACCGTCATCGGAGAAGTGCCACGCGGCGGCGAGTCGATAGATGCGGTCGGGGTTCTTCGGATCGACGCGGACCTGCGAGTAGTAGAAGGGCCGGTCGTTGACGGTGTTCATCCATGTCCACGTCTTCCCCGCATCGCTGGATCTATAGATGCCATTGAGCAGGCGCTTGGGCTGCTGGCCGCGCACGCTGTCCGCCTCCACCATCGCGTACACGATGTCGGGGCTGCTTGGCGCGATTGCCAGGCCGATGCGACCCTTGGGGGTTGCGGGCAATCCACCACCCTTGATCTCCGTCCAGGTCGTGCCGCCGTCGGTCGTCTTCCACAGCGCGCTGCCGGGGCCGCCGCTCTTGAGGAAGTACGGACCGCGCTGGCGCTCCCATGACGCGGCATAGAGCACGTTGGGATCGCGGGGATCCATCGCGAGATCGATGAAGCCGGCCTTGTCGCTGATGAACTTGCTCATCGTCCACGTCCGGCCGCCGTCGACCGTCTTGTAGAGCCCGCGCTCCGGATTCGATCGCCAGATCGCGCCGAGGGCCGCGACGTAGACGACGTCGGGATTGCTCGGGTGCACGAGAATGCGACTGATCGTCTCGGTCTTTTCGAGGCCCATGAGCTGCCAGGTCAGGCCGGCGTCGGTGGACTTGTAGATGCCGCCACCGGGGGAGATCGAGTTGCGGGAGTCTTCCTCGCCCGTCCCTGCCCAGACGATGTTCGGGTTCGATGGGGTGATCGCGAGGTCACCCATCGAGACGACCTTTTCGTTGGTGAACAGCTGGAAGAACGTCGTTCCGGCGTTGACCGTCTTCCAGATTCCGCCGGAGGCCGCGGCGACGTAGAAGACCTTCGGGTTGTTGGGAACCGCCTCGATGTCCGTGATTCGGCCGCCCATCTGTACGGGACCGATGGCTCGCCATGGCATGCCGGCGAGCGTTGCGGAGTCGAGGGGAGCGGTGAGCTGTGCAGAGACGGTCGCCGCGAGCAACGCGAGCGCGGTCGCCATCCCGGCGAGCGATGACGATCTTACCATAGGCTTGCCTCGAGTGGGGTTTGTGCCGTGGGGGAGTTCGTCCTATGAACGCGGCGATGGGCGCCTGCGTTGAGAGGTCCTGAGATGGCCGACGAGTCGAGCGAGCGGATAGAGCGTCTTGAGACGGCAACCCGCCGGCTGCTTGCCGACAGCGCGGATCTGCGTGAAGAGCTGCGCGCGCTCCGCGCGATCGTCGCCCCTGGAACCGTGCCACCTCTTCATCCGGTACCGCGAGCGATCGACTTCATCCAGCGAGTCCTCGATCCCCCACGGTCGCAGGCGGATCCGCGCCCAGCGGCCGCCCGAATCCCGCGGCGAGCGGTGCCCCAGCGGCCGGGGATTCTTCCGGCCGGCATGAGCTTCGAGGATTTCATCGGGCGATACGGGGCCATGGCGCTCGCCGCGCTCGCCATCATGAGCGGCGTGGGTCTCTTCCTGAGCTGGGCGATTGCCCAGAACCTCATCGGACCTGCAGTACGGGTCAGCGCCGGATTCGCCGCCGCAGCCGCACTCGCCGCACTCGGCTGGCGACTGCGCACCCGAAACGCCCGGACCTTCGGCAACACGCTCATGGGCATCGCGCTGGCCGTCGTCCATGTGGTCGCATGGGGCGCCGGCCCGGGACTTGGCGTGATGCCGAACTGGCTCGCGCTGAGCATCGCCGCTGCAGCATCCGTTGCCCTGGCGCTCCTCGCGTGGCGCTCGGCCGAGGAGTCGCTGTTCGTCGTCGGGGTGGGCGGCGCACTGGTCGCGCCGTTCGTGACGACGCCCGGCCGTGGAAATGGCGAGGCGCTCCTCGTGTTCGGCTGGGTCGTTCTCACGACCGCGCTGTGGGGGATGCGATCGCGTTCATGGCGCACGGCGCGGTGGCTGCTGGGCGCAGCCGGCGTGGCGTACGCTGCCGCCGCGATGACCGCGGCGTGGTCAGCCGATGGCATCTTCTCGAAGGAGGCACCCGCCGTCTTCGCACTCGCCTGCGCGTGGGGGGCGCTCGTGCTCGGCGGACGCCAGCACGGTCCCGGTCTCGTTCGAGCGTATCTGTTCGGTGGAATACCGCCGCTCTTCTGGAACTGGGATGCTGACGGGGTGTTCCTGTCGCACCTGGTGCTCGCCGCCGCAGGGACGTTGACGCTGTTGTTCGCCGTTCATCGGACCGAGGAGGAAGGCACGAGCTGGATTGCCGGAGCGCTGCTGCTTCCGATCGGCTTTCTGGCCGCGGCGCTGGCCCCGCTCGACGATGTGTCGTCATCCGCGGGAGCGCTCGTCGCGCTTGGGTGGGCTGTGGCCGCCGCGGTAACCGGCTGGTTCGCCGACGGACGCCGGCGCGAGATTCTCTGGGTCGTTGCGGCCATCACCAGCGGTACGGCCATCGTTCTCGCGCTACTGGAGCGTGACATCGCAATGATCGCCGCACTGTCGGCCCACGGGGCCGCCGTCTCGTATATCATGAGACGCGAGCGGGCAGGTGCGCTGCTGGTGCCGGCAATGGCGGCGTTCGCGCTCGCGATGATCGCGCTGTGGGTGCAGTTCGACCTCAGGCCTCCGTATGCCTACACCCCATTCCTGACGAGCGCGTCGCTCGGGGCGCTGGCCGTGACGATCGGCGTGTTCGCCGTCGGCTGGAACGTGGCGCGCACCGAATGGAAAGGGGGTCGCCTGCCACCGCGAGAGCGCAGCGCGGCCGAGGGGCTCGGGGTCGCCGCGGCGTTCGTGTGGGGTCATGTCGAGCTGGCCGAGGCATTCTCCCCCGACCTCGCGACCTTCCTGCTCATCATCTACTACGCGGCCTGCGGGGTTGCGGCGATCTTCATCGGACGACGGAGCTCGCTCTCCGACGTCCGACGCATTGGGCTGGGTCTCGCGATCTTCGCGGCGCTGAAGGCGGTCGCGCAGGGATATGCGCTCGCCACCATCGGGTTGAGGGTAGGAAGCTTCCTGCTCGTCGGCATCTTTCTTCTCGCCGTCGCCTACTGGTACAGGGCCGCCGGAGATCTCGCGCCGGTGCGGGAGCCCGAGGTTCCCTGAGCCGCATGGACTTTCGACAGGCACGAGCACTGCAATGAGACGCCGCATGCCTCGTCAAATCTGCGCGAGCCGGGCGCTCTCGCCCCTCGTTGCGTTCATGCTCGTTGCGGCTCCGGTCGTGGAGGCGCGCGCCCTCCAGTTGCCCGATGATCCGGCGAGAACCAAGCCGCTGTTCACGAGCTTCGATCTCGTCGCGCTCGCGAGCTTCGCCGCGCTGGCGGTCGCGATCACGCCCGCCGATCAGCAGCTCGCGGTGCGCACGCAGGATTCGCTGCTGCAGAAGCGGACCTGGATTCGGCGGTCGGCGGCGGTGGTTCGCGAGGTCGCGACGCCCGGCTCCCTGATCATCGGGTCGACGCTCTATTTCGTGGGCCGTACCGGTGGTAATGAACGCATGGCCGAGCTGGGGCTGCATGGGCTCGAGGCGCTCGCTGTCGGCGGTGGGGTGACATATCTGCTGAAGGGAGTCATCGGCCGCGCCCGGCCCTACATGGACGTGAACGATCCGCGAAACATGAAGCTCGGGCGGGGCTTCGCGAGCCAGGACTATCGCAGCTTCCCGTCAGGCCACACCGTCATGGCATTCGCCGCGGCCGCCGCGGTTACCCGCACCACCGACGAGTGGTGGCCCAACGCCACCTGGTACATCGGTCCCGCCCTGTTCGGTGGCGCGACGCTCGCCGGCATCTCGCGGATGTACGACAACAAGCATTGGGCGAGCGATGTCGTCGTCGGCGCGGCGATCGGGACGTTCGCCGGACTGAAGGTGGTTCGCTACCACAACGAGACGAAACCCGACAACTGGATCGACCGGACCTTTCTCTCGATCTCCCTGCCCGTCGATGAGCGCGGCGTCGGTGCGCTGTCGTTCTCGTTGATGCCCGCCGCGGCCCTCGCGCCGCTCCCTGCGCCACGCTGACGAGACTGCGTGGCCATCAACGGGATCTTCATCATTGCGTCGATCGGGCCTGCGGCAACGGAACGCATCGCGGCGATCCAGCGCGAGTTCGACGCAAAGCTCGCGGCCACGGCCCCACCGCACGTGACGATCGCGGGGTCGTCGGGCGTCGGCCCGATGAACCCGACGACGACTCTCGCCGACCTCCGGCGCGCGCTCGAGCCGATCGCCGCATCGACGCCGCCGCTCATACTCCCCTTCGGGCCGCCGATCCGCTTCATGCAGACGACGATCATCGTCCTGCCGCTCGACCCCCACGGGCCCCTGCGGATGCTGCACGAACGAATCGCAACCAGCGGGCTTCGATTCGATCGGCCTCGCTTCTCGTTCACGCCGCACTGCACGCTGAGCTTCTATCCCACGCACAGCGCAGCGATGCTGCGGCGCCTGCACGCGATTCGCGTGACCGAACCAGCCGTGATCGACCGGATCAGCATTCAGCACACGATGGATCCGCAGCCGTCGAGAACTCTGCTCGAGCTGGACTTGACGGGCGCAACTGAGGGCAGCCCGCTCGCACGCTCCGGGGTGCGATCCGCCGGCCGGCGAACGCCGCACGCGGGGCGGGAATGACCGAGGTCGTTGTACGGCAGCGAGTTGAGCCATCTGGTGCGTGGCTGGTACGCGTTCCGCCACAGTGTGTTGGAGGGCGCCAACGGGCCTCCGCGACTTCACCCGACGGTGTGACGTCAGTCACGCGTCGAACCGCGGGCATGGCGCATGCCTTCCATCCACTGTACAGTGACGCGAGGCCGCATGGCATCACGCTCCGCGAGGTGACAAATGGAGAAGCGATCGAGGTTCGAACCGTTGCGCCCCGTGCTGAAGCATGTGGAGGAAGAGCTCTCGAACCACATCGCCGAAGCGTGCGCGGCGGGGGATGTGAGCGAGGAGACGACCGGCCAGCTCGAGCGCCTCAGCGACACGCTGTACGAAGCAGCGCGTGAAGCGCGCGCCGCTGCCGCATTGCGTCGTCGCATCAAGAGCACCGAGATTCCCCGCCAGCTTCACGACCGCCTTCAGATCGAATCGTCAGAGGAACTGGAGCCGCCGCCGGCGGCGTGAGGGCGAAACACCCACCCTCGTCGTCGTGCGCGCAACGGCCCGTCCTTGCCCTTCCTCGCAGGCCGGTCTAGCTTCGGCGCGATTCCATCAGGACGGACCGGATGCGCCACACCCGCTGTCACTGCATCGCCCTTTCCGTCGTCGCCCTGCTCGTGCTTGCCGCCTGCGCGAGCAACACGGATTTCACCGCGCCTCCCGCTGAACAGGCGGTATACGCGCCGGTGCTTCTCGTCAGTCCGGAGCTGGGGGGTCGGTTCAAGCAGAACGATCTGACGCTTGCCTGCACACCGCATGCAGCGCGCGGATCAGGTTTCCGGCTTGCCTTCGATTGGCGCGACGTCCCGGGAGCGACTCGCTACCAGATCGTGTTCTGGCACCGCAGCTCGCAGTTCCCCGCGGTTCAGGGCGAGGTCGCCGCGTCGGAGTACGAGGAGATCGCCTGCAACTCCTTCGTGATCGACCGCAATCTCCACGACTGGATCTGGAAGGTCGCTGCTCTCGGCCCGATCACGCCTGCCCAGGGATCCGATGGCCGTACCGCGCCTCGCGATACCGTGCTCTGGAGCGAAGAACGCGTGTTCGGTTTCGAGCCGTGCCGTCTCGCCGATGGCCGTCCGTGTAACGCACCGGCGGGTTCGTAGGCGTCACCTCACCAGCTTCGCCACCACCGCGTCGAGATTCTGCTTCCCACCCAATCCGGTATAGGCCACCTTGCCCGCCTTGTCGATGATTACGACATAGGACGTGGCCGGGGCCGAGTAGACGTCCGTCGCATTGCCGTCGTGGTCCCAGAGCACCTCGAGCGGCAACGCGTGTTTCTTCGCGTAGGCCTTAACGCGTGCGGGTGACTGGTTCACCGAGACGGCGACGCCGAGCAGCTTGACCTTGCTCCCGTATTTCCTGCGGAGCGCGATGAAGGTCGGCTCGAGCTCCTTGCAGTTCGGGCACCATGTGGCCCAGAACTCGATCACCACCGGCGTCTTCCCGATGTACTGCTTCAGGTCCACGAGCTTTCCATCGAGCGTCTGCACGGCAGCCGCGGGGGCGACGGTTCCGATCGGCAGTCCCACGCTCTGCGCGGATAGCGGGGATGCGGCGGCGGACGCAACGAGCACTGCACCAGCAACGATCGATCTCATAGCAGCAGTTGTCCCATTTTGATCAGGTAGTACTCCGCCGCGCCGAGCATCACGAGCGCGAAGAGCCGCTTCACCCACACCATCCACGCACCCGCACGCGGCAGTCGCGCCAGCGCACCCGACGACAGTCCGACCACGATCAGCAAGGTGCTCATTCCGAGCGAGAACACGAACAGGTACACGAACCCGAGTCCGGCACTCTGGGTCGCCGTGACCCAGGTGAGCACCGCCGCAAACACCGGCGCTCCGCAGGGCGCCGCGACGAGCCCTGACATCGCGCCCATCACGAACGCGCCGGAAAATCGTCCGCCGGTGCCCGCCGATGATGCCCGCGCGATCAGCGAAGCGGGGATCGGAACCGGCAGCACATCGAGCATGATCAGCGCGGCCACGATGAGCAGGTTCGCCATGGCGAAGTAGAGCCACGGATTGGTGCTCACCGTTCCGAACATGGTACCCGTGAGACCGGCGAAAAGTCCCAGGCCGGCGTAAACCAGCGCGAGCCCCATCACGTACGTCAGCGTGAGCGCGGCCGCGCGCCAGCGTGGAGGCGGTGCGGCGCCCACCGTCTGACCCCCCACGATTGCAACCGTGATCGGGATCATGGGGTAGATGCAGGGGGTAAGGCTGGTGAGCACGCCCGCCAGGAACACCACGGCGACCGCGAGGAGCGGCTGCGCGGAGAGTTGCTGAGTGAGGTTGGTAAAGTCCACTGGTTGTCAGGAATCAGGTACGATGAACACCGCGGACGCCTTCGTTCGACGGCATAATTCAGAGGAAGTCATGTTCTGTTCCACGAGAACCATAGTCCGACCACGTTCCCTCCTCCAAATCGCCCTCGTCCTCGCCGGGTTTCCGGCGCTGACCGAGGCACAGCCGGCCCACGACCATGGGGCACCGGCTCCGGCAGCGAAACCCGCCGCGCCGAGTCCACGGGCAACTCCCGCCGAAGCGCACGGGAACGCAATGACGGCAGGGGTCAACGCATCGATGAGCGGTTCGATGGCCGTCAGCCCGCACCTCAAGCTCACCCCGGCCCGCATCCCCGCTCCCGCGGACTCGGCGCGCGCTGCACTGGTTGCCGCGGAGCTCAGGACGTCCATCGAGAAGTACAGGAATGTGCGGGTCGCGGAGGCCGATGGCTACGAGATCTTCGCGCCCCGACTGAACCAGGAGGTCTATCACTTCACGAGCACCTGGCGCTCGATGAAGGAGTCGTTCCGCTTCGACCCCGCCCAGCCGTCGTCGCTGCTCTATCGAAAGACTCCTGCGGGAGAATTCGAGCTGCTCGGCGCGATGTATCACGCGCCCAGGCGGCTGTCGGCCGAGCAGCTCGATGAACGCGTCCCGCTGGGCATTGCCCGGTGGCATGCACACACCAACTTTTGCGTCCCGAAACCTCGCGACCGGCAGCGGTGGCGGGAAATGAAGGGCGGCAAGCCGCTGTTTGGGCCGGCGGGCGGCATCTCGACCCGTGAGCAGTGCGATGCGGTCGACGGCAAGTTTCACGAGCAGGTGTTCGGGTGGATGGTGCACGCGATGGTGTTCGCCGGGAGCGATCCCTCGACCATCTGGGGCGGCGACCACGCGGGGCATTCGGCTGACCAGCAGCCCCCGCGGCAGCCTGTCCAGCGACGGGCCGCCCCGCAGCCGGCCGGTGCATCGACCGCGGCCGCGGCTGCAGCGGCGATGGGAATGAACGAGCAGGTGGCGATGGCCGTCGAGCAGTCGATGAACGCGCACATGGACGGCCCCCACCTCGACCTCACCCCGCAGCGGCCCTTGGCCGCGGGCGACTCGGCGCGAGCGGCCAAGGTCGTTGGGGAGCTCCGTCGCGGCATCGCCCGCTACCGGGATGTGACGCTGGCGCTGGCTGACGGCTTTCACATGTTTGCGCCCGAGGCACGGGATCAGCCCATCTATCATTACATCCATCCCACGCGCACGATGCGCGAGAACGCGCGCTTCGATCCGACCAGGCCAAGCTCGCTGCTCTACAGAAAGCGCGCAGACGGATCACTCGACCTGCTCGGAGCGATGTACACGGCGGCGGGGCGCGCGACGCCCTCCGATCTCGACGCGCGCATTCCGCTGAGCATCGCGCGCTGGCACCGGCACATCAATTATTGTTTCCCTGCCGACCGGCGCCGCATCGCCGAGGCGCGCGACGGTCAGCCGCTGTTCGGTCCTGTCGGCAGCATCGCGACGCGCTCCGCGTGCGAGGCGGCGGGTGGCCAGTTCACGCCGCAACTGTTCGGATGGATGGTGCACGCGAACGTCTTTGCCGGGGACGACCCCAAGCTGATCTGGGGCAGTGATCATGCGCACGGCCATCCCCCGCAGTAGCCAGCGAGACATCCCAGATGGCGATGGTGAAGATGCTGCGCCCCTCGAGCATGATCGCGGAGTGCGATGAATGCGGCGCTTCGTTCGACCCCGTGCACGGCGGGGTGTGCTCGCGTTGCAACCGCCTGCTCTGCGCGAAGCACATCTTCGGGTCGCTCGGTCGCCGGATTCAATCGTTCCTCGGGTCATCGTTGGTCTGCACGACCTGCCGGCGCGGGGGGGCTCCAGCGAATGCATCGCGCGATTCGTAGGATCGCCCGTACCATCGCCGCCGCCGGCCTCATCGCCGTCACCGGCATGATGCCCCAGGGGTGCGGCGGGGCCGGTGGCGCGCCAGCCGCGCTCACCCCGCGCGAGGTCTGGGGCTTCACGGCGTTCTGGGACTCCGCGAGTGCCCGAAGCGTCGCGCGGAACGGTGCGGCGCTCGACGCCCTGGTGACGACATGGATCGCGCTCGACACCGCGGGCGGACTGCCGCTGACCCTGCACCTCGACTCGGCGGACAGTACGCGTGTCCCGGCTCGCCGCTTCGCGCTCGTCACCTCGTACCTGCACCCGTCGTTTCGTCCCGCGACGATTCGCCGCCTTGCCGCAAACCCTCGCATGCTCTCGAGGGTCGCCGGTTCAGTCGCCGCCACGATGACCACCGCCCAGCATCGCGGAGCCGTGCTCGACTTCGAGGCCCACGCGACCGACGATCTTCCCGCGCTGCTCGCCGTCGTACGCGCGCTCGCTGACACGCTCCATGCGCGGCAGCTCGGCCCGGTGGTGGTCGCTGTCCCGGCGGCCGACACGCTGGCCTATCCCGGTCGCGCGCTCGTCGATGCGGGGGCGGATTTCATCCTGCCCATGCTCTACGACCAGCACTGGGCGGGCGGCACCCCCGGCCCCGTCGCGGAACCGGAGTGGGTCGAGCGGACGCTGCGGCTGCGGATCAGCGAGGTCGGGACGGAGCGGATCGTTGCGGGACTTCCGCTGTACGGCTACCGATGGCCCGCGCCTGGCAAGGGCGTGACGGTGACCTTCGCCGAGGCCGGCGTTCTGAACGGTGCCGCCGTTCCGCTGATGCGAGACAGTGCGACCGGCTCGTTACGCGGTGCGCTGCGTGGCGGGGGCGAGGTCTGGGTGACCGATGCGACCCTCCTTGGTCGGCTGGTCTCCGTTGGCGAACGCAATGGCGTGAAACGCTTTGCGCTGTGGTACATCGGGCAGGAAGACCCGGCGATGTGGCAGGCCGTGCTCGCTCGGCCCGGAGCGACGCGCATACCTCGCTGACGGCTGGTTCCTCCAAGCATGTGGAGGAACGCGACGCGCGCTACCGCGCCTTGATCGCCCTCGTCAGCACACGACCGTCCAGCCGCTCTAGCGGTGTAACCCCGAGCACCGCGGCGAGCGTTGGCGCCATGTCCACCACGCGCGCCGGCGTGTCGAAGCGGCCGGCGCTGAACTCCCGACCGTAGAAGATGACTGGCACTCTCGCGTCGTAGTCGTGCGGCGTTCCGTGGGTCGCGTACAGTCCGGCGCCCCAGTAGACGTACGGGTCGAGGGTGATCACCACACCGACGTTGAGGTCCCCGGGGATCGAGTGCAGCCAGCGGCGCGCGATCGTGTCGCGCACCGTGTCCGCACGGGCGAGATCCGTCATGGCGTCGGCGCGCATCACTCGCGGAACCCGGCGTGCATCGGCGGCAAACGCGCGCAGCACGGAGTCGGGGCCGAGTCCCGCGCGCGAGAGGGCCTCGCGGTTGGCGAAGAGCATTCCCGGCTCGAAGTCGAGTGCCGTGCTGTCCACGCCGCGCGCGCTGAGCGTCTGCCGGTAGCGGGCGACGAGGGTGTCGAGGCTCGTCGTCCCCGCCGCCGTCGAGCCGAAGTGCAGCTCGGCGATCGGGGCGACGCCGTGGTCGGCCGTGAGTGCGACGATGATCCGCGCGCTGTCGCGCAGCGCGTAGAGCGAGTCGAAGAAGGTCGCGAGCATTCGGTCCACGCGAACAACCTGATCATGGATCTCGCGCGAGTCGGGCCCGAAGGCATGTCCGACCGCATCGGTCGCCGAGAGGCCGATGGCGAGGACGTCGGTCTGCGGTCCGCGGCCAAGGCCGAGTGCGGTGATGCCTTCGAGCGCGAGATCGAGCGTGATCTCGTCCATCGCCGGATAGTTGGGCAGCAGACCCGCTGCGGTTGCTGAATCCGCCGGGTGCTGGTGCGGAAAGACGACGTTGCTTCCGCGATTCTCCGCAGGGACGCTGTCGCGCTCGGGATAGGCGTTTTCGGGGAGCAGCAACGACCACGTGCGGCCTGCGGTGCGCTGCGGCAGCCGGCGATCGTTGAACCGTCGCACCCATGTGGGCAGGGTGTCGGCGTACCAGGAGCTCGTCGTGAACCGGCCGTCCGTGGCGTACCAGTACACCGGCTGGCGCGACCGGCCGATCGGCAGGATGGCCGCGCGATCCTTTCGCGACACTGAAAGCACTTTCGTGCGCGCGTCCCGTGCGACCAACCAGTCGACGAGCGTCGTGCCGCGGAAGCGCGCTGGCGATGCACCCAGTCCTCCCCCGCCGATCATTGGGGCGTCCGGCGTATTCACCCCGACGTTGTTACGGACGATGCCCGTGCTGCGCGGAAAGCGCCCCGACAGCGTGCTCGCGTGTCCTGGTGCCGTCTCCGTCGTCGCGTGATCGTGCACCCCGTTCACGAAGAAGGCGCCGCCGCGAACGAGCCGGCCGAGCCCGCCGGTGAGTTGCGCCGTGTACTTCTCCGTCAGGTAGTCCGTGCGGAGCTGGTCGACGGTAATGAACACCACCAGCCGCACCGGGGAGGCAGACGCGCTGGTCGTCGCCGGTGAAGGCGAGTCGGACGCCGGCACCGGCGGCGATACGCACGCGCCGAGCAGGAGGACCGGGAGTGCACGGGTGAGGCGCAACGACGGAACGGCCCATCTCATGGTGACACTCCGGGCGGGGCGAGGGCGATGATCTCGCTCGAAAGATGCCTTTGGCGGCAGGACTGCGCTACGTTGTCGGGGGCGGGAGTGGCGTACTCACGCCGCGATCGCGCGAGCGCTCGCATCATCCGAACGGCCTGTGAGCGGAGCACTGCAGCGGTGACGACGACCGAAGCGCGCCGGGAGATCTCTCCCGATCTCATCGTCGAGGGCTCGGCGATCGTGTACCGGCTGCACGATGTCGGCTACGCGATCGATCTCGAGCGCACGAGCGCGCTGCTGGCCGAGAGCGCGCCGGAGCGTGCGCTGCCGGCGCGGGGTGAGGCCGAGGCCATCCAGATCAAGAACCCGCCCGTCGCCGTCACGCTCGGTTCCGCCCCCGTGATGATCGACGGGACGGTGCGCGCCGTGGCGATCTCGGCGAGGGTGTTCGACTTCGGCGTGTGCGCCCTGCGCGCGACGATGGATGCGCCGCCGGGCCTGTCGTGGGACGGGTTCGCTGCCCTCGGCGCCGCGGCGGACACGTCTGCCGAGCTGGCGGTGCTGCTCGACCGAGAACTGACGCGGCTGCTTGAGCTGCTCGGACCGGCGATCGAACGGCCAGGGCTCGCCCCGGTGACCGAGTCGTACGTCGTCTTCCGTGTGCGGCGCCTCATTCACCCTGACGGCAGCGAGGCGAGTCCCCGGGTGCTGACCGATGAGCACCTCGTGTCATTGCTCCTCAACGAGCGCGACGAGCTGTCGCCGGAGGCGCGCCGGGAGCTGCTGCCGCACCGGTTCTCCTACTACACGAACGAGCTCACCGTCCTCACGTGGGACAACGCCCTCGTCATCGAGCCGCGGCCGCACGATCACGACGTCGAATACATCCTGGAGTTCGCGAACGCGCAGTTGCTGGAGCTTCGCTTCTACGACGCGATGCTCGACCGGGAGCTGCCTCGGATGTATGATCGCGCGGCGGAAGCCCGGCGGCGGCTGAGCATCCCGACGCG
>JANOCW010000412.1:0-8592 GCA_031412375.1 Gemmatimonadaceae bacterium | reverse complement strand
ATCTTCGTCGTCAACGGGGCCGATCGGCGGAATTCGCCGGAACAGCTCGGCCGCGTGCGCGAGTATCTCCAGCGCGAAGTCACCAGCCGCCTCGGCCAGGCTCCCTCGGCGATCTACATGGTGAGCTCTCTCGAGGCGCTGCGATCGAAAACGACGGCGCGCGCGAAAGGGCGTGATGGCGACAGTGACGACGCTGATCGGCCGGCACTCGATCCGCTCAACGAGTACCCGGCGCTCGAGACCTACATCCTCGAGACGCTCCGTGAGACCGATCGCGTCCGCCTCAAGCTCCTCTCACCCCTCGGCGTGGTGCGGCACATCGTGCAGGTGAATCTCGAGTCGCTCACCGGGCGGCTCGAGGTCGTGCGGGAGGATGGCCGGGTGCTGCACGCGATCCGCGACCAGCTCGACCGCTATCTCGCCGACATGCGCGCCGACTCCGATCGCTACCTGACCGATGTGCGCAACGTGCTCTACGAGATCGAGCGGCGCGGCCAGGCGTGGTTCGAGGTGACGATCCGAATCGGCAACGTCGGCCTGCTTCGCAACAAGGACGCGGTGGAGAACCGCTTCCGGAACGAAGTCATCGGCGATGGGCCACAGCAGATCGAGAACGTCGTCCACCGCATGGTGGACTGGCTGGTGCGCAACAACATGAAGCTTTGGAATGCCGCGTTCACTGAGGTGCAGGCGCACACCGAGCGGCTGCGCGAGAAGGGAGCGCTCGCGCCGCGCGGCAGCTCGGAGTTCAACTACAACCGGGAGGAGCTGTTTGCCCGGCTCCGCGCCCCCGTCGAGAACCGGCTCGGCCAGTTCGACACCGATCGCGAGGCGCGGGAGATCGTCGCTGCCGTGAAGGAGTCGCTCGCCCAGACGTTTGGCGTGAACGTGCTCGCCGTCGGACTCGGGGCAGTGCTCGTCGCGATCTTCACCACGGCGGCCCTCGACCTCTCCGGCATCCTCACGGCGACGATGCTGGCCGTCGCCGGCTGGCTGATCCTCCCCGCGCGCCGGAAGAAGCTCATCAAGCAGCTGCACGAAACCATCGCGAGGCTCAACGTCGACCTTGCCGCCCTCCTCTCCACCAACTTCGAGGAACAGCTCAAACAGTACGAGCGCCAGATGCTCGAGGTAATCGAGCCCTACGAGCGGTTCCTGGCGACCGAGCGGGAAAAGGTCGAGCGCGGGGCAGCAGAGCTCCGCACGGCGGACGGCATGATCAGCACCGTGGAATCGCGCATCGAGGAGCAGTTCCCGGCGGGTGAAGCGGTGCGGGTCTGATCGGAGGCGAGTGCGGCCCCGTCAACTACTCGCTCCACCACAGCCTGACGCTGGAACCACTCGTGCATCTTCAGCGTTCTCACGAACGACAATGAGCATGGGTCATACAGGGTTGCGGCTGAGCGTTCTGGACCAGTCGCCGATTTCGGAAGGGTTCACGGGCGTCGACGCGCTTCGCAACACGCTCGATCTCGCCCGGCTCACCGATGACCTGGGATATCACCGCTACTGGGTCGCCGAGCATCACGGGACACCGATGCTGGCGTGCGCGAGCCCGGAAGTGCTGATCGGACCCATCGCATTCGCCACATCCCGCATTCGCGTCGGGAGTGGCGGCGTCATGCTGCCGCACTACAGCCCGCTCAAGGTCGCGGAGAATTTCAGCATGCTCGCGGCGCTTGCGCCCGGCCGCATCGACCTCGGCCTGGGCCGGGCCGCTGGCACCGATCCGACGACGACCTTCGCGCTGCAGCGCGACCGGCGGAATGCAGCCCCCGATGACTTTCCGCAGCAGCTCGCCGAGTTGCTTGCGTACCTCGGCGATCGCATGCCCCCGGCTCACCCCTTCGCACGACTGGCAGCCACACTTCCCGGTCGGCCGGACATCCCCGAACCGTGGATGCTCGGCTCGTCGCCGCAGAGCGGGATCTGGGCGGCGGAACTCGGCCTCCCATACGCGTTCGCCGACTTCATCAGCCCTGAAGGCGTCGAGATCGCGGCCCGCTATCGGGAGAGCTTCGTGGCGTCGGAGTGGAGAGCGGAGCCGCGCGTCGTGGTCGCGGTCTGGGTCATTTGCGCCGATACCGATGAGGAAGCGAGGCGCCTTGCCTCGAGCTCGAAGATGGCGTTCACGCTGCTTCAGCGCGGCGAGCTGCTTCCTGTCCCGACCATCGAGAGAGCCGAGCGGTTCCTGGCAGAGCAGGGTCCACGTCCGCCGGGACTGCAGCGCGCACGGCGCCGGATTACCGGCTCTCCCACTGCCGTTCGTGCCGGGATCGAGGCCGTGGCCCGGGATTATGGTGCTGATGAGGTGATGATCGTGACGATCACCTGGGACCATGCGGCGCGCCGACGATCATATGAGCTCGTTGCGAACGCCTTCGGGCTCGACGCTGTACCGCGCACCGATGATGACGTGGCGATGTCGCCGCTGACAGCAGGATCACACCGATAGCCGGAGGATACCTTCGATGGATTACAGAAAGCCGGATGACGCGGAGCTCAAGCAGAAGCTCTCGCCACTGCAGTACAAGGTGACTCAGCATGAAGGAACGGAAACGCCCTTCCGGAACGAGTACTGGGACAACCACGAACCGGGGATCTATGTCGACGTCGTTTCGGGAGAGCCGTTGTTCAGCTCCCACGACAAGTTCGATTCCGGCACGGGATGGCCCAGCTTCACGAAGCCGCTCGTTCCGGAAAACGTAACGACGAAAACGGATCGCAAGATGTTCATGCAGCGCACCGAGGCACGGTCGGCCCGCGCCGATTCCCATCTCGGGCACGTGTTCGATGATGGTCCCGCCCCGACAGGCCTTCGATACTGCATGAACTCGGCGTCGATGCGCTTCATCCCGACATCGAAGCTCGTGGCCGAAGGCTACGGCGAGTTCCTGGCGCTGTTCGAGGCAGAAGGGAAGTAGGCGGTGACTGTCCAACGGTTCTGAGCCCGGAGAGCAGTGGATCACTTCACCACGACGATCGCCCTCGTGGGCATCGTCATCGTCGTCGCCTCGCTGCTGTCGGGTGCTCTCGAGCGCAGCGGGCTCCCCCTCGTCGCCGTCTTTCTCGGCCTCGGAGCGATGCTGGGCCCGATGGGACTCGGGCTCATCGACATTCGCCTCGACTCACCGGTGCTGCAGACGCTCGCAACGCTTGCGCTGGCGCTCGTGCTGTTCAGCGATGCGGTGACTCTCGAGACGGGAGAGATCCGGACCCAGCGCCGGCTCACATGGCGGATGCTCGGCCCGGGAACGCTCGTTCCCGCCGTCATCATCGCGGTCGCGGCGCGCCTGCTCCTCGACGTCTCGCTGCCGGCCGCGGCGATTCTCGGTGCCGCACTCGCCTCGACGGATCCGGTGCTCCTTCGAAGCCTGCTTCGCTCGAAGGCGCTTCCGCTGCGTGCGCGCGTGGCCCTGCGCGTCGAGGCGGGGATGAACGACGTCGTGCTGCTCCCGATCGTGGTGCTTTCCATGTTATTGCTTCGTGGCGACGGCGATGTCGCCGGCGGAGACATCGCGCGCAGTGCGGTCGGGCTCTTCCTGCTCGGCCCCGCGCTCGGCGCCGCGGTCGGCTGGTTGGGAATCCGCATGCTGGCGGCGGTGCGCGGCAGCATCGGCGTTCGCCGCGACTACGAGTCGATGTATGCGCTGGGACTGGCGTTCACATCGTTCGCCGTCGCGGAGTCGGTTGGTGGCAGCGGATTCCTCGCCGCGTTCGCCGCCGGCTTGCTCGTGAGCGCCCAGGATGTCGAGCTGTGCGACTGCTTCCTCGAATACGGCGAAGCGACCGCGGAAATGCTCCTCCTGCTCACCTTCGTCGCCTTCGGGGGCTCGCTCATCTGGGACGGACTGACGGTGATCGATGGGAGCACACTGCTCTTTGCGGCAATCGCCCTCGTCGCCCGAACGGCGGTGCTGTATCCCATGCTCGCCGGCATCGGACTCGAGGAGCGCGAGCGGCGGATGATCGCGCTCTTCGGTCCACGCGGGTTGAGCTCACTCCTCTTCGCGCTGCTGCCGGTGTTCGGCGGTCTCGAAGGTGCCCAGTACATCTTCACGGTCACCTGCCTCGTGGTCCTGCTGTCCGTCGTCCTGCATGGGGGTGGCATCGCGCTCTTCCTGCGCTCGCACGCTTCGCGCACGAGGGCCGCGCCGGCGGTGCTGCCGGCGATCGCGCCGGAAGGATCGGTCCGCGGCGGTGAACCCGTGCCGGAGCGGATCACCATCCCCGAGCTTCGCGAGCTGCGGCAGGGCGGCACTCCAGTCACCTTCATCGATGCCCGCGCCGAGCGCAACTACGCTGCCGATGACCTTCAGGCGACTGGTGCCGTGCGGCTCTCACCCGATGAACCCGTGAGGAGCGCAACCGCGATCGGCCTTACCCATCACGGCACGCTCGTGATCTACTGTGCCTGAACTGACGAACACACGAGCGCCCGGGTGGCGCGCGAGCTTCGAAAGGCGGGATGGCCGAAAGCGAGGGCGCTCGTCGGTGGCTGGGCAGCGTGGCAGGCGGCCGGTCTATCCGTGGAACGGCGGCCAGCGAATGACTTCGTGCCGCTGACCGCCGAGCGCTGAGTCGCGATCTCCGGGAGTCCGGGTCAGCCCCCGATCCTGCGCCGAACGACGAGCTGCAGGGTCCGAGGGGGGCCGGGAGTCAGGAACCGCTCGAGCACGCCGCCAGCGCCCTGGTTGATGTTGAAGGTGCCGAAGGTCTCGTGCCCGCTGTCGAGGACGTTGCGGACGATCGCCTGCACCGCCCATCGCCCGAAACGGATCCCGATCCGCGCATCTGCCAGCCAATAGTCATCGAGCGGCTCTTCCTCGTTCGCCTCGTCGCCGCGGAGAAACCGCTCCCCTGTGTAGCGCGCCTCGACTCCCAGGTCAGCGTCGCGGGGGAGCTCGAGCGACGCGCCGAGCGATGTCACCTGACCGGGAACGAGTGGCAATCGATCGCCTTTCGCGATTTCGTTGTCCCCACCCATCTCCTCGCGAATGCTGAAGATGTCGATCCCGCCCACCTGGAAGGTGGCGCTGGTCCAGGCATGATTCGCGTGCAGGTTCAGCGACCCGAGCCTGAAACGCGACCCCAGCTCGATTCCTTCGCGGCGCGTGCGCGCGATGTTCGCGAAGAAGCCATCGATCGTCGATCCCGCTGGTGCGCTCGCGTCATTGTACGGGAAGAGGAAGACATCATTCCGCACGCTGGTTCGATACACCGATGCCGTCAGCTCGACCGCATTGGTTACCCAGCGACCTCCTGCCTCGAACGTCGTCGCCACGACAGGATCCAGCGGAGGGTCGTCCCCGAGTGCGAACGGCAGCGGGCAGGGCTCGTTCGGGTCTGCGCAGGCGAGCTCGATGATCGCCGGCGCACGAAAGCTCTGCCCTGCAGATGCGTACAGGGATCCTGCGCTCCCGACGGCGACACTCACGCCGCCGCGTGGGCTCAGGCGCTGATACGTGCTCGTCGTGTCGCGAGCCCTATCCAGCAGGTTGCGAAACGGGATTCGCACGAGGTCATATCGAGCACCGCCGGATATCGTGACACGCCCGACCACGAAGTCGGCGAGCGAGTACGCGTCGAGCTTCGTGATCGGGCTCTCGATGTCGGTGGTCAGGCGCGGGTCGATGCGCTCGGCGTAGATCCGTATCCTCGACCGGTTGGTCGAGCCCCCAGCTCCGATACGGAGTCCGAGCGCCCCGGAGCCCGCTGACACTGCGGTACGCCAGTCGGCGCTCCCACCGATGCTCCGGTTGTCCGAGAAGCTGCGGACGTCCGGATCATCGACCTGGTTCACGTTGAAGCGTTCGGCATCGCTCAGCCGCACGTAGGCGACAGCCGAGCCGTGGCCCGTTCCGAGCCCCCGGTATCCGGAGACGGCGACGTGAAGCTGGCTGATATCCTCGAAGTCGCCGGCCGACAGGTTCGAGTCGGCCTTCACGCGATAGACGCTCGACGGAAGTGAGCCGGCGGTTCTGGCGTTGCTGTTCGCGGCGAATGCCTGCATCCGCATTCCCGCCGCGGGCCCGAGCCGCCCGACGTTGAGGAGCCCATGGAGCTGCGTTGCGTCCGTCAGATCGCGCCAACCGCCTTCGCTGGAGTATCCTCCGCCGCCGTAGTAGCTCCACCCTCTCGGCGCGCGCCCGCCGTGTGACGCCGTGGTGGAGTACCGATCGTGCGACGCGCCCGTCAACTCGATCTCTCCCGCGGGCTCTTCCTCGGCGTGCCTGGTCATCAGGTTCACGGCGCCGCCGAGCGAGTGGGGTCCGAGGAGCGACGCCGTGCCGCTCAGGAACTCGACGCGCTCGAGATGCTCGAGCGGCAGCAGATCGAAGTTCACCTGTCCCGCATCCGGCTCGTTGACGGGCACCCCATCGAGAAAGACGGAGACTCCCTGCGGCAGTCCCACGACCGGGCTCGCGGTGAAGCCACGTGTCACGAGCGTCGTCTTCGACGGACTTCCGAGGTCGTCGTAGAACGACACCCCCGGCTCCCGCGCAAGCGACTCCGATACCAGTCGTGGCTTCCACCCGCGGAGGTCCTCGGAGGTCACCACCGAGACTCGAGCCGGGACACCCGATGCGATCGCGGGGCCGGCGACATGGAGCACGGATCCGATGACCTGCACGGCGGGAAGTCGTGCAATCGTCGTGTCGCGCAGTACGCCGCGGTGTGTGCTGTCCTGGCGCTGCGCAGCGACGGGAGCGCTAAGGAGTGCCAGCAATGACGCGCCGGTCAATGCGGACACCCCGTTCCACGCGGCCCCCGGCGGCCCGGAGCGGTGGGTGTGCCGAGGTCGGCTCGCGCTCAAGAGACCCTCCGTCTAGAACAATGCCTGGAACTGCGCGATGAACTCGCCCTTCCGCGCGACTGGCCGCTCCGATCGGTCGATCCAGTTGAGCTGCATGCGGAATCGGTCCTGGGGTGCGATGAAGTTGACGCCGAACGTCAAGTGAGTCAGGCGCGTATTGGCGCTCGTCGTGGCCGTGGTGAGCGTCTGGTGGAGCTGCTCCCACTTTACGACCGGCTGCAGCCACGGGTAGACCCGGTACGCCGCGAGGACGTGCCCGGCGCGCACATCCGCGTTTGTGGTAGCGTTGGCTGGACCGTCACGCTCGATGAGCTCACCCTCGAGCACCGCGGGGCCGCGAACCCAGCGGGCGTCGTATCCCCACCGGTGATCAGATCCCTGGCCAGCCCACTTTCCGCTGACGCTGAGTGTCGGCAGCGGAAGGACGGTCGCGCGCGCGACGATCAACTGCCTGCCGTCCGGATTGTTCGTGCGATTCGCCCCCTCTCCATCGACGACCGCGGCGTTGAGCACCACGAGTCGAGGGAAGCGCACCTGCCCGTAGATGCCGCGATCGCGCCGCGGCGATACCCTGTCCGCCGCGAGCGAACGATTCGCCGTGATGATGCTCGAGAAGGATGTCAGGTACTCCAGCGCGAACGGTGTGCGGAATTGCCCGATGAGCAGCGCAGGACGGAGCAACTGCGCAATCCGGCTCGTGCTGTCCGGAATGCCGAGCTGGATGTAGGCATCGGTGATCTGGAGCGCGGGGATGGTGTCGCCACTCGTTCCCGTTGTCCGACCCACGGCGGCGAAGTCCGCCTGCAGGCGGACGGCGATGAACTCCGCCGGCAGCGCCTGCACGGCGAGCCGCGCGCGGTTGAGAATGAACGTCGAGGTATCGGAGCGAAACGTCTCGCGGGCGGAGACATAGCCGGAGAGCCGCGGCTCCCGGGTAAGTGATCCCAGCGTGAGGACGGGCGTCGGCGCCACGGGATACTGCGCCTGGAGCGGAGTGCCTGCGGTCGCGAGAAGAAACCCAAGCGCGGACAATACGACCCGGCGAGTGAGCGGGCGGTCGAGCGATGCGGGCATCGAGAGTCGGAGTGAGGGACGGAAGGCGTGCTGGTCCGGGAGCGATATATCTCGCCGCAGGGAGTTGGTTGCAAGCCTGAGAGGGAGCTGTTACGCGTTCGTCACATAGGTGCCGGGCAGTCGTGATGTCCGCGTGTTCCGACAGAGTGCGTGACTAGGGCCACGCAGGGTCGCCGAAATGCGACCTGGCGCACATCGGGCGCGTTTCGCGCACCCTGCGCAATTCGTCGTTCACCTAGACCATCGAACCAGCCCTTCGACGCGCACGATGTGACCACTCCATCGCCGGCCGGCCCTACGGCAGCGCGTCACGCATTCCTTTCCCGTGGGGAATTCATGTTCGAATCCATCATAGAGCTCTTTCCTGCCGAATGGCGCGGCGCCCTGACCGTGCTGACCGCGCCGCTGCGCTGGATTCCGGAATGGCAGGCCTTCCTCATCGGCTCCCTTACCTCCGGACCCTCGGCCGCCGGTGCCGTGCTGGTCTCGATCGCGCTCCTCGCGCCCGTGCTCCTGCTCGTCGCCGGCGTGTGGTGCACGATGCTGTCGCTCTACACGCTTCCCTTCCGCTCGGGACGCGGCGGCTTCATCACGGCGCTGCTCATGGCGTGGTGGGATGCCGGCCGGACCGTCTGGCTGTTCTGGACCGGGATGATCCGGGTCGTGGTGGCGCTCCTCGGCTGGGTCATCGGCTCGGTGCG